>NZ_JBFUMY010000080.1:0-21579 GCF_054049135.1 Kitasatospora sp. P5_F3 | reverse complement strand
GGGGGGGGGGGGGGGGGGGGGGGGGGGGGGGGGGGGGGGGGGGGGGGGGGGGGGGGGGGGGGGGGGGGGGGGGGGGGGGGGGGGGGGGGGGGGGGGGTGGGGGGGGGAGGATCAGGCCGAGGTCCAGGTTGAGCTGGGCCTGGCCGCCGGCCACCGCGACGTTCTCGGTGATGCCGGTGGTCGGGTCGCCGTCGGAGTCCTCCGCGCTGGCTGCCGTCCGGCGGACCGCGTCCTTGATCGTGACGGTGGCCCCGGTCGGGAGGGTGGACAGGTCGAACTGGACCGCGTAGGTCCCGTCCGGCAGCTGCCGGAACACGTAGAGGCCCCGGCCGTTGCTGGTGGAGGTGACCGGCTTGCCGTTCAGGTCGCGGACGGTGCGGCCCTTCCCGTCCAGCAGGCCGGCGGTGACCCCGCCCACGCCGGGCTCACCCGGGTCCTGCAGGCCGTTCTTGTTGAGGTCGTTCCAGACGAAGTCGCCGATCGAGTTGTCCGGCTTGACCGGCTGGTGGACACCGACGCCGACCTTGGCGGGCTCGGCCGGGAGCAGCTGCTGCCCGGTGTTGTCGGTGGCGGTGTAGGCGAAGCTGTTCCAGGCGAAGGCGGACTCGGGGGCGTCGTACGAGGCGACCATCGGCCAGGTCAGGGTGAACACCGCACCGGAGGGCATGGTGCCGGGCCGGGAGATCCGGAACCAGGTGGCCAGCCCCGGGCCGGGGAACGTGGTGCTCCACTCGGCGGCGAGCGCGCAGCCCGCCGGCCCGCCGAGCGAGACCGGGCGGCACGGGTTCGCCACGGTGGAGTACTCGATCACCACGGTCGGGTCGCTGCTGACGATGGGTTCGGTCAGCGAAGGCGTCCAGGCGCTGCCGCGCGGGGTGTCGGGCCGCAGCACGTAGCCGTCGCCCGGGGTGGGCAGCCGGTCGTAGGCCATGAAGTCGGTGACGGCGTCGGGCGAGTCGTTGCGGACGGTCATCCGGTACGAGATCTCGCCGCCGGGCGAGGTGGTGGCGGAGCTGCCGTAGTCGGCGTCCTCGTCGCCCTTGACCTCCTTGAAGGCCCGCAGCACGGCGGGCACCTGGATCTCCACCTGCGAGGAGGCGTGGCAGAGCTTCTCGGTGGTGTCGCCGTTCTCGTTGAAGTCGTCAGTGTCCGGCACCGAGCTGTCGGCGCCGTAGAACATGCAGGTGACCGGCGGTGACGCGCCGTCAGCCGTGACGTAGACGTCGTTGGTGAGCATGCCGGGCTGGGCACTGCCGGCCGCCTGGGCCTCGAACAGCACCCGGTAGGCCAGGTTGTCGTGCAGGTACATCATGTCGGGGCTGCCTGCGGGCCAGGTCATCCGGACCAGCTGACGGCCGTTCTTGCCCGGCAGCACGGTCACCTCGGACGGTCCCTTGGCGTCCGTCCAGCCCGGGTCGGGCCGGACCGAGCCGTCCACGTAGACCATGCCGGGCGGCAGCAGGTCGTAGAGCACCAGCGGCTTGTCCAGGGTGTAGCCGGTCCGGTTGTACGGGACCACCTGGAAGGTGGCCTCGGCGCCGGGTGCGAGCACCGCGCCGGCCACCGTGGTCTTGGCGGCGCCGAGGTTGGTGCCGGCGGTGACGGTGGCGTCCGCGCAGGCGGTCGCGGTGTCGGTGGTGGTGCCGTCGGTGCCGACCACGTCCACGCAGTTGTGCAGCGGGTTGGGCGCGGGGCGGCCGTCCTGACCGGTGGTGACCACCTGGGCCAGCACCTGGACCGAGTTGCCCGGGCTCCAGCCGGTCGGGATCGGACCGGCCCAGCTGAACCGCAGGCCGTGCAGCCAGCGGCCGGCCGGGATGCCGAGCACGTCGTTGGCGGGATCGCCCGCGCCCACCGCGAAGGTGACCCGGCGGGCGGCCGAGCCGTCGAAGGCGGTGCCCGGGGTGAAGGTGTGCCAGAGCGGGTCGCCGTTCAGGCGGTACTGGAGGGTCAGCCCGATGCTGGTCGGGTTCCACGCCTCCAGCTGGATGCTCTGCGGGAGCAGCCAGTTGTAGAGGTCGTCGGTGGTGCCGGTGCCCGGGTCGGTCATCACCAGGCTGGTGATCGGGATCGAGACGTTGCCCGGGTGCAGGCTGAACGAGCCGATGTCACCGGAGGTGTAGCTGCCGCCCCAGGTCTTGGAGGAGGCCACCTGCACACCGGTGCTGGGGTCCTGGAAGGTCGGGCTGGTGGTGGTCGCGGTGTCCAGGTCCCGGGCCGCGTCCGGGCCGAGCGGGTCGCCGTTCAGGGTGACCGAGTTGGTGACGTTGGTGCCGGTCGGGAAGGTCGGGGCCGGGTAGTTGACCACCAGGACACCGGGGTTGCGGCAGCCCGCCTGCCCGTTGCCGGAGACGAACGGGCCGGCGTCGTACTTCCAGGTGTTGGTCCCGGTCCCGTCGTCCGCCCAGCCGGGCGAGCGCGAGGTGTCCACCACCGCACCGGCCGGCAGGGTGTCCGTCAGCTTGGTGACGTCCAGGTCGACGTTGGGCACCCCGTCGGTGGAGCAGGCGCTGAACTGGTACGTGACCGTGCGGCCGTCCTGGCTGCTGGTCTGGACGCCCTTGGTCACCTTGTACTTCGGCTGCACCACCGCCGTGGTGGTGGCGGCGCCGGTCTGCGGGGTCTCGCCGTCGGCGGTGAAGACCGCCGTGTTGACCGCCTGGGTGCCGTTGGCGGTGGTGAAGTTCGGGTACTTGAGGGTGACCTTGACGGTGGCCGTGGTGCCGGGGGTCAGCGGGTTGAGCGCGATGCTCATCGTGCCGCCCGAGCTACCGGCCGCCGGCACCGTCGAGTTGTCCACGTCCACGGTGGTGGCGTCCGGGGTCCAGCCGACGAACTGCATGCCGGCCGGGAGGCTGTCGGTGATCTTCCCGTTCGCGCAGTCGTTCTGCGAGCAGGTGTAGCTGAGGGTGTAGGTGACGTTCTCCCCGGGCGCCGGATTTGCCTTGTCCACCGTCTTGGTGAAGGTGATCGCCGCCAGCGCGGACGGGGTACCGGCGACGGTACCGGCCAGCAAACTGGCGGAGAGCAGCCCTAGAGCTGTCAGCAGCCGGGGGACCCGGGATTTGTTCCACATTCCCCCATTTGACTGGTATGACCAGTTCGAACCATTCCGCCACGACCGAACTGTCATCCGATAGGACCAATGGATCGTCAGATCTCCGGCGTTGCCGCCCTGGTGGAGCTGCGCAGCACCAGTCCGGTGGCCAGCGGGGCGACCGGCGGCACCGGCTCACCGCGCAGCAGCGCCGCCAGCGCCGCGACGCCCGTACGGCCGAGCTGCTCGCCCGGCAGGTCGACGGTGGTCAGCGGCGGGGCCAGCAGGTCGGCCACCGGGATGTTGTCGATGCCGACCACCGAGACGTCCGCCGGAATCCGCAGCCCGAGCTCGGCGGCGGCCTGGTACAGGCCCGAGGCGACCACGTCGTCGTCGCAGACCACCGCGTGCGGGCGGTCCCGGCGGCTGAGCAGCTCATGGGCGGCGGACCGCGCGGCGCGCTGACCCTCGTTCAGGGTGACGCCCAGTTCGACCACTTCGAGCCCGGCGGTGGCCGCCTCGAAGGCGGCCTGCCGGGTCCGGAAGGTGTACGCGGAGTGGGTCGAGCGCAGATGCCCGATCCGCCGGTGGCCCAGCCCGGTCAGGTGCTCGACGGCGGCCCGCATGCCGCCCGCGACGTCCAGCTCCACCGTGGGCCGGGCCCGGCCGGTGCCCGGATCGGCCAGCGCCGGGTCGGCGTCCAGGAAGACCACGGGGGTGTCGGCGGGCAGCGCGCCGAGCTGGCTGTCGTCCGGCGAGCAGACCAGCAGGCCGTCGAACCGGCTGGTGGTCGCCGCCTCGGCGAGCGTCGTACTCCCCCAGCCCGAGCTGACCACCACGGCCAGGCCGTGCCGGCCCGCCTCCTCGTGCACCCCGACCAGCACCCGGCCGAAGAACGGACCGAGGATGTTCGGCACCGCGAGCAGGATCATCCCGCTCCGGCCCAGCCGCAGTTGGCGGCCCGCCGCCTGCGGGCGGTAGCCGAGCGTCCTGGCCACCTCGCGGACCCGTTCCCGGGTCGCCTCCGAGACCCGCTGCCCCGCCTCCGTACCGGAGAACACCAGCGACACGGTCGCCTGCGAGACCCCGGCAAGCCGTGCCACGTCCCGGCCGGTCGGACGCCGGGACGGGGTCGGTGCGGAGGGCTCGGTCATCGCGCGGGGACGGCTCAGCCCTGGGACCCGGCGGCCGCCGCACGGGCGGCATCGTCGACGGCGTCCTCCTCGGCGGCGACCTCGGCCGAACGGGACCGGCGGTTGGCGACCTTGTCGGCCAGCTGCGCGGACATCTCGTCGCGCTGCTTGCTGAGCAGGACGTAGCTGAGCGGGGCCGAGACCAGACCCGCGATCAGCACCAGGAAGATCACACCGGTGCTGCCGGTGACCGGGATGACCCCGAAGTGTCCGAGCAGCATGGTGAGCAGCAGGCACGACAGGAAGATGCTCAGGCGCATCGAGGTGTAGCGGAGCGTGGCGTGCTTCTTGCTGCTCACGGGGACGTCCTTCACTGCGGGGGGTACGGCTGGCGCGGCTATCCAGTGAAGCATGACCTCACAGCCACACCATCGGCAGCTCCAGGCTGTGCTTTTGGCGGGGCGCCCGGTTGCACTATCCAGGGGCTCGGGGAACTGCGAAAGTGCCTGACCATTTACGTACGGATCACCTTGCAAGGGTCGGCGTCGCAGTTCCCCGAGCCCCTGGCGTGTGCCACCTTGCGGCGGCGGCTAACGAGGTCGAGCCACATGGTGACGTCGTCGCGGTCGTCGCCCGGGGCCACCCGGATGGCGCCGGGGACGCGGCCGACCTCGGTGTAGCCGCAGCGGGCGTAGAACTGCTCCAGGCCGAGCCCGCCGCGGAGGGTGAGCCGGAGGCCGGCCCAGCCGGCCTCGCGGGCGACCCGGGCGGCCTCGGCCATCAGCTGGACGCCGTAGCCGCTGCCCTGGACGTCGGGGTGCACCATGACCCGCTTGAGCAGCCGCCAGTGGTCCATCAGGTCGAACCGCATGTCCTCGAAGAACAGTGCCGCCACCAGCCGTCCGCCCGGCTCGAAGCCGACCAGCAGCATGTCCGGCTGCCCGGGGCCGAGGCCCGCGAACTGCTTCTCCGCCGTCACCCAGACCTGATCCTCCGTCACCGGCGGGACGAAGCCGACGGCGCCGCCCGCGTTGGTCGCGGCCGTCCAGAGGGTGATGATCCCGGCCCTCAGCTCAGGGGTCAGTTCGGGGGCCAGGGCGAAGGTGAGCGTCATGAGCACCAAGCCTAATCGGCGGCGGCGACCGGCCGGGGGGCGGTGCGGCCGAGCGCCAGGCAGAGCAGCACGGCCACCGCGCAGAGCGCGCCGGCGCCGTACCAGGCGAGGTCGTAGTCGCCGAACCGGTCCCGGCTCAGGCCCGCCAGGCCGGCCACGGCGGCGGCGCCGAGCTGGTGGCAGGCCAGCACCCAGCCGAACACCACGGGTGCGTCGGCGCCGAAGTGGCGGCGGCAGAGCGCGATGGTCGGCGGCACGGTGGCCACCCAGTCCAGGCCGTAGAAGATCACGAAGGCCAGGATCGGCGGCTCCAGCGAACCGGCGAACAGCTGCGGCAGGAAGAGCAGCGAGAGGCCGCGGAGCGCGTAGTAGGCGACCAGCAGCGAGCGGGAGTCGAAGCGGTCGGTGAACCAGCCGCTGGCGATCGTGCCGACCACGTCGAAGACGCCGACCAGGGCGAGCAGGCTCGCGGCCGTGGTGACCGGCATGCCGTGGTCGTGGGCGGCCGGGATGAAGTGGGTGCCGACCAGGCCCGCCGTGGTGGCGCCGCAGATCGCGAACGAGCCCGCCAGCAGCCAGAAGGCGCGGTTGCGGCTCACCTCGCGGAGGATCCGCAGACTGCGCAGGATCGCGCTGCCGTCGGTGCTCGGCGCGGGCGGCTGCTCGGTGGCCCCGTACGGGAGCAGGCCGAGGTCGGCCGGGCGTTCGCGCATCAGCAGCAGGACCGGGAGGGCGACCACGGTGGCGGAGGCCGAGACCACGATCACGGCGGTACGCCAGCCGTGCTCGTCGACCAGCCAGGCGAGCAGCGGCATGAAGACCAGGTTGCCTGCCGCCCCGGCGGCCGTGAGCACGCCGGTGACCAGGCCCTGCCGGGCGGCGAACCAGCGGCCGGAGACGGTGGTGGCGAACGCCCCCGCCATCGAGCCCGAGCCGAGGCCGACCAGGACGCCCCAGCAGAGCACCAGTTGCCAGCTCTGGGTCATCAGCATGGTGAGACCGGCGCCGGTGGATATCGTCAGCAGGGCGCTGACCACGACCAGGCGGACGCCGAAACGGTCCATCAGGGCGGCGGCGAAGGGTGCGGTCAGGCCGTAGAGGGCGAGATTGACCGAGACGGCGCCGGAGATGGTGCCGTGCGACCAGCCGAACTCGGTGTGCAGCGCGTCCATCATCAGCCCGGGCGTCGACCGGAAGCCGGCCGAACCGAGCAGCACCAGCAGGGTCACCCCGGCCACCACCCAGGCGTAGTGCAGGCGGCGGGACTTGACGACGGGTGGGGCGAGGGTCTCGTTCACGTGCTGATCCTTGCGCAGGGACCTCGGTCCTACGGTGCGGGGGCTGCCTCAGCCCCGGTCGGGGACGCGGCGGAGGGTGCGGATCGGGCGGGTGAGCAGCAGGGCGGCGACCACCAGGAAGGAGACCACGATGCCGACTTCGAGCACCCGGGTGGCGCCGAAGGCTTCGACCGCGGGGCCGGACAGGGCGCTGCCGATCGGGAACATGCAGACCGAACCGGCCACCTCGTACGCGTGGATCCGGTTGAGCACCTCGCCGGGGACCTGGGTCTGCACGTTGGTGGCCCACATGACGCCCCAGAAGGTGAGGCCGACACCGACCACGAGTTGGGCGATCGCGAGCAGCCAGACCGGCCAGCCGGCCACGATGCCGATCGGGTAGAGCGGGAAGACCAGCATCGCCACCGCACCGGCGGCGAGCGGCCGTTCGGGCTTGTAACGGATCGCCAGCAGACCGCCGACCACGGTGCCCGCGCCGAACGCGCAGTTGAGCAGGCCGTAGACGGTGGGGCCGTACTCGGGCACGATCAGCCCGGCCGCGATCGGCATCTGCGGGCCCCAGCTGAGCACGGTGAAGAACAGCCAGATCACGATGACGCCCCAGAGCCAGCTGCGGGCCCGGAATTCGTGCCAGCCGACCACCAGGTTGCGCCAGAGACTGTCGCCCGGCGGCGGGGCGGGCACGGTGCCGAGCCGGAGCGCGAGCAGGCAGACGGCGCTGATGCCGAAGGTGACGGCGGCGATCAGCATCACCCAGCCGGTGGCGGCCGCGCCGACCAACAGACCGGCCAGGGCCGGGCCGAGGAGTCCGGTGAAGGCCTCGGAGGTGCGCAGCACGCCGTTCGCGCCCTGGACGTCGCGGGCCACCAGCGGCACGGTGGAGGCCGCGCCGGGCTGGAACATCGCGGCGGCGGTGCCGGCCACCGCGAGCAGGGCGTAGAGCTGCCAGAGCTGGTCGATGCCGCGGAAGAAGAGGACGGCGAGCAGGATCCGGGTGGTCAGGTTGGCCAGGTCGGCCCCGATCATCATCCGGCGGGCGGTGAACCGGTCGGCGAGGACACCGCCGAACAGCACCAGACCGGCGAACGGGCCCATCAGGCAGGCCAGGGCGAAGCCGACGGTGCCCAGACCGTGACCGGCGCTGAGCAGGCCGGCCGAGACCGCGACCGGGAGCATCGCGTCACCGAGCAGCCCTGCGCTGCGGGCGGTGAAGTAGTACCGGAAGTTACGGGACCAGATCGCCGGCGGCTCGGCCGACCGGTCTGCGGCCGACCGGATCTCGACGGACTGGTCCTGGAGTTGGGGGAGCGTCACCCCAGCAGTTTTGGTGTAGACCACTCGGATTTCCAGTGGTTTATGGTCACGATCGGACGGCGGCGCGGCATGCGCGCCCCGAGCACGGCACGACGGCCGCCGTCCGATCGGGATGCCCGGGGCCCCTGACCCGCGCACCGAGTGCTCCGTACTCGTCGAGGAAGGAACCACCCACGCGCCCGGCAGCCTGCGAACCCCCATGCTGACCGCACCGGTGCTCCCTCGACGTCCCCTCACAACGGAGAACTGCACCCAAGAGTGATCAGTTGGATACGTCACGTCAATGGGTTGTCGGAAATTCGGAATGGTTGCGGCGCATTTACCGAGTCACGGGAGCGTACGGCGGTGGCCTACGCGATCAGTGCGCCCCCTGCGCCGCTGGTCCGCTCCATGGCCGGAACCACCATCGCGCCCTCGCCGATCTCGCACCAGACCCGCTTGCCGGAGCCGTCCGGGTACCAGCCCCAGCGCTCGCACAGCAGCTCCACCAGCTCCAGACCCCGCCCGTTGGTCGCGTCACCGGCCGCGCACCGGGGGGCGGGCGCGATACAGCTGCCGTCCGCCACCTCGACCCGGACCACGGTCGGGGCCGACGGTCCTGCACCCTCGGGCAGCGGCACCGAGAGCCGGAGCACGGCCGGCGAACCGGTGTGCACCACCGCGTTGGTGACCAGTTCGGAGACCACCAGCACCAGGGTCTCGGCGATCGGCGCATCCGGGTCGAACCCGTGGCCCTGCAGCCGCGAGCGCACCCACCGGCGTGCTCGGCCGACCTCGGCCGGGTCCGCCTGGACCGCCAACTGGACCTGAAGTACCTGCACCGCTCCACCACCCGCACTCGCAGTTCGAGGCCCGGTCGGACCGGCCATGGCTCCGTCACGAATACGCCTCAGAATGATCCGGCAGGACGGTCACAGCAAGCGCTTCGGGCATATTCCAGCGATCGGGGGACAGCGCAGTGCATACTGTCCCGCTCACTCTGGCGAGCGTCGCACCGGCGATCGTCCGGCCACCCGCTCCGACCTGGCTTTCCGAGGGGACGGCGCGAGCGTAACGAAACGTACCGCGCGGCAGCGCCGATCCGACCGCCGCCACGAGCGAACCACCCTTGCTACATCTGTCCAGCACGGATCGAACGACGAAAGTCCGTACAGCTACCACGAACTGACGATTCGAAACTTCTTCATACGATTCCCCGCGCCGAAGATTCCCGGCCAGTTACCGTGGAACTGAGCAGGGGGAGGGGCGATGGAGACCGCCGGACCGGTCCCGAGCTGGGACGAGCAGATCCACTGGCGGCTGGCCCGGGGCGAGGAGACCGCACTCGCCGAGCTCTACGACCGGCTGGCTCCCCTGGTGCACGGCCTGGCCGGCCGGATACTGACCGACCAGACCGCCGCCGAACAGCTCACACGCGAGGTTTTCGGCCAACTCTGGGAGCACCCCGAGTCCTTCGACCCCCGGCAGGGTTCGCTCCGCGCCTGGCTCGGCTCGCTGACCCGGCGGCGCGCCCTGGACCGGCTCAGGCTGGACCACACCGACGACCGGGAGCTGCGCCGACGTGCCGGTGCCGCCCGGGCCCAGTACGTGGTCGACTCGCTGCCCGACCCGCTGCGCGAGACCATCGCGCTGGCCTGGTTCGACGGCCGTAACTACCAGGAGACCGCCCGTCAGCTGGGCATCACCGAGCAGGCCGCCAAGCAGCGGCTCCGGCTCGCCCTCCAACTGCTCGCCACCGAACTGGCCGACGAGGAGGACGAGTCGTGACGCCTCAGGACGACCGGGCGGCCGAACTCCGGCACGAGGAGTACCGCTCCCTGCTCGGCGCCTGGGCACTGGACGCCTGCCCCCGCCGCGAGGCGGCCGAGCTGGCCCAGCACCTGGCGCTCTGCCCGGGCTGCGCCGAGGAGGCCACCCGGCTGCGGAACGCGGCCGGCCGGCTCTCCACCGACGAACCGCTGGACCCGGCGGGCTCGCTCCGCCAGCAGGTGCTGGACTGGTGCCTGACCCGCCGCCCGCCCCAACTGCCCGTCCCCGGCTGGGCCGCACCGTACGCGACCGAGACCGCCAAGCTGGACGCGCTGCTCCGCGACCTCGGCCCCGAGGAGTGGCAGGAGGTGGCCGAACTCCCTTGGTACGGCGGGGTGCAGCGGTGGCGGCCGGCCGAGGTGCTGGGCCATCTGACCGCCGTGGACGGCTACCTGGCGCCCGGGCTCGGCCTGCCTGACCCCGTCCCCGGCACCGCCGTCACCGCACCGGCCCGGGTGCCCTCGCAGCACGGCCCCACGTCTCGGGTACCGGCCCAGGGCAGCCCCGCCGCCGGCGTACTGGAGCGCACCTCCCGGCTGCTGGCGGTCCAGGCCGGTCTGGACCCGGGCACCGTCCGGGCCCAGTGGCGGCGGCAGGGCCACGCGCTGGTGCGCAGTGCCGCGCTCCGGCCGCAGGGCGGCGCGACGGTGGACTTCGGCTTCGCCCGACTGCCGCTCCGGGACGCCTTCGTGGACCGCGCCTTCGAGTGCTGGGTGCACGGCGACGACATCGCCCGCGCGGTCGACTACCCCTACCCGCCACCACTCCCCCGGCACCTGCGGCTGATGGTCGACCTGGCGGTCCGGATGCTCCCGGTCGCGCTGGCCGCCACCCGCCCACCGGTGCCCGGGCCCGGCCGGGTCCTGCGGCTGGTCATCGAGGGCCCGGCGGCCGGCGAATGGCTGATCCCCCTGGACGGCTTCGACACCGGCGGCCCGCAGGTGGCCGAACTCGTGCTGGACGGACTGGAGTTCTGCAACCTGGTGGCCGCCCACCGCGACCCCGACCGCATCCCGGCGGGGGAACAGGGCGACCGCGCCGCCATCCGCGAAGTCCTCCGGGCGGCCCCCCTGCTGTCGCGCCCGTAAGGCAGGCCGCCTGACGGCCCGTAAGCAGCCACAGCGGCACTGGGGCCCGAAAAACCTGTGGCCCCAGTGCAAGCAGTGCCACAGAATCAAGACCAACGACCACCCGTAGCTCAGGTGCCAGAGCACCGCCTGCTCGGCGGGGGACGCCGGTTCAAGTCCGGTCGGGTGGCTCGTGCGGGTGTAGCTCAATTGGCAGAGCAGCCGTCTCCAAAGCGGCAGGCTGGGGGTTCAAGTCCCTCTGCCCGTGCAGATTTTCCGGCCGCCAGGCCGGTACCAGGCCCGTCCCGTTTCGGGGCGGGCCGTTTGCATGCCCAGTCGGACACTTTTGGTCGCGAACTCACTGCACAAGGTGTGCACAGCTGTTCGGCGCGGATGGCCGGGCAGCGGGACCTGGTCAGCGCTCCCCTCGTCCAAAGGGAGGTCGAGGAAACCCGGGTGGGACGGGCCGCCCCAGAAACCACGCATGCTCTGACGTCAACACTCGTGACCTTGGCGATCATGCCTTCCCCCGTGACTTGATCGGCTGCCAACAGACGGAGCTTGCCATGACGAACACTCACCGCACTGTCCCCATGCCGCGCAAGCCCCACTCGACTTCGAACGACCGCCCAGGGTGAGGGGTGACCCCCAGCGCCCTTCCCCGTCTGTACGGGTTCCAGGGTCGCCCGTGAGGTGCCGGCGTCCTTCAACACCAGTTCCATTCCCCCGAGCCCCTGGATAGTGCAAGCGGGCGTCTGCCTTTAAGCGAAGACGACCGTGCGGGTGCCGTTGAGGAGGACGCGGTGCTCGCTGTGCCACTTGACCGCGCGGGCCAGCGCCTGGCACTCGACGTCGCGGCCGACCGCGACCAGCTGGTCGGGTGTCACGTCGTGGGTCACCCGGGCCACTTCCTGTTCGATGATCGGGCCCTCGTCCAGGTCGGCGGTGACGTAGTGGGCGGTGGCGCCGATCAGCTTCACGCCCCGGGTGTGCGCCTGGTGGTACGGCTTCGCGCCCTTGAAGCTCGGCAGGAAGGAGTGGTGGATGTTGATGATGCGTCCGGTCAGCGCCTTGCACAGGTCGTCCGAGAGCACCTGCATGTAGCGGGCCAGCACCACCAGGTCGACGTGCTCGGCCGCGACCAGGTCGAGGAGTTGCTGTTCGGCCTCGGCCTTGTTGTCCCGGTTCACCGGGAGGTGCTGGAACGGGATGCCGTAGGACTCGGTCAGTTCACGGAAGTCGGTGTGGTTGGAGACCACGGCCGCGATCTCCACCGGGAGGGCGCCGATCCGGGTGCGGAACAGCAGGTCGTTCAGGCAGTGCCCGAACTTGCTGACCATCAGGATCACCCGCATCCGCTCCGCGCTCGGGGTGATCCGCCAGTCCATCCGGAACGAGGCGCCGATCGCGGCGAAGCTGGCCCGGAGCTTCTCGGAACTGACGGGCTGTTCGGCCGAGAAGTGCACCCGCATGAAGAACAGTCCGCTGTCGCCGTCCCCGAACTGCTGGCTGTCGATGATGTTGCAGCCGGTCATGAAGAGGTAGCTGGAGACCGCGTGCACGATCCCCTGCTTGTCCGGGCAGGACAGCGTGAGGACGTACTGGGCGCTGGCCGTCGGCTGGTCCACGGGTGTCGTTCCGTTCTGCGGGCGCTGGTGGCGGACCGCCCAGGGTGTCACATACCGGACGCCCACCGCCGGACCGCCCGCAGTACGGACCGCCCGCAGTACGGACCGCCCGCAGTACGGACGGCCCGCAGTACGGCCGGCCTCAGCCGACCCGGGTCAGCATCCGCAGCGTCTCCAGCGAGCGCGGCGGCACCGCCGGGTCCTCGCCGTCGGCCAGGGTGAGCCGGATGTGGGCGGCGCGGGCCGCATCGACCGCCTCCGGCCAGCCGGGGTGGCCCAGGTAGGCGGCGGCGGGGGCGTCCGCGCCGATCTCGTGCAGCACCCGGAGCACCCGGAGCACCGTGGCGTCCACCAGGGCCGCCTCCTCGGCGTCGCGCAGGATCGTGCCGACGTACTTCTCGGCCGGCCAGCGGTCCAGCCAGGTGTCCTCGACCAGCCGGTAGACGGCGTCCGTGACGTCGCCGAAGCCGTCCTGGCCGGTCAGCCAGGTCTGCTGCTGGAACGCGGGGTCGGACAACATGTGCAGCGCCGAGCGGAGTCGGGCTCGCCAGCGCCACCAGGGCAGGTCGTTGAGCGGCATGCCGCCCATCGTGCTTGAGCGGTGCCCGCTACGAGAAGAGGTTCGGGCAGACCGATACGAAGAATCTGTACTCGCGGACATGGAGAGCGATGCTACGTGGCCCGACTTCACACGTTCTACTCGCGTCACTCGGACATCCCCACTCTGAGTTCCGCCCCCGTTGGCCCGTCGTTCGCTTTTCGTCCCTCTCGGCGCACTCCGGCCGGTCAAGGCTGAATCCGGCCGACCAGGCCGGAAGTCGTCCGAACCCAGAGGGGCACCAAAAATGAGGCGGAGCGGATCGCCTGAGCACGCAGAGCCGACCGGCAGTTTGAGCCGGACCGGCCGATGCCACCGCACCGCCGGAGCAGTCGCCGCCGCGCTGCTCCTGCCCGCCCTGCTGTCCGCCTGCGGGGGCCCCGCCGACGCGACCCCGCCGGACGAGATCACCGTGATGACCTGGGCCCCGTCCGGCACCGGCTCGACCGACCGGCCCGGGATGACCGCGCTGGCCGAGGCGGTCGGCCAGGAACTGAACGCCGGCGGCGGGCTGGCCGGCCACCGGGTCAAGGTGCTCACCTGCAACGAGCACAACACCACCGAAGGTGTCTCCGACTGCGCCCGGCAGGCGGTGGCGGCGCACGCGGTCGCCGTGGTCGGCTCGTACAGTCAGTACGGCGAGACCTTCATGCCCGCCCTGGAGGCGGCCGGTATCCCCTACATCGGCGGGTACGGCCTCTCCACCCCCGAGTTCAGCAGCCCGTTCTCCTACCCCGTCTCCGGCGGCACCCCCGCCCTGATCGCGGGCAGCGGGCAGCAGCTGGTCGAGGCCGGCTGCAAGAGCGTCGCGGTGATCCGCCCGGACACCCGGGCCGGCGACACCCTGCTCGGCTTCCTGGCCGGGGCGCTGAAGCCCGCCGGGATCACGCTCAAGGACATCAAGGCCCCCGAGCGCTCGAACGACTACACCGCGATCGCCAAGAAGGCGATCGGCGACGACAAGGCCGGCAACTGCGTTACCGCCGCGCTCGGTTCCGAGCCGACCGCCAACCTGCTGGACCCGTACCGGCGGCTGGAGCCCCGGCGGACCCAGCTCGCCTCGGTGATCGGCAGCTTCCAGCAGTCGGTGGTCGACTCCACCGGCGGCGACAGCGGACCGCTCGGCGGCGCGCTGGCCACCGGCTGGTACCCGCCGGAGGGCTCGCAGGTCTGGGACGCGCTCCGCTCCACCACCCGCCTGCACGGCGGCGGCGGTGCGCCGATCGACGTCTCGGACCCCGGGGTGCAGACCACCTGGGTGGCGTACGAGGTGTTCCGGCAGGCGGTGGAGCGGGCCGGGAACGGTAAGCAGATCACCAGCAAGGCGATCCGCGGGGTGCTCGACGGCGGCGAGCCGATCGAGACCGCCGGTGCCACTCCGCCGCTCAACTGGGGCCTCACCAGCATGCTGCCCAGCGCGGACTCGCCCCGGCTGGTGAACACCTCGGTGACCTTCCAGCGGGTGCAGGGCGGCCGCCTGGTCGCGCAGCGGGCGGGCTTCGTCGACGTCCGCAAGATCCTGGCGGGCTGAGCCCCCTCTCCCGGTACGACAGCGGCCCGGCTTCCCCGAGGGGGAGCCGGGCCTGACTGCTGCTCAGAGGTCTCAGAGGTCTCAGAGGTCTCAGAGGTCGGTGTCGGCCTTGGTCGGCAGGCCGGTCTGGGCGGCGATCGTGTTCCACAGGGTGCTGGCCTGCCGCTTGGCCGTGGTGGCGTCGCCGCTGGCCGTGTTGCCGAGCTTGTAGTGCGGGTTGTCCTTCTTCGCCGGGTCGCAGGCGGCGACCGAGTCGGCGGCCCAGAGCGCGTACTCCCGGTCGGCCTTGGCCGAGGCCTCCCACGCCTTCTTGAGCTGCTCGGCCAGCTGGGCACCGCCGGCCAGCTGGTCGGTCTTGAGCGCGGCCAGGCCGGCCAGCAGCTGGTCGCGCTGGCCCGCCGCGTCGTTGAGGGCCTGCTGCGACTCGGGGAGCTTCTCGCACTTGCCCACCGAGCCGACCGCGTTCACCACGCTCTGCCGGCTGGCGTTCGCGTTGCCGAGCACGGTGGAGAGCGCCTGCGCCTGGGCCTTGGTCTCCGCGCTGACCGCGGTGCCACCGGCACCGGCCGAGGCGGAGTTGGCCGCCGGGGTCTTGGCGGCCGGGGTGGCGCCCTTCTCGGGCTTGTCGTCGCCGCCGCTGAGCAGCACCGCGACCAGGATGCCCGCCGCCGCGCAGCCCGCCACCACACCGCCGATGATCAGCCGGTTGTTGTTCGCCCGCCGGGGCTCAGGCCCGGGCATCGGCGCGGGGTACGCCGGGGGCGCGGGCGGGAACTGCTGCTGTCCCCCGTACGAAGGCTGCTGGCCACCGAAGTTCTGACCGCCGAACGACTGTCCGCCGAACGACTGCTGACCGCCCATCGGCTGCGGCGGTCCGAAACCGGGCTGCTGCTGACCACCCGTCGGATCGCCGGTCGGGTAGGGCGGCAGGAACTGGGTGGCCGGCGCGGGCTCGGCGGCCGCCGGCTGCTGCGGAACGCCGGGCCCCCCGGGGTAACCGCCCTGGCCGCCCTGGTACTCCGGGCCGCCCTGGCCGCCCAGGTACTCCGGGCCTCCGCCCTGGCCTCCCAAATACTCCGGGCCTCCGCCCTGGAACTGCTCGGTCGGCACCCCCTGCTGGACCGGCGGCTGCGCGTTGGCGTCCGGCTCAGGTCTGAAGAGGTCGTCCAGGTTGAAGTCACCTGAGTTGGAGTACGAGCGGCGCTGGCTCAAAGCGGTTCCTCACCTGTGCACGGCCCACGACCGCACCGCGGGGGCCTTCCTCGGTTCTTCCGCGCGCTCGCTGCCTCTACCACGCAGGGGACGCCGACTATCGGGGCCAACCTACCCCTTCGTTCCTGGAGGTGACTACGCGCCCTGGAAGTCCATTACGCAGCCTCCAGCTCCATCCTGGCCTGGAACTCCCGGACCGCGCGGTGGCTCCGGTACGGCTCCAGCCGGCGGCGGAACTCGTCCAGGTACTCCACCCCCCGGTTGGACCGCAGCCCGCTCAGCAGCCGGACCGCCTGGGTGCCGGTCTCGCAGGCCCGCTCCAGGTCGCGCTGCTGGAGCTGGGCGGTGGCCAACAGCACCAGGTCCACCGCGCGGCGGCGGACCCTGGTCGGCGGGTGGAGTTCGAGGGCGGTGCGGGCGTACTTCTCGGCCTGCACGGCCTGCTCCAGGTCGCGGTGACAGTGCGCCAACTCGTCGGCCAGGTACGCCTCGTCGAAGTGCACGATCCAGTCCGGGTCGTCCTCGGGGTTGCGCTGCTCCATCGCGGCCAGTGCCTTGGCGGCCACCGCCTCGCAGGAGCGGACGTCGCCGAGCAGGGCGTGGCCGCGGGCCTCGGCGGCGTAGAACATCGCCATCGCCGTCGGGGTGGCCACCGAGCGGGCGCCCTCCTGGGCGGCGCGGGCGAGTTGGGCGATCTCGCGCGGATTGCCCAGCGCGGCCGCCAGGTGGCTCATCGAGGCGGCCAGCACATAGCCGCCGTAGCCCCGGTCGTCGGCGGCCTGGGCCAGCCGGAGAGCCTGGATGTAGTAGCGCTGGGCCAGCCCGGGCTGGCCGGTGTCCACCGCCATGTACCCGGCCAGCTCGGTCAGCCGGGCGACCGCGCCGAAGAGTTGACGGCCCGTCTCCTCCCGGTACGCGCCGCTGAGCAGGCCGGAGACCACGCTGTTCAGGTAGTGCACCACCACGGGGCGGACGTGACCGCTGCCGAACCGGTGGTCCAGGTCGACCAGCATCTGGGTGGTGGCCCGGATCGCCGCCACGTCGGCCGGCCCGACCCGGGGGCCGCCGGAGCGGGCCACCACCGGGTCCGGCGGGGTGATCAGCCAGTCCCGGCTGGGCTCGACCAGGGCGGAGGCCGCCACCGTGGCGCCGGAGAGGAACTCCCGGCGGCCGACGTCGCTGCGCCACAACTCGCAGACCTGGTCCAGCGCGCCACTGAGGGTGGCGGCGAACTGGAGGCCGACGCCCGAGCTCAGATTCTTGCCGTCCGCCATCCCGATCTCGTCGACCGTGACACCACGGCCGAGTTTGCGGCCGAGCGCCTCGGCGATCACCGCCGGGGCCTGGCCGCGCGGCTGTTGGCCGCGCAGCCAGCGGGCCACCGAGGTCTTGTCATAGCGCAGGTCGAGGCCGTGCTCGGCGCCGCAGAGATTCACCCGGCGGGCGAGGCCCGCGTTGGAGCAGCTCGCCTCCTGGATCAGCTGCTGCAGACGCTCGTTGGGCTGCCGTGCGACGAGTGCTCTTGCGGCCATGGGCTTCGCCTCCCCACGCCCCCGGCCCTGACCGGCGGGCGACGATTTGCTGCTCGAACTGCCGACGTGCCGACCGGTTGGGACATCTGACTTCAGGTTAGCGATCAGCAACACCAGCGGGATACCCACGGTGACGGGCCCACCCCCCACGCGCCCTGCCAAATGCCCCTGTGCGCCCCCTGTTACGCCGTCTGGGCCCCTTCGTCTCCTACCCGCCCCCGACACCCCGGAACCCGTCCGGCAGTTGCCCGTCACCGCCGACCGCCGTCACCGGTACGGGTGACAATGCCGCCCGCCCGGAACCGACCAGGCCACGGGCCGTAACCCCACTCACGGACGGTAGTTGAGCAGCACGTGGAAGACACCCCGGAAGCCCCCGAGTCGGGCCTGCCCAAGCCGCTCAGCGCGGCCCTCAGCTACGTCGAGGACCGTCACTGGGAGGTCGCGCCCGGGACGTGGCTGCTCGACGACGACGGCCCGGCCTGCTGCTCGTGCGGCGACCTGCGCTGTGTACTGCCCGGCGCGCACCCCACGCACGCGGAGTGGCGGAACAAGGCCAGCGCCGGGCCCGGTGTGGTCCGCCGCTGGTGGTCGGAGCACCCGGGAGCGTCGATCCTGCTGCCCACCGGCCGGTTCTTCGACGTGCTGGACGTGCCGGAGGTGGCGGGCTGTCTGGCGCTGGCCCGGATGGAGCGGCTGAACCTCCAGCTCGGCCCGGTGGTGGCCGCACCCGCCTCGGCCGGTCAGTCCGGGCGTCGGCTGCTCTTCCTGGTGCTGCCCGGGGTGGTGGCCAAGCTGCCCGAGATGCTCCGCCGGCTCGGCTGGGGCCCCGGCCGGCTGGACCTGGTGGCACGCGGCGAGGGCGACTGGATCGTCGCGCCGCCCTCCCGGGTCGGCCAGTTCGGCCCGACCAGGTGGGCCAGGCCGCCGTCCGAGCTGAACCGCTGGCTGCCGGACGCCGAGGACCTGATCAGCCCGCTGGCGTACGCCTGCGGCCGGGAGGCGCCACCGCTGCGGCCGGCCGCCAACCAGCCGGCGGCGGTGCACTGAACCACTGTTGACGGCGGCTCAGCCGCCCCTTCGAACTGCCGCTCTACACCTATCGGGTGAGGGTGCGCACCGCGCGGGACCTCGCGCGCGACTGACGGGCCTTGTCTCCCACCGGAGTCGGGGCCCGTCACACGTTTGCCCGGATAAGACACCGACGTACCCGGTCGGCCGGGGTGGAAGCCGCTCGTACGAGTGACAGAGCTCAAGGATTGCCAAGATCTGCCGAGGGGAGGAATTGCTCCGAGAGGGACCCGGTGCCAGGGGAGGCACCGGGCTCCGCCACACCAGGTCCGGGCTACTGCACCTCGGCGACGAACAGGTGCACGGCGATGTCCTTGGGAAGCTCGGCCGCACTCTCGCCGGAGCCGACCAGCACGCCACCGTCCACGCCGGCACCGACCCTGACCGTGTGGCCCGGGCGGATGCCGGCCCGGCGCAGCGTGAGCATCAGGCCCTCGTCGGTCTGGATCGGCTCACCGATCCGGCGCACGACCACGTTGACCCCGGACTCGCCCGGCTTCACCGAGTCCAGGGTGGCCAGCGCGGCGTCGAAGCCCTCGCCCTCGGCCCGGGTGTCACCGAGCTCCTCCAGGCCGGGGATCGGGTTGCCGTACGGGGACTGGGTGGGGTGGCCGAGCATGGCGAGCACCTTGCGCTCGACCGTCTCGCTCATCACGTGCTCCCAGCGACAGGCCTCCTCGTGCACCTGCTCCCACTCCAGGCCGATCACGTCCACCAGCAGGCACTCCGCGATCCGGTGCTTGCGCATCACCCGGACGGCGAGCCGTCGGCCCTCCTCGGTCAGTTCCAGGTGCCGGTCGCCGGCCACCTGGAGCAAGCCGTCCCGCTCCATCCGACCGACCGTCTGGCTGACCGTCGGGCCGCTCTGTTCGAGCCGCTCCGCGATCCGGGCACGCATCGGGACGATGCCTTCCTCCTCCAGCTCCAGGATGGTGCGAAGGTACATCTCTGTGGTGTCGATCAGCCCAGACATCGCCGCTGGCTCCGTTCCTCGGTATCCTCACCGCCAATTCTGACGTACGGGGGAAGCAACCGTGGGCCCGCGACCCCGTCTTCCCCGGGCTTTCCGTCAGTTCGGGAGCTTTTCGTCACTGTTGACAGCGGCCACCCCGAGGCCGCACGGTGCTGGCCGTAGCTTTCTCCCACAGCTGCGGTCTGGACCACCGGGCCGCCCCAGGGTACGGAGATCTGATGAACGACCTGGTCGGGCAGTACTTCGACGCCGCGGTGGAGCACCTGCACCGGATCAGGACCGAAGAGGCCGGCTCGATCGACCGGGCGGCCGAGCTGCTGGCCGAGGCGGTGGCGAATGGCAGCCGAATCTTCACCTTCGGCGCCGGGCACTCCTCGCTGGCCGCCCAGGACGTGGTCTACCGGGCCGGCGGCCTGGTGGTGATCAACCTGCTGAACGTCCCCGGCATGACCGGGGTGAACGTGATGCCCGCACCGCTCGGCAGCGCGCTGGAGCGGGTCTCCGGGCTGGCCACCACGACCCTGGACCTCACCCCGGCCCGGGCGGGCGACCTGCTCTTCGTGATCTCGCTCTCCGGCCGCCAGACCATGCCGGTCGAGCTGGCCCAGCACGCCAGGGCCCGCGGCCTGACCGTGATCGGCGTGACCTCGCTGGCGTACCCGGGTGAGGTGAGCTCCCAGCACTCCTCGGGGACGTACCTCAAGGACCACTGCGACGTGGTGCTGGACAGCAAGATCGCGGTCGGTGACGGCGAGCTGAGCCACCCCGCCGCCGGGACCACCTTCGGTTCGGTCTCCACCATCGTCACCAGCGCGCTGATGCAGGCCGTGGTGGCCTCGGCGGTCGGCCGGCTGGCCGACCGGGGCATCACTCCCCCGTTGTTCCGCTCCGGCAACGTGGACGGCGGCACCGAGTGGAACGTCAAGGTGATGGCGGACAACGCCGAGCGGATCTACTACACCTTCTGAGCCACAACCCGCCACTGCATCGCCCGTTGGCCGACCGCTCGTCAGTTCCCCTGTGATCATGGCCAGTTGACACGCATACTGACCGGACACCGAGCGTACCGCCGCTCCGTCGGGGGCAGTAGGTACCTGCTGACGCAGAGGCGAGGGGCGGGGGTCCAGATGGTGGCGGCTGGTGCCGGGCGTTCGATGGGATGGGTCCGCGAGGACGAGCTGCTGCCCGAGCTGTTCTGGACGGCGGACTCCTCATCGCTCCAGGGCCAGCGGCGCGCGGTCGCACTGTCCCGCTGGGAGTTGGTGCTGCTGGTGCTGGCGGCCTTCGCCGGTTCGGCCGACGGCAGCTGGTGGGCCTGGGCGGCGGCCCTCGCCTACCTGCTCACGGTCGGCCTGGCCACCGTGACCGGCCGGCAGAACCCGCAGGGCCTCTGGTACGAGGGCCGGGCCGCCGCCGAGTCGGTCAAGACGCTGTCCTGGAAGTACGCGGTCCGGGCCGACGCCTACCAGCCGCCACCGAAGACCCTGCCGGACGCCGAGCGGCTCTACGACGTCCAACTCGGCGGTGTGATCAACCAGTTCGGCACCAGCCGGGCGATCCCGCAGCTCGGCCGGGTGCAGGCCGAGCTGCAGTCCTGGCGCGGCCCGCTGGCCGGGCGGCCGCCGACCCACCCGCAGATCACCGACACCATGCGGCAGTTGCGCGACCAGCCACTGACCGTCCGGCGCGAGGTCTACCTGCGCGAGCGGGTCAGGACCCAGCGGGAGTGGTACCGGAACAAGGCCAGGTACTGCACCAACGCGACCCGGTGGGCCGACCTGCTCGGCGTGGTGCTGCCGCTCACCGGGCTGGTGCTGGCGGTCCTGCGGGCCCTCGGCGAGTTCAGCTTCGACGCGCTCGGCGCGGTCTCGGCGGTGGCCGCCTCGGTCTCCGCCTGGGCGCAGCTGCGGCAGTACCGGCCGCAGGCCGCCGCGTACTCCATCGCCGCCTCCGAACTCGCGGTGATCGAGACCCAGTTGACCCAGCTAGCGGTGGACGCGCCGGACGCCGAGGAGAACTGGGCCCGGCTGGCCCGGGACTCCGAGGACGCGATCTCCCGGGAGCACACCACCTGGCAGGCCCGACGCGAGGTACGCACCACCGACGCACCGCTCTAGTGCCGCGCCCGGCAAGGTTTGCCCCATCGCGTCGTTCGGTGCGTGCTCTCGGCGTGCCGGACGAAGGCCACTCGTAGCGKAGCTACTTGGACCTTTGACCGGTGCGGCGAAAGGGCCCCTCCTGCCCGATGCCGGGCAAGGAGGG
>NZ_JBFUMY010000079.1:0-20939 GCF_054049135.1 Kitasatospora sp. P5_F3 | reverse complement strand
GGCAATTCCCGTCGGATCAGCTTGGGGCGTTGGGGTGCGTGCCTCGGCGGTGCCGAGGAGGGAGTCCATGCGGAGCATCGGCGACCGACGAGAAGCCGGCGAGGTGCGCACCCCAACGCCCCAAGCCCGGCGGGAATTGCCGGACAGGACCCGGCTACCAGCCGCGGTTGGCGTAGCGCTCGCTCTCGGGGAGGGTGTCGCAGTTGATGCCGACCATGGCCTCGCCCAGGTTGCGGGAGGCGTCCGCGATGATCTTCGGGTCGTCGTAGAAGGTGGTGGCCTTCACGATGGCGGCGGCGCGCTTGGCCGGGTCGCCCGACTTGAAGATGCCGGAGCCGACGAAGACGCCCTCGGCACCGAGCTGGCGCATCAGCGCGGCGTCGGCCGGGGTGGCCACGCCACCGGCGGAGAACAGCACCACCGGGAGCTTGCCGAGCTCGGCAACCTCCTTGACCAGCTCGTACGGAGCGCGCAGCTCCTTGGCGGCCGCGTACAGCTCGTTGTTGTCGTAGCCGCGCAGGCGGGCGATCTCGTTCTTGATCTGGCGCAGGTGGCGGACGGCCTCGACCACGTTGCCGGTGCCGGCCTCGCCCTTGGAGCGGATCATGGCCGCGCCCTCGGCGATCCGGCGCAGCGCCTCACCGAGGTTGGTGGCGCCACAGACGAACGGGGTGGTGAAGGCGAACTTGTCCGAGTGGTTGACCTCGTCGGCCGGGGTCAGCACCTCGGACTCGTCGATGTAGTCGACGCCGAGCGACTGCAGGATCTGGGCCTCGACGAAGTGGCCGATCCGGGACTTGGCCATGACCGGGATGGAGACCGCGGCGATGATCTCCTCGATCATGTTCGGGTCGGACATCCGGGCCACGCCGCCGTCCTTGCGGATGTCGGCGGGCACCCGCTCCAGGGCCATGACGGCCACGGCACCGGCGTCCTCGGCGATCTTCGCCTGCTCGGCGTTGACCACATCCATGATCACACCGCCCTTGAGCTGCTCGGCCATTCCGCGCTTCACGCGGGCGGTGCCGATCTGCGGCTGGTCAGCGGTGATGGGGGTGGTGGACACGTGAGACCTCACTCGAAGATGAACCAGTGCTATCGCCCTATCGTAGGCCCGAACCGGCCTCGAACCACGCACCATCCGGGCCAGAAGGGCCTACGGGTTACGACAAAGAGGCTGAACAGCCACCGATTTCACTCGAAATGGGGTCGGCCTCCGTCACGCGGGCGCACCCTGCGGGGTGAGCGCGAGCGGCGGCTCGTCGTCCATCTCGAAGGCCAGCGGGAACGGCGCCCGCCCGGCCAGCCGGAAGTACCGCACCAGCCGGTGCTCCCGCACCGCCCGGGCCGCCCGCACCGCGTCGTTGTGGAACCGCCGCGCCATCGGCACCCGCCGGACGGCGACGGTCAGCTCCTTCACCGTCTCCGCGCCCCCCGGCACCGCGGTCAGCGCCGCCAGCTGGGCCGGCTCCGCGAAGACCGCGCGCAGCGCCAGGCTGAGCTCGCTCTCGGCCACCTCCCGGTGCTCGTCCTCCGCCTGGCGGGCGGCATGTGACGCCTCGTAGAGCAGGATCGAGGTGGCCGGGTCCAGCTGCGAGGAGGTGGCCAGCTCCAGTGCCACCGCGGACCGCCGCACCAACTGGGCGTCCAGCGACGCCATCGCGGTGTCGATCCGGGCGTGCAGCCGGTCGAGCCGCCCCGCCGTCCAGCTGAGGTACACGGCGAACAGCACGACCGCGGCCGCGGCCCAGATCCAGGTAGTCACGGAGCGGTACGCTACCGCGCCGCGAGGTGCCCGAAGCGGTACGTGGCCCGGTCCAGCTCGGTGACCTCGACGCCGTACGCCAACGGCACGGTCACGTACGCCCCGAGCAGGGCCAGCGCCCGCCGGGTCAGCTCGGCCCGCTGCTCGGTGCTCCGGCCCGCCAGGATCTTGATCTCCACCAGCACCATCTGCTCACCCGACGCCCCGTCACCGAGCACGTACTCCACGACCGGCCGGAACACCGTCTTGCAGGCCGCCACCTCGGTGTCGATCACCTCGGCGATCAGCGGGTGCAGCTCCTTCGCGAAGCCCTCCCGGTCGAAGTCGAGCTCGGCCGAATAGTCGACAAGTATCTGCGGCACAACATCCTCCATCTACAACCAGGGGCTCGGGGAACTGCGACGCCGACCCCAGGAGCGTTCAACGTACGTGTGTGGTCAGGCACGTTCGCAGCGACCGGCTGCCGAAGGCTAGTCCCGGGCGAGCCCCAGCCGCTCCCGCCAGCCGCCGCCCCGGACGTCCTCGGCGACCGGCGGCCTGCCGTCCGTCACCGTCTCGTACACCGAGAGGATGTCCGCCCCCACGGTGGACCAGTCGAACCGGCGGACGTGCCGCGAGGCGGCCTCCCGCAGCTCGGCCAGCCGCTTGGGGTCGCCCAGCAGCCGGACCGCCGCCTCGGCCAGCGCCCCGGCGTCCTCGACCGGGAACAGCTCGCCCGCGTCGCCGCCGTCCAGCACCTGCTTGAACGCGTCCAGGTCGCTGGCCAGCACCGGTGCGCCCGCGGACATCGCCTCGACCAGGATGATGCCGAAGCTCTCGCCGCCGGTGTTCGGCGCCACGTACAGGTCGACGCTGCGCAGCAGCCGGGCCTTCTCCTGGTCGGTCACCATGCCGAGGAACTCGACCTGGGCCCGCACCTCGGGAGCGAGGCCGGCCACCGCCTCCTCCTCGTCGCCCTTGCCCGCGACCAGCAGCCGGACGCCGGGCCGGGCGGCCAGGATCTCGGGCAGCGCCGCGAGCAGCGTGGGCAGCCCCTTGCGCGGCTCGTTGATCCGGCCGATGAAGCCGATCGTGCCGGGCCCGCCGTCGGCCGCGCCGCCCTGCCAGCGCTCGTCCGGTTCGGCGTCCGCGAAGAACCGGACGTCCACCCCGTTCGGGATCACCACCGCGTCGCCGCCGAGGTGCTCGACCAGGGTGCGGCGGGCGTACTCGCTGACCGCGATCCGTGCGCTTATCTTCTCCAGGCCCGGCTGCAGGATCGGCGAGGCCGCGATCATCGCCCGTGAGCGCGGGTTGGAGGTGTGGAAGGTGGCGACCATCGGCCCGGAGGCCGCCCAGGCAGCCAGTATCGACAGGCTCGGCGAGGACGGCTCGTGCACGTGCAGGATGTCGAACTGACCGTCGCTCAGCCAGCGCCGGACCCGGGCCGCCGACAGGATGCCGAAGCTCAGCCGGGCCACCGAGCCGTTGTACGGCACGGCCACCGCGCGGCCGGCCGAGACCACGTACGGCGGCAGCGCCGACTCGTCCTCGGCCGGGGCCAGCACCGAGACCTGGTGCCCGAGGGCGATCAGGTGCTCGGCCAGGTCGCGGATGTGGAACTGCACCCCACCGGGCACGTCCCAGTCGTACGGGCAGACGATGCCGATCTTCATCGGGTCCCCTCCAGGTCGGCCAGCCAGAACCGCTGCAGCATGTGCCAGTCCTCAGGGTGCTCGCGGATGCCCTCGGCCCAGATGTCGGCCATCGCCTGGGTCATCGCCGAGGTCTGCTCCCGCTGGTCGCCCTCGGCGGGCGGCCGGACCTCGGGGTGGATCACCGCGCGCATCACCGGGCCGTCGTACCAGAGGGTGACCGGGAGCAGCGCGGCACCGGTGCGCAGCGCGAGCGCGGCCGGACCGGCCGGCATCCTGGTCTGCTCGCCGAAGAAGTCCACCGGCAGACCGGCCTCCGAGAGGTCCCGGTCCCCCACCAGGCAGACCAGCTTCCCCGCCCGCAGCCGCCGGGCCAGCGTCCCGATCACCGAGCCCTGACCACCCGTCAGCGGCAGCACCTCCATGCCCAGGCTCTCCCGGTACGCCACGAACCGGTCGAACAGCGACTCCGGCTTCAGCCGCTCGGCGACCGTGGTGAACGGGTGCCCGGTGCTGGCCACCCAGGCGCCGGCCAGGTCCCAGTTCCCCATGTGCGGCAGCGCGACCACGGCGCCCCGGCCGCTGCCGAGCATCTCCTCCAGCTGCTCCACGCCCTTGACCTGGCACTGCTCGGCCAGCTGGGCGGTGCTCAGGGTCTGCAGCCGGAAGGACTCCTTCCAGTACCGCAGGTAGGACCGCATCCCGGCCCTGGACAGCTCGCGCAGCCCGGCCTCGTCCAGCTCCGGGCGGACCCGGCGCAGGTTGGCCTCCAGCCGGAGCACACCCTTGCCGCGACGGCGCCAGGTGTAGTCCGCGAGCTGGTTGAACAGCCCACGCGCCACCGGCTCGGGCAGATGCCTGAGCGCCGCCCAGCCGAGCGCGTACGCCCCGTCGACCATCCGGTCCTTCACGCTGCCGCCTCGGCTTCCCTGGACTCCCGACGGACCGTCAGCATCCGCTGCCCGACCGTCACCAGACTGCCGACCGCGACCAGCCAGAGCGCCGTCGGCAGCAGCCACTCCACGTACGACACCCCGAACCCGTGCAGCCCGGACACCGCGGCCGCGACCAGCGTGAGCACCAGCCGCTCGGCCCGCTCGACCACCCCGGAGACGTTCACCGGGAAGCCCAGGCTCTCGCCCCGCGCCTTGGTGTACGAGACCACCTGGCCGCTCGCCAGGCAGCAGATCGCCACCGCGCAGAGCATTTCGTTGTCGCCCTGACCCGCGTACCAGAGCGCCAGACCACCGAAGATCGCCGCATCGGCGACCCGGTCCAGCGTCGAGTCCAGGAAGGCACCCCACCGGCTGGACGTACCGGCCTGGCGGGCCATGTTGCCGTCCACCAGGTCGGAGAAGATGAACAGGGTGATCGTGATGGTGCCCCAGAAGAACTCCCCGCGAGGGAAGAACACCAGCGCACCCGCGACCGACCCGGCCGTCCCGACCAGCGTCACCGCGTCCGGACTCACTCCCCAACGGAGCAGCAGCGCGGCGAACGGCGTCAGGACACGTGTGAAGAAGGCACGTGCGTACTTGTTGAGCATGGCCTTCCGGACCGCCCCGATCTCACGGAACCCGCCCCCACCCAGCGGGCGGCGGGCGGCCGAGCGGATCGGCCCGCCCGGCTGGACAATGGTATCCACGCCGCTCGCACGCTCTGCCGCCCCACGCCCGTGAGCCGGGATCCGGCCCGACCGGCCGCCACTCACGGCAGTTGAGGACCTACCCACCGTCACCGGAGGCCCCCATGCCGGACCGGACAGCCCCGCCGCCACCCCCAGTCCCGGACTCGGGCCGGCTGCGCAACGTGGTCCTGATCGGCACCGCCGGATCCGGCAAGACCACCCTGGCCGAGGCCCTCGCGCACGCCGCCGGAGCGATCAGCCGGGTCGGCACCGTCCCGGACGGGAACACCGTCTCCGACCACGAGCCGATCGAGCACCAGCAGCAGCGCTCCGTCCAGCTCGCGCTGCTCCCGCTGGCCTGGCGGGACTGCAAGATCAACCTGCTGGACACCCCCGGCTACGCCGACTTCGCGGGCGAACGCCGGGCCGGGATGCGCGCCGCCGAGGCCGCCGTCCTGGTCGTCTCGGCCGCCGAACCGGTCGGCCCCACCGTGCTCGCCCTCTGGCGCGAGTGCCGCGCGGCCGGCCTGCCCACCGCGATCGCCCTCACCCACGTGCACAGCGCCGAGTCCGTGACGGCCTGTCAGGAGGCCTTCGGCGAGGGCCACCCGGACACCGTCCTGCCGCTCTGCCTGCCCGCCTTCCGGGACGGCCGCCTCACCGGCTCGCTCGAGCTGCTCACCGGCCGCACGTACGGCGAGGCCCCGGCCCCCGACCCGACCGCCCGGGGCGCCCTGGTGGAGGCCATCGCGGGCGAGGACGACACCCTGCTGGAGCGCTGGGTGGCCGGCGATGACCTCGACCCGGCCTCGCTGACCGCCGCACTGCGCCGCGAACTCGGGCAGAACACCGTGCACCCGCTGGTCTGCGCCACCGCCCCGCTCGGCGCCGCCGAACTCCTCGACCTGATCGTGGACGCCTTCCCCAGCCCGCTGGACCGCACCGACCAGCTCCCGCCCGCCGACCCGGACGCCCCCGTGGTCGCCCAGGTCGTGCACACCGGCGAGGACCAGTACGTCGGGCGGCTCAGCCTGGTCCGGGTCTTCTCCGGCACCCTGCGGCCCGACACCGCCCTCGGCGAGGACCGGGTCACCGCGCTCACCAGCCCGTTCGGCCACCACCAGCGGCCGGTACCGCTCGCCCTGCCCGGCGACCTGGTCTGCCTCGCCAAGCTCGGCCACGCCCGCACCGGCGACACCCTCAGCACCGACGGCGTCGAGCTGGACCGCTGGCCGCAGCCCGAACCCCTGCTGCCGACCGCCGTCGAGGCCCACAGCAAGGCCGACGAGGACCGGCTGGCGCAGAGCCTGGCCCGGCTGACCGCCCAGGACCCGGCGCTGCGGGTCGAACAGAACCCCGACACCCACCAACTGGTCCTCTGGTGCACCGGCGAGGCCCACCAGGCGGTGGTCCTGGACCGCCTGCGGACCCGCTACGGCGTGCACGTCGACACCGTCCCGTACCAGGTCGCCCTGCGCGAGACCTTCGCCGGCACCGGGAGCGGGCACGGCCGGCACGTCAAACAGTCGGGCGGGCACGGCCAGTTCGCGATCTGCGACCTGACGGTGGAACCGCTGCCCGGCGGCGGCTTCGAGTTCGTCGACAAGGTGGTGGGCGGCGCGGTGCCGCGGAACTTCGTCCCGTCCGTCGAGAAGGGCGTCCGCAGCCAACTGGCCAAGGGCGTCCTGGCGGGCTACCCGGTGGTCGACGTCCGGGTCACCCTCACCGACGGCAAGGCCCACTCGGTCGACTCCTCCGACACCGCCTTCCAGACCGCCGCCGCACTCGCCCTCCGGGAGGCCGCCGACAACGGCACCGTACGGCTGCTGGAGCCGGTCGACGAGGTCCGGGTACTACTGCCCGACGAGTACCAGGGCGCGGTCCTGAACGACCTCTCGGCCCGCCGCGGCCACGTCCTCGGCACCGAACCGGGCGGCCCCGGCCTCAGCCTGCTCCGAGCCGAAGTACCCGAACTCGAGCTGACCCACTACCCGGTGGACCTCCGCTCGCTCTCCCACGGCACCGGCACCTTCTCGCGCAGCTACGTACGCCACGCACCGATGCCTCCGGCTCTGGCAGCGCAATTCCAGTGACCCAAAGTTGCACTATCCAGGGGCTCGGGGAACTGCGAGGAGATCTGGCGACGGGGTCACTGCGAAAGTTCCCAGCCATCTACGCAGGTGCAGCGCTCCAGAGGTCGGCGTCGCAGTTCCCCGAGCCCCTGGCGTGTGCGACTTAACGTCTGGGGAGCGAGCAGGCCGGGGTCCCGCCCGGGAGCCGGTGGCGGTTCTTCGCGACCCAGCGGTAGCCGAGTGCCGCGAGCGGGCGGACCGGTGCGAGGGTGAGCAGTGCCCCGAGGTAGGCCCAGGCGCCGCCGCTCCGCATCAGCAGCCGCGCCGCCGCCTGCGCTCCGCCGTACACGTCCCCCAGGGGCGTCAGCCAGAGCACCTCCTGCTCGGCCCGCTCCCAGCTGATCAGCCCGGCCCCGCCCGCGCGGGCGKCCAGCGCTGCCAGGTCGGCGAACTGGAACGGCACCGCCTCCCAGTCCGCCGAGGAGAGACTCGCGCGCAGGTAGCGCTCGGCGAACTGGACGGAGGTGCTGCAGAACGCGCAGTCCCCGTCGAAAATCAGCACCGGGCCGGTCGTTCGTTCCTCGCTCATACCCCGATCCTGCACCATCGGCCCGCCCGAACCGGTGCGGCCCCACCCACAGGATCGAAGCCGTCCGAAACTGGGCACGATCCCTCCGGGACCATCGCGTACCGGAAGTGACGGCTGTTCAGACGATCATCCGCGCGGCATACCGGTCGCACGATAACCTGCCGCTGACACAACGGGAGGAGGGGACGCCGCCGTGACCAAGCTCGACATGACCCCGGGCGCGCAGATACCCCGTACGGACGTCGGGCCGCAGACCGCGGTCACGCAGTTGCTCTCCTCGGCGGCCTACCGGGACACCGAGGTCGAGGCGCTCGCCGGGCTCGAAGGCGTCAAGCTCAAAGAGGGCAAGTTCTTCAAGCTGTTCCGGCCCAGCACCGGTGAGGCGTTCAGCCGCGCCGTGCTCGACCGCACCATCGGCAAGGGCCGCAACCCGCTGGTGCCCTCGTTCGGCACCGACACCCGGATGGTGGTCGAGCACTGCCTGGCCGCCCAGGAGCTGCGGGACGCCCGCGACCGCGAGCTGATGGTGGTCACCACGCTCACCGGCGTGCTCTTCCTGCCCGGCACGCTGATCTGGCTCGCGGTGTTCTACGGCCGCGCCTACTTCAAGAAGACCTCCCCCGGCCGGGAGGGCTTCTACAACGCCGTGCTGGTGCTGCTCGCGGTCGGGCTCGCGGCGCTGCTCGCGCTCCGGCCACCGGTGGCCGGTCCGTTCGGGCTGTACTTCCGGGTGATGACGCTGGCACCGGTGATCGGCTGGTTCGTCGCCAAGCGGATCTGCCTGCGCTTCACGATCGAGCTGCGCGAGCGCTGGGGCGCCCTGGTGGCGGGCAGTGCACTGGCGGCCACCGTGCCCAAGGCGGTGCCCCGGGACGACCTCGACAAGAAGGCGGCCGAGCTGCGCGCCGCACTGGAGCGGCTGACGGTCGAGCAGGAGACCAACGTCCAGCACTACGCGGGAGCGAAGGGCCTGCTCGGCGCCGGAATGCGCTGGGGTGACTTCCAGGTGGTGGAGGAGCTCCGCCCGGCCGAGGGCCACGTGGACTTCCGGACCTTCCACCCGTGGGATCTGGCCCGCCGGATCACCACCGGGCTCGGCGCGCTCGGCCAGAGCGAGGTGGCGGGCGGCGGGATGCCGCACGTCTCGGTCCAGCAGTGGCTGGTGATGGACATCCCGGAGGGCGCGGACGAGATCGGCCGGCCGGGCGGTCCCGACATGGACGGCTACCGGATGCGTGACTTCGCGCTCCAGACGATCGCCAACCGGCAGACCCTGGGCACCGACAGCCGGCACCGGACCTCGGCCCAACTGGTCCTCCACCGGGGCCAGTTGGTGTCCACCGTGCTGATCGGCGTGACCGTGATGAACAACACCCTGCGGGTCTCGGTCTCCGGTCACGCGCTCGGGCCGCTGCACGCGCTGTTCGGCGCCAAGCCGAAGCCCAAGGAGCTCAAGGTCCCGAAGACCGGCAAGTTCTGGGAGGAGCGCACCGTCATCCTCCCGCTGGTGAACAACGACGACGTGGTCCGGCAGGCGCTGCGCGCACCGTTCCACAAGTTCCCCACCCTGCTCACCTGGCTGGGCGGCTCGGTCTCCCTGCCGGAGCCGTTCTCGCTCCGCGGCGCCTGGGCCGACCGCACCTGGACCAGCCGGTTCAAGTCGGACGACGTGCTCTTCAGCGCCACCCCGGTGGTCAACGCGGTGATGGCCGCCACGGTGGAGTTCCTGACCGAACACGACGTCAACGTCGACCGGTTCAGCAGCCGGATCGGCATCCTCAAGTCCGAGATGCAGGGCAGCCGCCCGTTCAAGGCCGACAACTACGACGCGGGCTGACCGGTACGACAGTGGGGCCGCACCGACCGGTGCGGCCTCACTGTCATGTCATGACGTCAGCTCTGCGGCCACGCCTCGGCGAGCATCTTCCGGGTGTCGGCCAGCAGTTGGGGCAGCACCTTGGTGTGGCCCACCACCGGCATGAAGTTGGTGTCCCCGCCCCAGCGCGGCACCACGTGCTGGTGCAGGTGCGCGGCGATCCCGGCCCCGGCGGCAGCGCCCTGGTTCATCCCGATGTTGAAGCCGTGCGCGCCGGAGGCGGCGCGCAGCGCCGTCATGGCCCGCTTGGTGTAGTCGGCCAGCTCGGTGGTCTCGGCCGCGTCCAGCTCGGTGTAGTCCGCCACGTGCCGGTACGGGACCACCATCAGGTGGCCGCCGTTGTACGGGTAGAGGTTGAGCACCGCGAAGACCGAACCGCCCCGGGCGATGATCAGCCCGTCCTCGTCGCTGAGCGCGGGGATCGAGCAGAACGGGCAACCGTCGTCCGGTGCGGGCCCGGTGGGCTTGTTCTCTCCCTGGATGTACGCCATCCGATGAGGCGTCCACAGGCGCCGGAAGCCATCCGACTCCCCCACGCCCCGCTGCAGTTCCGGCTCACTCGTCATGCTGATCAGCATATTCGCCGGACCGGCTGTGCATAGCAGTGCGGGGCAGACTCGTTGAAGAGCCCGCCCCGCACGAACCGTTTCGTCAGACCTGGATGCGGCGCTGGATCGCGTCCACGATCTCGGCCACGGCCTCGCCGACCGGCACGCCGTTCTTCTGCTCGCCGTTGCGGTAGCGGAAGGAGACCGCCCCCGCCTCGACGTCGTCGTTGCCGGCGATCAGCATGAACGGCACCTTGCTGCGCTGCGCGTTGCGGATCTTCTTCTGCATCCGGTCGTCCGAGGAGTCGACCTCGACCCGCACGCCCTGCTTCTTCAGCTCGGCCGCGACCTCCCGCAGGTACGGGATGTGCTCGTCGGTGATCGGGATGCCGACCACGGTGACCGGGGCGAGCCACGGCGGCATGGCGCCGGCGTAGTGCTCCAGCAGCACCGCGAAGAACCGCTCGATCGAGCCGAACAGCGCCCGGTGGATCATGACCGGACGCTGCCGGTTGCCGTCCGAGCCCTGGAACTCCAGCTCGAAGCGCTGCGGCAGCTGGAAGTCGACCTGGATGGTCGACATCTGCCAGGTACGACCGATCGCGTCCCGCGCCTGCACCGAGATCTTCGGACCGTAGAACGCGGCACCGGCCGGGTCGAGCACCAGCTCGAGGCCCTGCTTCTCGGCCGCGGCCCGCAGGGTCTCGGTGGCCTCCTCCCAGTCCTCGTCCGAGCCGATGAACTTCTCCGGGTCCTTGGTGGAGAGCTCCAGGTAGAAGTCGTTCAGCCCGTAGTCGCGCAGCAGGTCCAGCACGAAGGTGAGCAGCGAGTCGAGCTCGTCCGCCATCTGCTCACGGGTGCAGTAGATGTGCGCGTCGTCCTGGGTGAAGCCGCGGGCCCGGGTCAGGCCGTGCACCACGCCGGACTTCTCGTACCGGTACACGGTGCCGAACTCGAAGAGCCGGAGCGGCAGTTCGCGGTACGAGCGGCCGCGCGAGCGGTAGATCAGGTTGTGCATCGGGCAGTTCATCGGCTTGAGGTAGTAGTCGATGTCGCCGTCGAGCTTCATGGGCGGGTACATGCCGTCGGCGTACCAGTCCAGGTGGCCGGAGAGCTCGAACAGGCTGCCCTTGGTGGCGTGCGGGGTGTAGACGAACTCGTAGTCCGCCTCCTCGTGCCGCTTGCGCGAGTAGTCCTCCATCACCCGGCGCATGATGCCGCCCTTGGGGTGGAACACCGCCAGGCCGGAGCCGATCTCCTCCGGGACGGAGAACAGGTCGAGCTCGGCGCCCAGCTTGCGGTGGTCGCGCTTGGCGGCCTCCTCCAGGAACTCCAGGTGTGCCTTGAGCTCGTCCTTGGTCGGCCACGCGGTGCCGTAGATGCGCTGCAGCATCGGGTTCTTCTCGCTGCCGCGCCAGTAGGCGGCCGCGTTGCGCATCAGCTTGAACGCCGGGATGTACCGGGTGGACGGCAGGTGCGGGCCGCGGCAGAGGTCGCCCCAGCAGTGCTCACCGGTCTTGGCGTCCAGGTTGTCGTAGATGGTCAGCTCGCTGCCGCCCACCTCGACGTCGGCACCCTCGCCGGCGGTGGCGGCGGAGCCCTTGAGACCGATCAGCTCGAGCTTGTACGGCTCGGCGGCCAGCTCCTCGGTGGCGGCCTCGTCGGTGACCACCCGGCGGGAGAACTTCTGCCCGCGCTTGATGATCTCCTGCATCTTCTTCTCGATGGCCTTGAGGTCATCGGGATGGAACGGCTTCTCGACGTCGAAGTCGTAGTAGAAGCCGTCCTTGACCGGCGGGCCGATGCCGAGCTTGGCCTCCGGGAAGAGCTGCTGCACGGCCTGCGCCATCACGTGCGCGGTGGAGTGCCGCAGGATGTCCAGGCCGTCCTTGCTGGAGATCGCGACGGGCTCGACCTCGTCGCCGTCCTGCACCTGGTACGCCAGGTCCTTCAGCGCGCCCGCGACCCGGGCCGCGATGATCGAGCGGTCGTCGGCGAAGAGCTCGGCGGCGGTAGTCCCCGTGGTCACCACGCGCTCTTCCCGATCGGGTTCGCGGTTGATGATGATCCGGACGTCGGTCACCGGTCTCTCCTGACATCTGTGCGCCACAGCACCATGCTGCGCGTGTCCGATGGTACCGAGAGCGGAGCCCCGACCGCGCACCCATATACCCCCGGCGCCAGGGACGGCCCGAACCGCGGGATTGAGGGGGCGTCAACTGCGGTATCACCAAGGCAGAACGCCGCTGTGCCCGGCGCGCCACTGGTCCTCGGTGGCGCGCCGGGCACCGCCAGGTGGTGATCGGGGGCCGCACCGTGCCGCACACTCAGCCCTGGTACCAGGGTCCACTCGCCTCTTTCGACACCGAGACCACCGGCGTGGACGTCGAGACCGACCGGATCGTCTCGGCCGCGCTGGTGCTGCAGGCCACACCCACCGCGCCGGCCCGTACCGTGAGCTGGCTGGCCGATCCGGGGGTGCCGATCCCGGACGCGGCCCGCGCCGTGCACGGCATCACCGACCAGCGGGCCAGGGACTTCGGCCGGCCGCCCCGGGTGGTGGTCGCCGAGATCGCCCGCGCGCTGGCCGAACAGGCGCTCGCGCACGTGCCGTTGGTGGTGATGAACGCCCCGTTCGACCTCACCCTGCTGGACCGCGAGCTGCGTCGGCACCGCGGCCTCTCGCTCGCCGACAGCCTCGGCCGGGCCGAACTGCTGGTGCTGGACCCCCGGGTGATGGACAAGTACGTCGACCGCTATCGCAAGGGCCGCCGCACTTTGACCGACCTGTGCGCCCACTACGGCGTGACGCTGGACGGCGCGCACGACGCCACCGCCGACGCGACCGCCACCCTGCACCTGGTCCGCGCCCTGGGCCGCAGGTACGCGGCCCCGCTCGGTGTGCTGACCCCGGCCGAGCTGCACCTGCGTCAGGCGGTCTGGCACGCCGCCCAGGCCCGGGGGTTGCAGAGCTGGTTCGACCGCGAGGGCACCCAGGAGCGGGTGGACTTCGCCTGGCCGCTCCGCCCGGCCCGCTGCTCCTGCGGCCGGCGGCTCGCACTGGACCACCGCTGCGAGGCGGCGGCCTGAGCCCTGCCCGGGACCGCTTCGGGAACGACTCAGGCCCCGACCGAACTTCCGGTCAGGGCCTGAGTGTTGACTCCGGGTGGGCGATACTGGGATCGAACCAGTGACCCCTTCGGTGTGAACGAAGTGCTCTCCCGCTGAGCTAATCGCCCGGGTGCAGGGAAAACATTACCGCATGCCGCGGGGTGCTCCGGACACCCCCGTGGTCAGCGCAGCTTCCAGGGCATGGTGAGCCCGTACTTCCACAGGTACCAGCCGCCCAGGCCCACGATGATCACCAGGCCGATGCTGGTGATGATGATGTTGCGCCGCCGCACCTTGGGGTCGAGTGCCCGCTGTGCCGCCTCGGTCACCTTGCGTTTGGTCCACCGGAGCACCAGCTGGGCCCAGACGAACTCGGTCGCCCAGATGCCCATGCCCAGGAAGATGACCACCCAGCCCGGACCGGGCAGCGGCAGCATCACCACACCGAGCGCGACCACCGCGAGGCCGATCAGGAAGATCGCCACCTGCCAGCTGAGGTGCAGCGGCCTGGACCGTCGGATGAAGTGCGGAGCCTTGGATCCGAGACCGGCCTCCGGGGTCTCCGCCGGTGTCTGACCCGAGCCCTCGGGCTCGGGATTGTCGTTTCGTACAGCCATACGGCGAAAACTACCGGAGTCCCCAGTCCTGGTGCGGCCGTTCCGACTGCCGTAGCGATTCTGCAATGCGCCGGAAGGGGTACGACTCGCGCCTGAATCGGGACAGACGGGTTTACACCGGGCTTTCAGGTGGGATGGTCCGTTCGCCGACGTGCGATTCCCCGAGCGCACACTGAGCGAAAGGCCCTGGCGCTTATGAACACCACGGTCAGCTGCGAGCTGCACCTGCGCCTCATCGTGTCCAGCGAGTCGTCACTGCCCGTCCCCGCGGGCCTGCGCTACGACACTGCCGACCCCTATGCCGTGCACGCCACCTTCCATACGGGTGCCGACGAGACCGTCGAGTGGGTGTTCGCCCGCGACCTCCTCGCGGAGGGGCTGCACCGACCCACCGGTACCGGCGACGTCCGGGTGTGGCCCTCGCGCAGCCACGGTCAGGGGGTGGTCTGCATCGCCCTGAGTTCTCCGGAAGGAGAAGCCCTGCTGGAAGCCCCGGCTCGTGCGCTCGAGTCTTTCCTCAAGCGCACCGATGCTGCGGTGCCACCCGGCACCGAACACCGTCACTTCGACCTCGACCGGGAACTGTCCCACATCCTCGCCGAGAGCTGACCGCCTCGACGTACGGGTCCTCCCGCCACCGCGTCCGTCCTACTCGGGGGCACGGTCGCACTCACAGCCGCCCAGCAAGCGGCCTCGGGGCCAGGCCCCGGTTCGCCCACACCAGGAGCGAGCCGGGGCCTTCGCCCGTTCCGCCCCGGGGCGCCCGGTGCGCCCAGGACGCCGCGCCGCAACCTGCTCTCCCGGTAGAGTCCACCGTGACGACCGACGCGGGGACCCTCGGCCCCCCGCCGCGCGAGGAGCCTCACGTGCTGATCACCCATGACACCGAGTGCGCGCTGGGCATTCTGGTCGAGCTGCTCAACACCTCGCCCGATGCCTGCGGCAGCGAGCGGTTCCCGGACCTGGCGGCGCTCGGCGCCTTCGTCGCCCGGCACGAGATCAGCGAGGTCGACTCGCTCACCACCGCCGACCTGGCGGCCGTCCACCGGCTCCGGGCCCGGCTGCGCGAGGTGTTCTCGGCGTCCTCCACCGAGGAGGCGGCCGAGCTGGTCAACGCCGTGGTCGCGGCCGCCGGCACCACGCCCCGGCTGACCAACCACGACCAGCACGACTGGCACATCCACTACTTCGCCCCGCACGCCGCCCTCGGTGACCACCTGGCGGCCGAGCTGGGCATGGCGCTGGCCTTCATCGTGATGGCCGGCGAACGCGAGCGGCTGCGCCGCTGCGAGGCGCCGGACTGCGCCCGGGTCTTCGTCGACCTCTCCCGCAACCGCTCCCGCCGCTACTGCGACAGCCGGACCTGCGGCAACCGCCTGCACGTCGCCGCGTACCGGGCCCGCCAGCGCGCGGAGACCGTCGGCGCCGGCTGACCCGGGCAGCCTCCGGCGGATGGAAGACTGGGGGGCATGACCGACGCCCCCCTCCCCCGCCTCGAGTTCTGGTGCGACCTCCAGTGCCCGGACTGCCGCACCGCCCTGGACGACGTACGGGCGCTGCGCGCGCAGTACGGCGACGCCCTGACCATCGAGCTGCGGCACTTCCCGCTGGAGAAGAACAAGCACGCCTACCCGGCCGCCGAGGCCGCCGAGGAGGCCTTCGCCCAGGGGCAGGGCTGGGCGTACGCCGAGGCCCTGCTGGCCCGCTGCGACGACCTGGCCAAGGCCGGGCAGCCGGTGCTGACCGCGCTGGCCGGTGAGCTCGGGCTGGACGCCGAGGAGGTCGAGCTCACCCTGATCGACGGGCGGCACATGCTGGTGGTCGACGCCGACCAGGCCGAGGGCAAGGCCATCGGCATCACCGGCACCCCGACGTACGTGATCGCCGGCCAGCGGCTGGACGGCGGCAAGAGCCAGGACGGGCTGCGCGAGCGGATCGTCGCGATCATCGAGGCGGCCCGCGCGGATCACTGACTCAGGCCGGTCGGTCTCAGGCAAGTGACTTACCCATGATCCGCCGGGTGGTCCGGTAGCCGAGCGACTCGTACAGCCGGACCGCCACGGTGTTGCTGCTGAAGACGTTCAGCCCGAGTCTGCGCACGCCGGCCGCCAGGCACTCGCGTTCGGCGAGCAGCATCAGGGTGCGGCCGTGTCCGTGGCCGCGGTGCTCCGGTTCGACCGCGACGCTCATCACCCAGGCCAGCGGTTCGCCGTCGGGGTCGATCTCCTGACGGAGCGTCAGCCACAGACTGCCCAGCAACGTGCCCTGCGCGTCCGTGAGTTCGCGCAGGGCCGTGCCCGGGGTGGCGTAGCCCTCGCGCAGCAGCCGCTGGTGATCGGCCGCCGCCTTGGCCCGGGCCGCCTGCTCGCCGAGACCGGACGCGACCAGCTCGCGCCGGTAGCCCGCCTTGGTCTGCTCCAGCCAGCTCTCGTACCGCTCCGGGCCGATCGGACGGACCGTCAGTTCCGTTGGCAGTTCGGCGACTTGGGTGAGCTCCTTGGCCAGGTTCAGCATCCGCTCGGTGTAGCCGAGGGTCACCGCCAGGCCGAGCGCGGCATCGTTCCCCGCAGGTACGGTGACGTCCACCCGGCTGCACCCCCAGGATCTGAGCACCTCCTCCGCCGCCAGCGCCCCGACGGTGCCCCGCCCACGGCGCCGCCCACTGCTGACCTCCAGCTCGGAGATCTCCCCCCAGCGCTGCTCCCCGTACGGCCGCGCGGTGGTCCGCAACCCGCCCACCGGACGGCCGTTGACACAGATCTGCCACCGCCGGCTCAGACCCCCACCGGCCAGCAGCTCCTCGGGGTACTCCGGACGCAACGTGGTGGTCATGCGGTGACCTTTCCCCCGCGAGCCCGGAGCAACCCCGTCCCTGCGGATCAGGGGTCGAGGTGGTCCGCCGCGCGCTCCGCGAACTGGGTCATCGCCTTGAGGGTGACCGGTCCCGGGGCGGGGAGCTCCCGGTCGTCGATGCGGGCGATGGCCTGGACGTCGCGCAGGGTGGAGGTGAGGAACGCCTCCTCCGCCTCGGCGAGGACCGCGAACGGCAGGTCGGTCTCCTCGGCCCCGGTCCACTCGATCACCAGCTGCCGGGTGATACCGGCCAGGCAGCCGGAGGCGAGGGTCGGGGTGAGCAGCCGCCCGCCGAGCACGACGAAGATGTTCGAGCCGGTCCCCTCGCAGAGCTGCCCGGCGGTGTTGGCGAGGATCGCCTCCGAGGCACCGGCCCGGTGGGCGGCGGCCAGCGCGACGACGTTCTCCGCGTACGAGGTAGTCTTCAGACCGGCCACCGCGCTGTGCTCGTTCCGGCGCCAGGGCACGGTGTGCACCGCGGTGGTGTCGGGCCGCCGGGCGGCGGTGCCGAGCGCGATCACCAGCGTGGTCGGCTCGTTGCCGCGCTCCGAGCCGAGCGGGGAGATGCCGCCGGTGCAGGTGATCCGGAGCCGGCCGAGCGGCATCGGGTTGGCGGCCAGCACCTGGGCCACGCCCTCCCGGACCAACTCGTGGTCGGGGGCGGTCAGGCCGAGACCGTGGGCGGAGCGGCTGAGCCGGTCCAGGTGCCGGGTGAGCGCGAAGGGCTGCCCGTCCACCGCCTTCACGGTCTCGAAGACGCCGTCGCCGACGGTGAGTCCGTGGTCGAGTACGGAGACGGCGGCGCGGTCGTCGTCGACCAGGGAGTCGTTGACCCAGATCATCAGTTGCTGCTCCTCGGGTGCTGATCGGAGCCCGACGCTATCGCGACCAGGCGGGCGGCCTTGAGTTCGGTCTCGTCCCACTCGCGCTCGGGGTCCGAGCCCCAGGTGATCCCCGCGCCGGTGCCGAACCGCAGCACGGGGCGGTCGGCGTCGGCCCGGTCGATCCAGAACGTCCGGATGCCGACCGCGAGTTCGGCCTCGCCCCGGTCCGCGTCGACCCAGCCGATCGCGCCGCAGTAGGGGCCGCGCGGGGCGGTCTCCAGCGCGTCGATGATCCGCAGCGCGCTGGACTTCGGGGCGCCGGTGACCGAGCCGGGCGGGAAGGTCGCGTCGAACAGCGCGCCCCAGCCCGCACCGCCGTGCAGCCGGCCCGCGACGGTGGAGACCAGGTGGACCAGACCGGGGTGCTTCTCCACCACACAGAGGTCGGGCACCGTCACGCTGCCGGTCTCGCAGACCCGGCCGAGGTCGTTGCGGACCAGGTCCACGATCATCACGTTCTCGGCGTGGTCCTTCTCCAGCAGGTCGTGCTCGGTCCGGCCGGTGCCCTTGATCGGTCCGGACGACACGGCCCGGCCGTCCCGGCGCAGATACAGCTCGGGCGAGGCGGTGGCGATCTCGACGCCGTGCTCGGGCAGCCGGATGGTGCCCGCGTACGGGGCGGGGTTGCCGTGCGCGAGCAGGCCGGTGAGTGCGTCGATGTCGGTCCGGGCCGGATCGGGCAGCGGCGCGGAGAGCACCCGGCAGAGGTTGGCCTGATAGACCTCGCCCGCCGCGATGTGCTCACGGATCCGGCGCACGCCCGCCGTGTAGGCGTCCCGGTCGAGCGAGCTGTGCCAGCTGTCGGGCGAGGGGCCGAGCCATCCCTCGGTACGCGGCGGTGCCGGGTCGGGCCGCACCTCGTCGAAGCGGGCGCAGGTGAGCCGGCCCTCGAAGTCGTACGCGACGGCCCAGAAGCCGGCCCCGTCCAGCACCGCCGGATCCGAACTGACCTCCCGCAGCCCGGTCGCCAGCCGCCCGCCGAATCGGGCCATCGGGGCGGCTGTGACGTGGGGTGCGGTGCGGCCGGACACGGTTCTCCTGCGCGGTTTCGGTGCTGCTCCGCGCGGGACGGGACACGGAGTGGGGCGGGACTGCGGTGGCTTGAAGTGTAGGTCGGAGGGGCTCTCCGGCGCCGGGCACGGACCCTCCGGGGAGCTGACGGGGTGCCACTTCGGAGGCACCCCGGCGCCACGCTGCGGGAACGGAATTTGAGCTGGCCCAGGAATCCGCTAAAGTTCAACACGTCGCCGGGAAACGGAGCCGCAAACAAGCGGTGAAGTGACCGGGAGACAGGCGGACGTGGCTCAGTTGGTAGAGCATCACCTTGCCAAGGTGAGGGTCGCGAGTTCGAATCTCGTCGTCCGCTCGACGAAGAACAGTGTAGGCTCGTTCTTCTGTGTGTGTTGCCTGGTGGAGTGGCCGAGAGGCGAGGCAACGGCCTGCAAAGCCGTGTACACGGGTTCAAATCCCGTCTCCACCTCCAAGAGGTGTCCCTGGTTCGCCAGGGCCCCTCCCCGCGCGATTAGCTCAGCGGGAGAGCACTTCCCTGACACGGAAGGGGTCACTGGTTCAATCCCAGTATCGCGCACTCGGWCCYCTCGGGGCCCGGCTGCTGTACCGCACCACCACCCGATCACGGCCCTTGGCATTCCCGGGAGTTGGAGCGTTCCCGGAGTTGGAGGACAGCAGCAGGGGCCGGGTACGGATCGCCCTCACCGACGATCCGTGCCCGGCCCCTGCTCTTGCTGCCGGAGTGCTGTGCACCGTCTCCGCCCGTCCGCGTTGTCCCTGACGGTGCACTCCCGGCCGGCGCCGACCTCTCCCCAGAGGATCAGCGCCCGATCAGATCGGCGACGGCCCTGGTCTGTGTCGCCAGGTGCTCCCAGCCGCCGAAGAACATCAGCAGGGCGACAGCGAAGGGGAGCACCATGGCCACGGCCACCGCCGGGTGCCGGGTGCCCTGCTCGCTGGAGCGAGCGGGCGCCTGGCGGAACCCGATGCGGCGTCGGCCGGCTTCGGTGAGCTGGGTGGCCATGGTCGGTACTCCTGCCTTCTCTGTCGTGGTCCTGAGCTGGTGTCAGTCGATGCGGTGGGCGGTTCACCTCGGGGGACGAGCCGGGCCGCCCACCGCTATGAACAAAGGTATGCGGGGCCACCGACGGGGTCGTCATGCCCGCGTACCGTTCGATGGGCATCCCCGAGGATGATGCCGGGGCACCCTGCCTACTACCGGAGGGGGAGAGCGGGTGGCGGCGATCCCCGAGGCAACCCTGAGAGCTACCCCGAGGGGGTGCTCCGGCGCTGGTCAGTGCGGCCGTCCGGGCAGATCCGACAATCCGACCGGCCTGCCGGGTGTTGCGTATCAGCACACCGCAGCGCGGAGTCCGTAAGCTGTGCCGGAACAGGATTCTGACGGTGGCCCAACCGACGGGGTCTCACTCTTCAGGCTGACAGGAAGAACTGACTATGGCGATGATGCGGCTGAGGCGTGAGGACCCCCGCATCGTCGGCCCCTACCGGCTGCACCGTCGGCTCGGCGCTGGCGGGATGGGCGTGGTCTACCTCGGCTCGGACCGCAAGGGGCAGCGGGTCGCCCTCAAGCTGATCCGGGCCGAGCTGGCCGAGGACGCCGAGTTCCGCACCCGGTTCGCCCGCGAGATCGCAGCCGCCTCGAAGATCCGGGGCGGCTGTACCGCGCGGGTGGTCGCCTCCGACATCGAGACCGAACGGCCCTGGCTGGCCACCGCGTACGTCCCCGGGCCCTCGCTGTACAAGCGGGTCGGCGAGGAGGGCCCGCTGCCCTGGCCGGAGGCGGCCCGGATCGGGGCCGCGCTGGCCGACGGGCTGGTCAAGGTGCACGAGGCCGGGGTGGTGCACCGCGACCTCAAGCCCTCCAACATCCTGCTCTCCCCCAAGGGCCCCCGGATCATCGACTTCGGCATCGCCTGGTCGCGAGGCGCAAGCACCCTCACCCATGTCGGCACCGCCGTCGGCTCGCCCGGCTTCCTGGCGCCCGAGCAGGTCCGGGGGGCGGCCGTGACGCCCGCCACCGACGTGTTCGCGTTCGGTGCCACCCTGGCGTACGCACTCACCGGGGACTCACCGTTCGGCTCCGGCGCCTCCTCCGAGGTGATGCTGTACCGGGTGGTGCACGAGGAGCCCGACCTGTCCGCCGTCCCGCCCTCGCTGGCGCCGCTGGTCCGGGCCTGCCTGGCCAAGGAGCCCGCCGAGCGGCCGGGGGCTGCTGCGCTGCACGAGCGGCTGACCGAACTCGCCTCCCGAGGCGCCCTGTTGGCCCCCGCCGCCCGCCGGGCCGCGCCGGCTCCGGCCGCCACCACCGCCGCAGCCGGTCCGCCGCCGCTC
>NZ_JBFUMY010000078.1:0-37036 GCF_054049135.1 Kitasatospora sp. P5_F3 | reverse complement strand
CGGCCGGGCCGGGGCCGGGCCCGGCCGGCCCGGCTGCTGGTGCTGCTCGCGGCCTTCGTCTGTGCGGCCTGCGGCCTGGTGTACGAACTCGAGCTGGTGGCGCTGGGCGGTCATCTGATCGGCGACCCGATGACCCAGACCTCGGTCGTGCTGTCCGTGATGGTGTTCGCGATGGGCGTCGGCTCGCTCTCCGCCAAACGGCTCACCCGTCGCCCCGCCACCTCCTTCGCGCTGGTCGAGTGCGCGCTCGCGCTGACCGGCGGGCTCTCCGTCCTGCTGCTCTACTCCGTCTGGGCCTGGCTGGACCGGTACGGCGCCACGATGGCCGGGGTGGTCGGCACCACCTTCCTGATCGGGGTGCTGATCGGCGCCGAGATCCCGCTGCTGATGACCCTGATCCAGCGGATCCGCCGGGAGGACGCGGGCCGGGCCGCCGCCGACCTGTTCGCCGCCGACTACGTCGGCGCGCTGGTCGGCGGGCTGGCCTTCCCGTTCCTGCTGCTGCCGCTGCTCGGCCAGACCGACGGGGCGCTGCTGACCGGCGCGGTGAACGCGGTGGCCGGGGCCGCAGTGGTGCTCTGGCTGTTCCGGGACGAGCCCTCGCCCCGGACCAGAGTGCTGCTCTGGGCCGGCTGCGGCCTGGTCCTGGTGGTGCTGGCGGTGGCCGCCGCCTTCACCGGTGTGATCGAACGGGCCGCCCGGAACGCGCTGTACGGTGCCCAGGTCCGGCTGGCGATCCAGAGCAGACACCAGGAGATCGTGCTCACCGGGTCCGCCTCAGGCTCGGAGCCKGAGGCCCGGGTGCCGCCGCAGCGCGCGCCGCTGGAGCTCTACCTGAACGGGCAGCTGACGGTCTGCGGCCCCGACGAGTACCGGGAGCACGAGGCCCTGGTGCACCCCGCACTCGGCAGCGGACCGGTCGGCCGGGTGCTGCTGCTCGGCGGCGGCGACGGCATGGCACTGCGCGAGGTGCTCGGGCAGGCCGCCGTCCGGGACGTCACGGTGGTCGAACTCGATCCGGCGGTACCGGAGTTGGTCCGCCGGGACGCGGCACTGTCCGCCCTCAGCCGACGCTCGCTCGAGGACCCCAGGGTCCGGCTGGTGACCGCCGAGCCGCTGCACTGGCTGCGCAGCGCGGGCTCGTACGACGTGGTGCTCTCCACCCTGCGCGGACTGCCGTACGACTCCCGGGAGTTCTACGGTCTGGCGGCCAGGGCGCTGGCGCCGGGCGGGCGGCTGGCGGTCCGTACCGACACCGTCTGGTCCACCGAAGCCACCGTCCGGGCGGTCGGCCTGCACACCGTCCCGTACGCCGCCGCCGACGGCACCCGGAGCTGCCCGGCCGGGCCCCGCGGTCCTGAGACCTTCGTGCTGGCCGCCCGTACCCCGCCGAGGCTGGCGCTGGCCACCCCGACCCGCTCGCTCACCACCGAGAGCCTGCTCGGGGCCGCCGGCCGGCTCGCCGCGCAGCGCCCCGAGCGGGTGCCGGAGCCGCGCAGCCTGCTGGACTGAGACGCTCCGGGAGCAGATCGACCTGACCGGATGCTCTCCGTCCGGGGGCCGGGTCGGTAGGCTCGCGGACATGGAGCATGAGGTTGTCGTCCAGCTGCCGGCCACCGTCGTCCTGCAGGCGCTGCGGGACCGGGATCTGCTGGTGCGCTGTGTCCCCGGCCTGAGCACCGAGGCCGAGGCCGCCGGTGACGAGCTGGCCGGGCGGCTGCGGCTGCGGATCGGTGGCTCGACCATCACGTACAAGGGTGTGCTCTCACTGATCGAGGGCCGCGAGGGTGTACTCACCGTGCTGGCCGAGGGCCAGGAGTCCCGGGGCAGTGGCGAGGTGACCGCGACGGTGCGGATCTCGGTGCAGCCCGGCGCGGACGACACCAGCAGCGCGCTGCACTTCACCGCCGACCTGACCGCCACCGGGCGGCTGGCCGAGTTCGACGCGGTGGCCCTGGGCACGGCGGGCCGCCGCCTGCTGGACCGGTTCGCCAACGACCTGGCGGGCGAGGTGAGCGGCGCCGAACCGGAGGCCGCCACCGTGCTCTACCTGGAGGACCACGCGGCCGGCTTCTCCACCGAGCTGGACGACGACCTGGCCGACCTGATCGCGTTCGCCGACGAGCCGACCGAGCCCGCCCAGCCGGTCGAGCCGCCCCGGCAGCCCGTCGAGGACCCGGCCCTGGAGTACCTGACCGGCGACAGCGGCAGCGGGCCGGTCCGGCGCAGCATCGTCGGCCGGTCCGCCGAGGAGGTGGACCACGCGCCGCCGCGCGGCCGGTACGCCCCCGCGCTGCCCGCCCGCAGCGCCCGGGCCAGGGCCGCGACCCGCTGGAGCGGCCCCGAGCAGCTGCCGCAGCACGACCGCACCGCGCTGCCCTGGATGATCGGCGGCGGAGTCGCGCTGATCGGCGGCGCCGTGGTGCTGGTCCGCGCCCTGCGAAAGCGCTGAACCCCCTCCCCCGTAGACTCAACGCCCATGAGCAATGACCGCGACGCCCTGCTGGCGCAGATCAAGGACAAGGCCGTCGTGCACGGCAAGGTCACCCTCTCCTCCGGGCTGGAGGCCGACTACTACGTCGACCTGCGCCGCATCACGCTGGACGCCGAGGCGGCGCCGCTGGTCGGCAAGGTCATGCTGGACGCCGCCGCCGAGCTGGAGTTCGACGCGGTCGGCGGGCTGACCCTGGGCGCCGACCCGGTGGCGGCCGCGATGCTGCACGCCGCCGCCGCGCGCGGCCGGAAGCTGGACGCCTTCGTGGTCCGCAAGGAGGGCAAGGCGCACGGCCTGCAGCGCCGGATCGAGGGCCCGGACGTGAAGGGCCGCCGGGTGCTGGCGGTCGAGGACACCTCCACCACCGGCGGCTCGGTGCTCACCGCGGTCGAGGCGCTCCGCGAGGCGGGCGCCGAGGTGGTCGGTGTCGCGGTGATCGTGGAGCGCGGCGCGGCCCCGGCGATCGAGTCGGCCGGCCTGCCGTACATCACCGCCTACACCCTGGACGACCTCGGTCTCTGACGGTCCGACAGCACGGATGCCCGGTGTTTCACGTGAAACACCGGGCATCGTCATAGCGTGAGAAATCGGACATTTCGTGGCAGGGTCGCCCCATGGCGACTCCCTCCTTCGAAGACACCGAAGACTTCACCGACGCCGACCGCGGATTCCTGGAGGCCCTGGAACCCGCGATCGTCACCGACGCGACCGGCCGGGTGGTCTGGGACAACGACGCGTACGCCTTCCTCCAGAAGGACTGCCCGGAGACCGCGCACCCCAGCCTCTGGCGGCAGAGCCAACTCAGCGCCCGGCAGGGCCTGTTCAAGGTCACCGAGGGCATCTACCAGGTGCGCGGCCTGGATCTCTCCAACATGACCCTGGTCGAGGGCGACCAGGGCGTGATCGTGATCGACCCGCTGATCTCCGCCGAGACCGCCGCCGCCGCGCTGGCGCTGTACCGCCGCAACCGGGGCGACCGCCCGGTCACCGGCCTGATCTACACCCACTCGCACGGCGACCACTTCGGCGGCGCCCGGGGCGTCGTGCCGCACGGCCATCCGCCGGTGCCGGTGCTCGCCCCGGCCGGCTTCCTGGAGCACGCGGTCAGCGAGAACGTGTACGCCGGCAACGCGATGACCCGACGGGCCGTCTACATGTACGGCGCCGGGCTGCCCAAGGGCCCCGACGGCCAGATCGGGGCCGGGCTCGGGATGACCACCTCCACCGGCACCATCACGCTGATCGCGCCCACCGTGGACATCACCGCGACCGGCCAGGAGGAGGTGGTGGACGGCGTCCGGATCGTCTTCCACCTCACCCCCGGCACCGAGGCACCGGCCGAGATGAACTTCCACTTCCCGCAGCGGAACGCCCTCTGCCTGGCCGAGAACGCCACCCACAACATGCACAACGTGCTGACCCTGCGCGGCGCGGTGGTCCGGGACGCCCGGGTCTGGGCGCACTACCTGGACGAGGCCTGGCAGCTGTTCGGCGAGGACACCGACGTCTCGTTCGCCTCGCACCACTGGCCGACCTGGGGCCGGGAGAAGATCGGCGAGTACCTCACCAAGCAGCGCGACCTCTACGCCTACCTGCACGACCAGAGTCTGCGCCTGCTGAACAGCGGACTGACCGGACCGGAGATCGCCGAGGAGATCACCCTGCCGCCCGCCCTGGACCGGACCTGGGCCCTGCGCGGCTACTACGGCTCGCTCAGCCACAACGTGAAGGCGGTCTACCAGCGCTACATGGGCTGGTACGACGGCAACCCGGCCAACCTCTGGCCGCACCCGCCGACCGAGCAGGCGGCCCGCTACGTGGAGCTGCTCGGCGGCCCGGACGCGACGGTGAGCCGGGCGCAGGAGTACGTGGCCAAGGACGACCTCCGGTTCGCCGCCACCCTGCTCAACCACGCGGTCTTCGCCGACCCGAAGCACTCCGGCGCCCGCGAGACCCTCGCCGCTGTCTACGACCGGCTCGGCCACGGCGCCGAGAACGGCACCTGGCGGAACTTCTACCTGACCGCAGCGATGGAGCTGCGCGGCACGCCCGCCACGGTGGACCTGGAGCTGTCCAACCCCGAGATGGCGATGGCCCTGACGGTCGATCAGCTGATCGACTCACTGGCGGTCCGGGTGAACGGTCCGCGCGCCTGGGACACCCCGCTCACCCTCGACTGGATCTTCACCGACCAACAGCGCGGCTGGCGGCTCACCCTCTCCAACGGCGCGCTGACCCACCGCAGCGCACCGGCCGGGCAGTCGCTCGGCGCGGGCGGGGCCGACCTGACGCTGACCCTGACCAAGCCCCAGCTGCTCGGTCTGCTGGCCGGTCAGCAGCCGGACGGGATCGAGCGGTCCGGCGACCCGCAGGCGCTGGCCCGGCTGTTCGCCGTGCTGGACACCCCGGACCCGAACTTCGCGATCGTCACGCCGTAGACCGGCCGCAGACATGCCGAAGGGGGCCCCGCCCGGGGCCCCCTTCGTCGTACGCGTGCTCAGCCCTTGCGGTGCCGGCCACTGGAGACCGGGTCGCCGCTCTCCGCGGCGGCCGCCCGCTTCTTCTTCCGCTCGCGCAGCACCTCGAAGATGATCGGCGAGACCGAGACCAGGATGATCAGCGCCATCGCCGGGATCAGGTACCGGTCGATCACCGGCGCGAGCTGGTCACCGGTGAAGTAGCCGATCAGCAGCATCGACTCGGTCCACAGCACCCCGCCGACCACGTTCCAGACGAAGAAGGTCTTGGCCGACATCTCCAGGGTCCCGGCGACCGGGTTCAGGAAGGTGCGGACGATCGGGATGAAGCGGGCCAGCACCACGGCCTTTGCCGGGCCGAACTTCTCGAAGTACTCCTCCGCCTTCACCACGTACTCGCGGCGGAAGATCTTCGAGTTCGGCTTGTCGAACATCCGCGGGCCGACCTTGGTCCCGAAGTAGTGCCCGAGCTGGGCCCCCGCGACGGCGCAGATCGGCGCGCCCACCAGCAGCATCGCGATCGACATCTGGGCGCCCTCGCCCAGGACCGAGGAGGCGGCCGAGGAGGCGGCCACTCCGGCCAGGATCAGCAGCGAGTCGCCCGGGAAGAAGAACCCGACCAGCAGGCCGGTCTCGGCGAAGATGATCGCCAGAATGCCGATCGCACCCACCGATGCGACAAGGGCTTTGGCGTCAAGCAGATTGACGGCGAGCTGGTTGTAGTCCACGGCCGCAGGATAGCGCCCCCGCCTTACGGGAGGCTCAACGTCCCTCCGGTACCGGGGCCCTCGGTCCCCTCTCCCGGCGCCGTCCGTCCCAACCAGCGGGCCGCGGGGTGACCCGGGGCAGGAGTCTGGGAAGATGGCACAGGTGTCCGGCCCGCGGTAGCGCCCACCCTCAGTGCACACCGTGACGGACTCCGTCGAACCGAGGTACCACCAGCCGCACCGCAGAGCCGCGTCGGCGTTCCCGGTACCGCGCGTCGTACCGAAGGCGTACCGAGCGTCGGACAGGTCGTCCGTACGCCGAGCACCGACAGGAGCGGATTCGCATGCCCATCGCAACTCCCGAGGTCTACAACGAGATGCTGGACCGGGCCAAGGCGGGCAAGTTCGCCTACCCGGCCATCAACGTCACCTCGACCCAGACCCTGCACGCCGCGCTGCGCGGCTTCGCCGAGGCCGAGAGCGACGGCATCGTCCAGATCTCCACCGGTGGTGCGGAGTTCCTGGGTGGCCAGCACAGCAAGGACATGGTGACCGGCGCCGTCGCGCTCGCCGAGTTCGCCCACATCGTGGCCGCCAAGTACGACGTCACCGTCGCGCTGCACACCGACCACTGCCCCAAGGACAAGCTGGACGGCTACGTCCGCCCGCTGCTCGCCATCTCCGCCGAGCGCGTGAAGAACGGTCAGAACCCGCTCTTCCAGTCGCACATGTGGGACGGCTCGGCCGAGACCCTGGCCGACAACCTGGCCATCGGCCGGGAGCTGCTGGCCCAGGCCAAGGCCGCGAAGATCATCCTCGAGGTCGAGATCACCCCGACCGGTGGCGAGGAGGACGGTGTCTCGCACGAGATCAACGACGAGCTCTACACCACGGTGAACGACGCCGTCCGCACCGCCGAGGCGCTCGGCCTGGGCGAGCAGGGCCGCTACCTGCTGGCCGCCTCGTTCGGCAACGTGCACGGCGTGTACAAGCCGGGCAACGTCGTGCTCAAGCCGGAGCTGCTCCGCGAGCTGCAGGACGAGATCGGCAAGCAGTACGGCAAGAACGACCCGTTCGACTTCGTCTTCCACGGCGGCTCGGGCTCCACCGCCGAGGAGATCGCCACCGCGCTGGAGAACGGCGTCGTGAAGATGAACCTCGACACCGACACCCAGTACGCCTTCACCCGCCCGATCGTGGACCACGTGTTCCGCAACTACAGCGGCGTGCTGAAGGTCGACGGCGAGGTCGGCACCAAGAGCACCTACGACCCGCGCACCTGGGGCAAGCTGGCCGAGGCCGGCATGGCCGCCCGCGTGGTCGAGGCGACCCAGGCCCTGCGTTCCGCGGGTACCCGGATCAAGTAGTCGGTAGTTCGGTACGACGGAGCCCCCTCGACCCTTTCCCGGTCGAGGGGGCTCCGTCAGGTCCGGACCGCTACTGCTTCGACTACTGCTTCAGCTCGGCGTACGCCTCGGCGCTGCTGTCCTTGAGGAAGGTCCAGCAGCGGTCGGCCTCCTCGGTCTCCTTGATCTCCTCGGCGGCCCGGGCCAGCCCGGCCAGGCAGCGCAGGAAGCCGCGGTTGCCCCGGTGGTCCCACGGCACCGGGCCGTGGCCCTTCCAGCCGGCCCGCCGCAGCGAGTCCAGACCACGGTGGTAGCCGGTCCTGGCGTACGCGTAGGACTCGACCACCCGGCCGGCGTCGAAGGCGTCGTCGGCCAGCATCGCCCAGGCCAGCGAGAAGGTCGGGAACGCTGCGGCGACCTGGGTCGGCGAGGCCGACTCCTCGCCCAGCATCCGGTAGGGCTGCTCGTCCTCCGGCAGTCGGGTCGGCTCGGGACCGCCGAGGAGGTTCTGGTGAATGCTCATACCTGCAGTCTGCCAGCCGAGCCGACCGGGTCAACCACGACCGATGGGCGGTACCACGAAGATCCTGTGCCCGGCCACCGGTCGGGCGGCACCGCAGGGTCCGGGCCCGGCTCTCCGGAACTGCCGGGGCTGCGGGTATCGTCCTGGTCGACAGTGCGTCAGTTCTATCGGCCGACCAGAGAGCATCCGTAGTGCGAGCCAACCCCAGCAGCTCCCCCGCCCCGAGCCGTCGGCGCGCCGCCAGCGCGCGGCGGCGGAAGCAGCGGGTACGGCGGCGGCGACGGGTGCTCGCGGTCGGTCTGGTCGCCGTACTGGCCGTGCTCGGCGGTGCCGCCTACCAGCTGGCCGGTGACTCCGACGGGACGCCGGTCGGCGCACCCACCACGCAGGCCCGGGCGGTCCCGGCTGCGGAGTCCCCCGTCGCCACCACTCCCCCGCCCGTCGAGCCCACGCCGACGCCCGCCGCCACCCCGGTGGTCGAGGGGAAGGGGCTCGGCACCTTCACCACCGTCCAGGCGAACGGGCCGGTGGCCGGCAAGGGCGAGACCCTGCGCAAGTACCGGGTGGAGGTCGAGGACGGGATCGGGATCGACGCCGCGACCGCCGCCCAGCAGGTGCAGAACATCCTGGCGGACAAGCGGAGTTGGACCACCGACGGGAAGAACTCGTTCCAGCTGGTGGCGTCCGGCAGCTACGACTTCACGGTGAAGATCGCCTCCCCGGAGACGGTCGACAAGATCTGCGCCACGGCCGGGCTGGACACCGGCGGCGAGGTGAACTGCAACGTGGACCGCCAGGTGATGGTCAACGTCAAGCGCTGGAACACCGGTTCGCCGAAGTTCAGCGGCCCGATCGAGGAGTACCGGGCCCTGATCATCAACCACGAGGTCGGCCACCGGATCGGCCGCAACCACCTCGGCTGCCCCGGCAAGGGACAGCCGGCCCCGGCGATGATGCAGCAGATATACGGCCTGGAGGGCTGCGTCTCCAACGCCTGGCCGTACTCCGAAGCCGGCAAGTACCTCACCGGGCCGGCCCGGCCGTAGGCTCAGCTTTTTGCAGGGTCCAGGGTTGCACTGTCCAGGGGCTCGGGGCTCTGCTCATCGGCGGCTCCGCCGCGGGGCGAGGAGATCTGGCGCCGGGGTCACTGCGAAAGTGCCTGACCACCTACGCACGGATCACCTTGCACGAGGTCGGCGTCGCCCCGCGGCGGAGCCGCCAATCAGCAGGGCCCCGAGCCCCTGTCTTCCGAACCGTGCGCTCAAGGCAGTGCGGTCAGCCCATGATCGGCAGGTACTCCGCCAGGTCGCTGCGCTCGCCGCTGGCGTGCAGCTTCGCGTCGACCACGTCGGCCCAGCTGGTGCGGCCGGTGGCGAGGCGGATCCAGGTGAGCGGGTCGGTCTCCACCACGTTCGGCGGGGTGCCCCGGGTGTGCCGGGGGCCAGGGACGGCCTGGACGACCGCGTACGGCGGGATGCGCAGCTCGACCGCACCGCCCGGGACCTGGTCCGCGAAGGCGTCCGCCAGCAGGCGGGTGACGGCGGCCAGCGCCTGGCGGTCGTGCGGGAATTCGGGCAGGTCGAGGGCGGCCGCCAGGTCGTCCGCGTGCACCACCGTCTCGACCAGCCGGGTGACCAGGAAGTCGGTCAGCAGGATCGGCCCGAACCGGATCACGAACCGCCGTGCGGGATCGGCGACTTCGGGCCGCTCCAGGGTCTCGAGCAGCAGGTCGCAGGCGCGGTCGAACTCCTTGGCCAGCTCCACCGGGGAGCCCGCGAAGGCGCCCTCCGCGTGCTCCTGCACGGCAGCGTCGATCGCGGCGGCGGCAGTCCTGGTCACGCTCACCCACTGCACCAGCGAGAGCGGTGCGCCGTCCGGCACCGGCTGCTCCAGGTGCCTGGGCAGCCAGTCCAGGCAGAAGCCCAGGTGCGCGATCAGCAGCCGGACGTTCCAGTCCCCGAGCCTGGTCGGCCGGTCGAACAGCTCCGCGGCGTCCGGTCGGGCGCACAGCTCGCGCACCACACCGCGCAGCGCCTCGGTCTGCCCGGCCAGGGCGGACCGCACCTTGGCGGGGTCGTAACTACGGGTACGGTTCGCGGAGTTCGCCATTGCGCGAGCGTACAGCGAAGGGGCGGCCCGACCGGGCCGCCCCCTAGGGCCTGTCTGTCCATTCCCGCCGGGTCCGGGCCGCCCGGCACGCACGCTCGCCGCACGGCCGAAACACCCAAGTAGCTCCGCTACGAGGGCACCCCGGCCGCACGCCGATCGCACGCACCGAACGACCCGGCCTGATCCGACGCGAATGGACACACAGGCCCTGAGCCGTTGAGACGCCGTCAGGCGAGCAGCGCCTCGATCACGCCGGTGTGCGCGTCCGTCAGCTCGGCCAGCGAGACGGTGAACTGGCCCTGGATCTCCAGGGAGTCACCGTCCACCACGCCGATCCGGGTGGCCGGCAGGCCCCGGGCGCCGCACATGTCGTTGAACCGGAGCTCCTCGCTGCGCGGGATCGACACGATGGCGCGACCCGCGGACTCGGAGAACAGGAACACGAACGGGTCGAGACCGGTGGGCACGATCAGGCGCGCGCCGTTTCCGCCCTTGAGGCAGCTCTCCACCAGGGCCTGGGCCAGGCCGCCGTCGGAGAGGTCGTGCGCGGCGTCGATCATGCCGTCGCGGGAGGCGGCGATCAGGATGTCGCCGAGCAGCCGCTCGCGCTCCAGGTCCACCTTGGGCGGCAGGCCGCCGAGGTGGTTGTGGGCGACCTGCGACCAGGCGGAGCCGCCCAGTTCGTCGGCGGTGTCGCCGAGCAGGTAGACCAGCTGGCCCTCCTCGGCGAAGCCGATCGGGGTCCGCCGGGTGACGTCGTCGATCACGCCGAGCACCGCGACCACGGGGGTCGGGTGGATGGCGGTGTCGCCGGTCTGGTTGTAGAGCGAGACGTTGCCGCCGGTCACCGGGGTACCGAGGACCAGGCAGGCGTCGGCCAGACCGCGGGTCGCCTCGGCGAACTGCCACATCACGTCCGGGTCCTCGGGGGAACCGAAGTTGAGGCAGTCGGAGACGGCGAGCGGCTTGGCGCCACCGGCCGCGACGTTGCGGTACGCCTCGGCCAGCGCCAGCTGGGCGCCGGTGTACGGGTCCAGCTTGGTGAAGCGGCCGTTGCCGTCGGTGGCCACCGAGACGCCGAGGTTGGTCTCCTCGTCGATCCGGATCATGCCCGAGTCCTCGGGCGTGGCCAGCACGGTGTTGCCGATCACGTAGCGGTCGTACTGGTCGGTGATCCAGGACTTGGAGGCCTGGTTCGGCGACCCTGCGACCGCCAGCAGCGCCGCCTTCAGCTCCTCGCCCGTGGACGGGCGCAGCAGCCGCTCGGCGGTCGGTGCGTCCGCCTGCAGGGCGTCCTGCCAACTCGGCCGGGCGTACGGACGGTTGTAGGTCGGGCCGTCGTGCGCGACCGAGCGCGGCGGAACGTCCACGACCAGCTCGCCGTGCCAGAAGATCTCCAGCCGCTCGCCCTCGGTCACCTCACCGATGACGGTGGCGATGACGTCCCACTTCTCGCAGATCTCCAGGAAGCGGGCGACCTTGCCGGGCTCGACGATCGCGCACATGCGCTCCTGCGACTCGCTCATGAGGATTTCCTCGGGCGAGAGCGTGTTGTCGCGCAGCGGCACGGTGTCCAGCTCGATCCGCATACCGCCGGAACCGGCCGAGGCCAACTCCGAGGTGGCGCAGGAGAGTCCGGCGCCGCCGAGGTCCTGGATGCCGAGCACCAGCTTCTCGGCGAAGATCTCCAGGGTGGACTCGATCAGGAGCTTCTCCTGGAACGGGTCACCGACCTGGACGGCCGGGCGCTTGGCCGGGCCGGTCGCGTCGAAGGTCTCGGAGGCCAGCACCGAGACGCCGCCGATGCCGTCGCCACCGGTGCGGGCTCCGTACAGGATGACCTTGTTGCCGGTGCCGGACGCCTGCGCGAGGTGGATGTCCTCGTGCTTCATGACGCCCACGCAGAGCGCGTTGACCAGCGGGTTGCCCTGGTAGCAGGAGTCGAAGACGACCTCGCCGCCGATGTTCGGCAGGCCCAGGCAGTTGCCGTAGCCGCCGATGCCCGCGACGATCCCGGGCAGCACGCGCCGGGTGTCGGGGTGGTCGGCCGCACCGAAGCGCAGCGGGTCCATCACGGCGACCGGGCGGGCGCCCATCGCCAGGATGTCGCGGACGATGCCGCCGATGCCGGTGGCCGCGCCCTGGTAGGGCTCGATGTACGACGGGTGGTTGTGCGACTCGACCTTGAAGGTCACCGCGTAACCCTGGCCGACGTCGACCACACCGGCGTTCTCGCCGATGCCGACCAGCATCGCGTCGCTGTCCGGCTTCTTCTCGCCGAACTGCTTGAGGTGCACCTTGGAGCTCTTGTACGAGCAGTGCTCCGACCACATGACCGAGTACATCGCCAGCTCGGCGCCGGTGGGGCGACGGCCGAGGATCTCCCGGATCTTGGCGTACTCGTCGGCCTTCAGGCCGAGTTCGGACCAGGGCTGGTCGGCCTCGGGCGTCTGCTCGGCGTTCTTGACGGTGTCGAGAGTCATCAGGCGTTCACCAACTGCTTGAGGACGGAAGTGAAGAAGCCCAGGCCCTCGGTGCTCGGGCCGGTGAGCGGCTCGACCGCGTGCTCGGGGTGCGGCATCAGACCGACGACATTGCCGGCGGCGTTGGTGATGCCGGCGATATCGCGGTAGGAACCGTTCGGGTTCAGGTCGACGTAGCGGGCCACGATCCGGCCCTCCGCCTCGAGTTGGTCCAGCACGTGCCCGTCGGCGACGAAGCGGCCCTCGCCGTTCTTCAACGGGACGACGATTTCCTGGCCGGCCGAGTAATCCCGGGTCCAGGCGGTCTCGGCGTTCTCGATCCGCAGCTTCTGGTCGCGGCAGACGAAGTGCAGCGAGTCGTTGCGGGTGAGCGCGCCGGGCAGCAGGTGCGATTCGCAGAGCACCTGGAAGCCGTTGCAGATACCGAGGACCGGCATTCCCAGCTTCGCCTGCTCGATGATGGTGTCCATCACCGGGGAGAAGCGGGAGATCGCACCGCAGCGCAGATAGTCGCCGTAACTGAATCCACCCGGCAGGACGACCGCGTCGACCTGGTGGAGATCCTTGTCACGGTGCCAGAGGGCGACCGGCTCGGCGCCGGCCAGCCGGACCGCACGCTGGGCGTCGCGGTCGTCGAGGGAACCGGGGAAAGTGACGACGCCGACGCGAGTGGTCACTTCCCCTCCTCCTCGACCCGGACGGTGAAGTCCTCGATCACGGTGTTGGCGAGGAAGGTCTCGGCGGCTTCCCGGATCCGGGCGAGCGCGGCGTCGTCGACCGGACCCTCCAGCTCCAGTTCGAATCGCTTGCCCTGACGGACATCGGCGATCCCGGCGAATCCAAGACGCGGCAGTGCACGCTGCACCGCCTGGCCCTGGGGGTCGAGGATCTCGGGCTTGAGCATGACGTCGACTACGACGCGAGCCACTGGCACTCCCGGTGGTGTGGTGCGTGAGGCGGGGGACCTCCAGACTACCGGGGCATTCGGGCGACTTTGCTGGCCGGGCCGGGTCCGGGGAGGGCGACGCGCGTAGACCTTTGCCCCTTACGTCCCATGGGTTCCGCCCTGCCCACGGTCCGCGACGGCCTCCCTTTACGACGGATTCCGCAGCTGCTTCTGGAACGCCCGAATACCGGCACTACGGGACAGAACGACCATCCACATCAGCCGCCTATCACCCACCGGCGAACACACGTGAATATCCGGAAAAGAAAGCAGGACTCTTCGATTTCAGCCCACTTTGGGTGCAGAATAGGGCCACCGGTGACGGCGAGTGCTGCGTATCCAGCGTGGCCTCCAGCCTGCCCGTAAGCGCCCGCGTGACTGGTGCACATCGGGCCGCCCGGGCGCATCCCGCATCCGGCGGCCGAATTGCCCGAGAGGATCGACACCCATGGCTCAGCGTGTAGTTGTCACGCTCTCCGACGACCTGGACGGCGGCGCCGCCGCCGAGACCGTTCACTTCGGCGTGGACGGAAAGTCGTACGAGATCGACCTGTCCCTGGACAACGCGGAGAAGCTGCGGGAGGCCCTCGCCCCGTTCGTCGCGGCCGGCCGCCGGCAGAGCCGCGCCGGAAAGTCCTTCCGCCGTACCGCCCTCACCCCGGACCCGGCCGCCGTGCGCGCCTGGGCCCAGTCCCGTGGCATGGAGCTGCCCGCCCGGGGCCGCATTCCCAAGCACGTCTACGAGTCCTTCGCCGAGGCCAACTGACCTGGCCCGACCGGCTCGTCGCCCCGCCCCGACCGCCCCGGCGGAAAGGGTGGGGCGACCACTCGTTCCGATGGGGTAGAGTTCTTTCTGTCGCCAAGCCGGGAGACCGGAAGGCGGCCGGTGCTTCAAGAAGCACCGTGCGGACGTGGCTCAGTTGGTAGAGCATCACCTTGCCAAGGTGAGGGTCGCGAGTTCGAATCTCGTCGTCCGCTCGCAGTGAAAACAACCGAAGATCGTGCGGACGTGGCTCAGTTGGTAGAGCATCACCTTGCCAAGGTGAGGGTCGCGAGTTCGAATCTCGTCGTCCGCTCAGTTGAAGGGCCCCCTCATCGAGGGGGCCCTTCGTCGTCTCCGCCCGCACCCCCTGACATTTGTCACCGCCGACCCGTGTGAACGCGGCTCCGACCGGTGACCGCGCGCACTGCCCACCCGGCCGCCCGGCCGGGAGGCTCGGTGCATGGACACCAGCCGCACCGAGCCACCCGTCATCGAGGTCACCGGCCTGCACCGGCACTACGGCCCGGCGGGCCCGGGCGGCTTCGACGCCGTCCGGGGCCTCGACCTCACCGTCCGCCGGGGCGAACTCTTCGCCCTGCTCGGCACCAACGGCGCCGGCAAGACCTCCACCATGGAGCTGATCGAGGGTCTGGCCGCACCGACCGAGGGCCGGATCCGGGTGCTCGGCCACGACCCGTACCGGGAGCGGGCCGCCGTCCGGCCCCGGATCGGGATCATGCTCCAGGAGGGCGGCTTCCCGTCCGAACTGACCGTCGCCGAGACCGGCCGGGCCTGGGCCGGGATGACCACCGGCGCCCGCCCGGTGGACGAGGCACTCGACCTGGTCGGCCTGCTGCACCGGCGCACCGTCCGGGTCAAGCAGCTCTCCGGCGGCGAACGCCGCCGACTCGACCTGGCGCTGGCCCTGCTCGGCCGCCCGGAGGTGCTGTTCCTGGACGAGCCCAGCACCGGCCTCGACCCGGAGGCCAGGGCCGCCACCTGGCGGCTGGTCCGCGAACTCCGGGCCCAGGGCACCACGGTGCTGCTCACCACGCACTACCTCGAAGAGGCCGAGGAACTGGCCGACCGGCTGGCCATCATGCACGGCGGACGGATCGCCACCGAGGGCACCGTGGCCGAGGTGATCGCCGGCCGACCGTCCCGGATCACCTTCGAACTCCCGGAGCGCAGCGGCCCGTTCGAGACCGTCGCCCTGCCCGCCCTGCCCGGCGCCGAGGTCACCGCCGAGGGCCGCCGGATCACCGTCCGGACCCCGGCCCTGCAGTCCACCCTCACCGAGCTGCTCGGCTGGGCCGCCCGGCACGAGGTCCCGCTCGGTGCGCTGGACGCCCGCAGCGCCTCGCTGGAGGAGGCCTTCCTGGCCGTCGCCTCCGCCCCGTCCACCCCCGCTGCCCTTCCCGTTGTCCCCGCGACCGAGCCGACCGGAGCCGTCCGATGACCACCGCCACCAGCCGCCTGCTCGCCCTCGGCCGGGCCGAGACCACCCTGCTGCTGCGCAACCGGACCGCCCTGTTCACCGCCCTGGCACTGCCGCCGCTGCTGGTGGTCGGGCTGGCCGAGCCGATGAAGCAGCAGGCCGGGGACTTCCCCGGGATCAGCACCGGCGGCCTGCTGATCACCGGACTGCTCGGGCTGATCCCGCTGTTCGTCGTCTACTACAACCTGACCGCCGCGTACGTCGCCCGCCGCGGTGAGCTGGTGCTCAAGCGGCTGCGCACCGGCGAGGCCCGGGACCTGGAGATCCTGGCCGGGACCGCCATACCCTCGGTCAGCCTCGCGGTGCTGCTGAGCGTGGTGCTGTGCGGCTCCGGAGCGGTGGGGCTCGACCTCCAGATGCCGGTCAACCCGGTGCTGGTGATACTCGGGCTGGCCCTGCTGATCACCGTGTTGGTCGGGCTGGCCGCCCTCTCCAGCGTGATCACCAGGACGGTGGAGAGCGCCGGCCTCACCACCCTGCCGGTGCTGCTGCTCAGTCAGTTCGGCTCCGGCATGATCCTCCCGCTCGACTCGATGCCCGACCAGCTCGCCGCCGTCTTCCGGCTGTTGCCCACCACCCCCGCCTTCCAGCTGCTCCGGCTCGGCTGGTTCGGCACCGAGGGCTCGGCCCCCGCCGTCGGCTTCGGGGGTACCTGGGCCGACGCCCTCCCGCTGCTCGCCCTCGCGCTGGCCTGGGTCGCCGCCGCCGGCTGGGCCACCGACCGCTGGTTCCGCTGGGAGCCCCGACGCTGACCGGCGGTCCGCACCGGCCCCTCCGACAGGAAGGCCTGATAGGAAGGGCAGCCGCACCCGATGCCGTCCCGAGGAGACCACGTGCACCACCCGCTGCGCCGCTGGCGCGAGCTGGGGAAGCCGCAGCGGACCGAGGTCTACATCCGCTGGTCGCTCTACCTGGCCTCCTGCGCCGAACCGCTGGCCGTCCTGGGCTCGCTCGGCAGCAATCCCGACCGGGCGTCCACCCTGGCCCTGCAGCTGCTGGTGGCCGGCACGCTGGCCGGGACGGTCGCCTCGGTCCTGCTGACCCGGGCCGCACTGCCGCACTACCTGGGCCGCCGGCCGCGGCCCGACCTGCTGCTCGCGGTCTCCACCGGGCTGGCCCTGGCCACCGCCTGGGCCGTGGTGTTGACCACCTCGGCCGCCCGGTCGGCCGGGGCCGTGCTGGCGCCGCTGCTGCTGATGTTCTGGTTCGGCCCGGTCACGGTGGCCCTGCCGAACCGGCTCTCCGGCGGACTGGCCGCCGCCGTCCTGCTGCTGGTGCTGCCGGCCCTGCTGATCGCCGGTCTCCCGATCGGGCCTTCCCTCGGGGTGCTCACCGCCGTCGCGCTGGCCTGCCTGCTGTTCGCCTCCACCTGCCGCTGCTCGGCCTGGCTGGTGGGCGTGGTCTGGGAGTTGGAAGGTGCCCGGGAGACCCAGTCCCGGCTGGCGGTGGCGGAGGAGCGGCTGCGGTTCTCCCGCGACCTGCACGACGTGCTCGGCCGCAACCTCACCACCATCGCGCTGAAGAGCGAGCTGGCCGCCCAACTCGCCCGCCGGGGCCGCCCCGAGGCCGCCGACCAGATGACCGAGGTGCAGCGGATCGCCCAGGAGTCCCAGCGCGAGGTCCGGGACGTGGTCCGGGCCTACCGCACCGCCGACCTGCACGCCGAACTCACCGGCGCCCGCTCGGTGCTCCGCGCCGCCGACGTGGCCTGCGAGGTCGAACTCGGCAGTATCGACCAACTCCCGGTCACCGCACAGTCGGTACTCGGCTGGGCGATCCGCGAGGCGACCACCAACGTGCTCCGGCACAGCGAGGCCACCAGCTGCCTGATCCGGCTCCGGACCGGCGGCGGCCAGGCCGTGCTGGAGATCGAGAACGACGGCGTGACGGAGGGTCAGCCGGCCACCGGCGGCACCGGACTGACCGGTCTGCGCGAACGCCTCGCCGTGTACGGTGGCCGACTCACCACTCCCCCGGCCGGGCCCGGCCGGTTCCGGCTCACCGTGGACCTGCCGCTGACCGCACCCGCCCTCTCGATGGAGGTCTCCGCCGGATGACCATTCGCATCCTGCTCGCCGACGACGAACACCTGATCCGGGGTGCGCTGGCCGCACTCCTCGCGCTGGAGGACGACCTCACCGTGGTGGCCGAGGCCGCCACCGGCCCCGAGGCGCTGGCGATGGCCAAGGCACACCGTCCCGACGTCGCCGTGCTGGATCTGCAGATGCCCGGCATGGACGGCATCGAGGTGGCCACCGAGCTGCGGCGGGTCCTGCCGGAGTGCCGCACCATGATCGTCACCGGGCACGGGCGGCCCGGCTACCTCAAACGCGCCCTGGAGGTCGGGGTCCGGGGCTTCCTGCCGAAGACCGTCTCCGCCGCCGACCTGGCCGGTCTGATCCGCACCGTCCGGGCCGGCGGCCGGTACGTCGACCCCGAGCTGGCCGCCGACGCGATAGCCGCCGGCGAAAGCCCGCTCACCCCCCGCGAGACCGACGTCCTGGAGCTCGCCGCCCACGGCACCTCGATCGCCGAGATCGCCGAACGGGCCTCGCTCTCGTCCGGTACCGTCCGCAACTACCTCTCGGCCGCCGCCACCAAACTCGGCGCGGAGAACCGCCACGCAGCAGTCCGGATCGCCCGCGAACACGGCTGGATCTAGGCAGCCGCGCCCAGTTGGCACACGCCAGGGGCTCGGGGAACTGCGACGCCGACCTCGTACAAGGTGATCCGTACGTAAGTGGTCAGGCACTTTCGCAGTTCCCCGAGCCCCTGGACAGTGCAACCGGGCGCCCGGCGAAATCTACTCCCAGGCGCTGCCGGTCAGGCGCTCGTACGCCTCGACGTACTTGGCCCGGGAGGCCGCCACGATCTCGGCGGGCAGCGCCGGCGGCGGCAGTTCGCCCTTGGGGTCCCAGCCGGACTCGGGCGAGGCCAGCCAGTCGCGGATGAACTGCTTGTCGAAGGAGGGCTGGGCATGGCCCGGCTCCCACTGGTCGGCCGGCCAGAAGCGTGAGGAGTCCGGCGTCAGCACCTCGTCGCCGATCACCAACTCACCGTCCAGCAGCCCGAACTCGAACTTGGTGTCGGCCAGGATGATGCCGCGCTCGCGGGCGATGTCCCGGGCCCGGCCGTACACCGCGAGGGTGGTCTGGCGGAGCGTGGTGGCCAGCTCGGCGCCGAGCCGGCGGGCGGTCTCCTCGTACGGGACGTTCTCGTCGTGCTCGCCGACCTCGGCCTTGAGGGCCGGGGTGTAGATCGGGGCGGGCAGCTCGGAGCCGTCCACCAGGCCCTCCGGCAGGGCGATGCCGCAGACCGTCCGGTCCCGGCGGTACTCCACCAGGCCGGAGCCGGTCAGGTAGCCGCGGGCCACGCACTCGACCGGGGCCATCTCCAGGGCGCGGCAGATCAGCGTGCGCCCCTTCCAGTCGGCGGGCGCCCCCGCCGGGACCTCGGTGGAGATCACGTGGTTGGGCACGATGTCGGCGATCCGCTCGAACCACCAGAGCGAGAGCTGGGTGAGGATCCGGCCCTTGTCCGGGATCTCGTTCGGCAGCACCCAGTCGAAGGCGGAGGTCCGGTCGCTGGCCACCATCACCAGGTCGCCGTTGCCGGCCCGGTAGAGGTCGCGCACCTTGCCGGTGTGCAGGTGTTCCAGACCAGGTACCTGGACCGGCTCGGGCTTGGTGACAAATCCGCTCAAGGTCGTCTCAGTCCTCAGAGAATCAGAGAAGGGGGGCTCTGGGCACCGAGTCTTTCATGAGCCGCCCGCTCACTCCTTGCACAGGTGGTCGAGCAGGTTGGCGGTGGCCCGCTGGATCCGCTCGTCGGTGTGCCCGGGACGGTCCAGGGCCGGTGACCAGGCGAAGGTGCCCGCGGCGAAGACGTACGCGCCGCTGGGCGCCCGGTAGAGCGAGGTCTCCTGGTACCGGATGCGGCCCGCGGTGTCCCGGTAGGGCGAGTGCGCGAGCAGGGTGCGCTCGGTGTGCTCGGGCAGCGCGACCTTCGGGTAGTAGCGGTCGGCCTCGCCGGCCACCAGGCCGGCCAGCTCCTCGCCCTCCTGCAGGGGGCGCGGCCGCGTCCCGCCMGMGCGCGCKCKGGCTGCCCGAGGTCCCGGCCGCCGGGTGGCCGGGGTGCAGGCGCTGGCGCTTGCGGCAGTTGAGCAGCCGGTTCGGCTCGCCGGCCGGGCTGGGGGTGAGGTCGACCCGCCAGTACATGGTGTTGGCGGAGAGGAAGACCAGCGAGGTGCCGCCGTCCCTGGCCTGCTCGACGGCCCGCCGCATCGGCTCGGACCAGTACTCGTCGTGGCCGGGGAAGATCAGCGCCCGGTGCCTGGCCGGGTCGACCAGGCCGGCGTGCAGGTCGGTCGCGGTCGCGTAGGCGAGGTCGTAGCCGTACCGTTCGGCCCAGCGGATGAAGTCGTACGCGTGGCCGACGTGCAGCGGCAGCCCGGCCCCCGCGTGCGGGCGGTCGAAGGAGACCGTGACGGCCGCCTCCTGCTCGCCCAGCAGCCCGCCGCGCCCGTCCCAGGCGTGGTAGAGGCTGGCGCCGCTCTGACCGTCCTCGGGGAACAGGTTGTACGCCTGCCAGGTGACGTCCGGGATCACCAGCAGCAGCTCCGCTGGATGCGAATGCTCGTCGAAGTCCCTTACCGTGAACGGGATGTGACTGCGGTGCAGGTTGTCGGCGGTGGTCAGCACCGCGACGTACGCGCCGGGGCGCCAGTGCGTCGGCACGTGCAGCCGCCAGGACTGCCACCAGTGGTGGCAGGAGACGGTGCGGCCGACCACCAGCGGGGCGGGCTGGGCCAGCCCCGCGATCAGCGGACTGGACGTCATGTGATGGGCGCCGTCGCCGCCGTAGTGGCCGATCCGGTAGACGTCCACGGTGAACTCGCGCGGCGGGTTCACCGTGACCCGCAGGTCGATCGAGCCGCCGGGGCGGATCACTCCGGCCGAGGCGAAGCCCTTGATCTGCTGCTGCACGTCGTCGGAGTTGGCCGGGGTGCCGACCGGCGGCCTGGGGCGGGGCACGCCCGCCGGGAGCTGGCCGGGCGCGTCCAGGCTGACGTACCACGGGACCGCGCCCTCGATGCCGGCCACGTACTGGTCCGGGCTCCGCAGCCACGGCAGTGGGCCCTGGCCGAAGGGGTCGGAGACACCGTGCTTCAGGGTGCCCGACTCCCAGCGGCGGTTGAGTTCCGTCCCCACGCGCCCCTCCCACACTCGCACCGGCCCGGCTCGGGCCCCCGGTGGCATGTGCCAGGCGGATGTGCGTGCGGTCCAGCACACCACAGTGCTGGCGCTGCGTCACCCACCGTAGCAACAAGTATTTATTGAAATCTGGTTCGTCTCCGGAGCGATCCGGCGGACCGTCAGAGCCGGACCGGGCCCGGCAGCCGCAGCCCGGCCGCCTCCAGCCAGGACCGCAGCGGGGCGTCCTTGCCCTGCTCCACCGCATCGGCCACCAGCGCGCCCAGCTCGGGGCGTCTGGTGCCGCCCAGCAGCAGCACCGGGCCGTCCAGCCAGTCCATGCCGGCCCGGCCGCGGCCGGTGTCCACCGCCGCCAGGCAGACCAGCGCGGTGACGTGGTCGACCAGCAAGTCCCGCCCGCTGCGGACCACTTGGAGAGGGGGCGCGATCTGCGCGGTGCGCGCCAGGTGCGCGGCGAGTGCTGCGGCCAGGGGCTCGCCACCGCCCTCCGCGAGCCGGGCCAGCACCAGGTGCAGGGCGGGAGCGGACTGCTCGGGCACCCCGTCGCCGAGTACGGCGCGCAGCGCCTCGGCCTGGCTGCGCCAGCCGAGCTCGACCACCTCGGCCGGGTAGTCGGCCCAGTCCAGCTCCCGCCAGCCGGTGCCCGCGGTGCCGAACGGCTCCCCGAACAGCACCTCGGCCGCCAGCAGCGAGACGGCCGCGTCCACCGAGCCCGGCTCCTCCAGCAGGTCGCAGGCCGGACGGTCGCCGAGCCGGGTGCCGTACCCCTCGGCCAGCCGGTCCCGGCGGGACAGCTCGGTGAGGGCGGAGACCACCCCGGCGTTCAGGTGGGCCGGGTGGCGGCCGAGCCGCCAGGCGGGCAGCGCGACCCGGGTGAGCAGCCTGTCCCACCCCGCGTAGGCGAGGCCGACCTGCTCCTGGGCGGCGATCCGCAGGCCGTAGTCGACCGACTTGGCCTGCTCGGAGGCGGCCGCCGCGACCGCCCGCTCCAGCTCGGCCGAGTGCTCCCGGCAGGCGTTCAGCAGCAGCTTGGTGAGCCGGTCCAGCAGGGCGGCGGGCCCGCGCCGGGGCTCGCCGAGCGAGGCGTCGAGGCCACGCAGGAAGCCCCGGGCGGCCGCGATGTCCGGATCGGCGGCCGCCGCCGTACCGGCCACCACCGGGGCCAGCAGGGCGCGCAGCTCCCCGGCCCGCATCCACCACAGGAACGGCGAGCCGATCACCAGCACCGGCGCGGGCTCCGCCGCCCGGTCAGGGCCGCCGGACAGCACCTCCCCGGCCACCGGGGCGGGCCGGCCCGCCGGGCGCCGCCGGCCCGGCCGGTGCACCTCCTCCAGCCAGCTGTCGCAGTCGGGGGTGAGCGCGATCCCGGACGGGGCGGGCACCCCGAGCCGCTCGGCCAGCTCACCGATCTGCCGGTAGAGCTCAGGGGCGGCGGACTCCGCGATCGGCACTGCGGGCGTACGCGGCGGCACCGCTCGGGCGTACGTCCTGGCCACCAGCCAGGCGGCGAGGAGCGCCAGGACGGCGACCACGCCGACCACCCAGCGGGCCACGTCCCAGGCCGCCGCGTCGGCGGAGCCCGGCGCGCCGATCCGGCCGGTGAACCGGCCCGCGAACAGCACCACCGCGAGAGCGGCGGGCAGCGCGGCGACACCCAGTGCCCGCCCACGGACCCGGAGCACGGCCTGGGCACGTGCGCGGGCTGCGTCGACAGCGGCCATACGGCGCGGCACCCCCTTCGGAGCCGGCGTCCACGGATCGCGGCGCCCTCCGGTACAGGGAGGTCGGCCACGACCCGGACACCCGAGCCGACTCGAAATGATCAGTATCCGAACGGGGTGCGACGGACGTCGGCCCCGCTTGTGCATCGTGCATGGCACTTCTGACAGTTCTGACGCCTGCCTGTGGGCCGACGTTCCGGATCGCTACCGTTTCCACCCGTCCTGGTGACACGGCGGCCGGACCGAGCGCCACCGACAGCATCCCCCCGGCCGCGCCCGGGCACCCGGCGGCGGCCGCACCGGCGGGCAGCCCGCCGACGCGATGCAGCGCACCCTACGACCCGGGGCCCGGCCGCGTCAGCCGGATGGCGACCGGATCACCCGAAGGGCTGGAATCCTGCCGCCGACCGGTGTGGCGGCTGGTGCCCGACAACGCCGAAGGGCGCTGCGTCCGGTGGGATGACCCGGTCGCAGCGCCCTCACGGACGGTCGGCTACTGCGCCGCCTTCAGCGCGATGTCGGTGCGGTGCTGCCCGCCCTTGAGCGAGATCCGGGCGACCCCCCGGTAGGCCAGCTCGCGTGCCTCGGCCAGGTCGGCCCCGGCCGCGGTGACCGAGAGCACCCGGCCACCGGCACTGAGCACCTCGCCGTCCGGGCCGGTCGCGGTCCCGGCGTGCAGCACGTACGCGCCCTCGGCCTCGACCTCGTCCAGCCCCTCGATCGGGTCACCGGTGCGCGGGGCGGCCGGGTAGCCCTCGGAGGCGATCACCACGGTGACCGCGGCGCCCTCGTCCCAGCGCAGCGGCTCCAGGGTGTCCAGCGTGCCGTTGGCGGAGGCCAGCAGCACCCCGGCCAGCGGGGTGCGCAGCCGGGCCAGCACCACCTGGGTCTCCGGGTCGCCGAAGCGCGCGTTGAACTCGATCACCCGGGTGCCGCGCGAGGTGAGCGCCAGACCGGCGTAGAGCAGGCCGGAGAACGGGGTGCCCCGGTGCCGCAGCTCGTCGACGGTCGGCTGCAGGACGGTCTCCAGGACCTCCTGCACCAGGCCCTCGGGGGCCCACGGCAGCGGCGAGTACGCGCCCATGCCGCCGGTGTTCGGGCCCTGGTCGCCGTCCAGCGCGCGCTTGAAGTCCTGCGCGGGCACCAGCGGCAGCACGGTGACGCCGTCGGTGATCGCGAACAGCGAGACCTCGGGGCCGTCCAGGAACTCCTCGATCACCACCCGCTCGCAGGAGACGGCGTGCGCCAGCGCCTCGGCGCGGTCGGAGGTGACCACCACGCCCTTGCCGGCCGCCAGGCCGTCGTCCTTCACCACGTACGGGGCGCCGAAGGCGTCCAGCGCCTCGGCCGCCTCGGCCTCGGTGGTGCAGACGTAGGAGCGGGCGGTGGGCACGTTGGCGCCGGCCATCACGTCCTTGGCGAAGGCCTTGGAGCCCTCCAGCTGGGCGGCCTCCCCGGACGGGCCGAAGACCGGGATTCCGGCCGCCCGGACGGCGTCCGAGACCCCCGCGACCAGCGGGGCCTCCGGGCCGACCACGACCAGTTCGGAGCCGAGCCGCCGGGCCAGCGCGGCCACGGCCGCACCGTCCAGCTGGTCGACCGGGTGGACCGTCGCCACCTGTGCGATCCCGGCGTTGCCCGGGGCACAGTGCAGCTCGGTGACGGCGGGATCTTGGGACAGAGAGCGGCACAGGGCGTGTTCGCGGGCGCCGCCGCCGATGACGAGGACCTTCACGCCTTGAAGGGTAGTCGGTGGCCGGATCGGGCCGGTCGCCGGTCCCGTCGGAACCTCCAGCCACCGGCCGCGACGGGCAGCCGGAACTGGAGGAACCTCTAACATCTGTGCCCCCGGGGGCCGGTCGGAGCGGCCGGGTCAGGGCGACGGGACCGGACGGGCTCGCTCGGAAGGGTGAAATCTCGCCGACCGCCGCAACTCTCCCACCTCGGCTTGATGGGGTGAATTCCGATAACGATCGCTGCCGAAGCGGCCCCATGGTCAGCCATTTGGCGGTAAGAAGTGCTGTTGGACGAGCACCGGCCGTCACCGGTGCACGGCACCATGGGCGACCCACACCGCTCGCGGCGCCGACCGTCCGACGAAGTGCCACACCTGGCCGGTGTCCGGAACACTGGCCGCTCGACGCACCGTCAGGCCCGGTACCCGCCAGGGCCTCAGCAGTCCGCCCGCCACAGGGAGCCCCACAGGTGAGCCAGCCGGAAATGCAGCCCGAGGAGAGCCCCTGGGGCAAGGAAGTCGGTGAGGAGGACCAGCCCGTCGTGGCCTCCGCCGCACTGACCCCCACCCGCCGCCGCACCGATCTGAGTGCCCGCCAGTTCCCGCTCGGGGACTGGGGTGAGCCCGCCGAGCGGCTGGAGGAGCTCTACCGCTGGTCCGAGGAGCGGGCCGTCGAGGCGATCGACTGGTACCGCAGGGACCGGGTCTGGAAGCGGCGCTGGGCCAGGCTGCTGCGGTTCGGCGCGGCCGGGTTCGCGGTGGCCGGGCTGACCGATCCGCTGCTCTCGCTCAGTGGGGTCTCCTGGGCCTCGCCGAGCTGGGGCTACGTCGGGCTTGCCCTCTCCGCCGCCTGCCTCGGGGTGGACCGGGCGTTCGGCCAGACCTCGGGCTGGATGCGGGACGTCAGCACCGCCCAGGCGCTGCAGCGCCGGCTGGAGGCGTTCCAGTTCGACTGGGCCTCGGAGTGCGTGCGCGAGGTGCTCGGCCCGACCGAGGGCACGGCGGGCGAGGCGGCCGAGCGCTGTCTCGGCGTGCTGCGCCGGTTCTGCGAGGACGTCTCCGACGTGGTCAGGGGCGAGACCTCGGAGTGGATGCTGGAGTTCCGCGCCACCATGACCCAGCTGCCCACCCAGTCCCCCGGCCCGTGGGGCGGCCGCACCGAGAGCGGTGCCGGTGCCCAGGTCCGGATCCTGCCGCTGCGCTAGGTGGCCCGGTCTGCGCGGACGCCCCGGCGGGGGCGTCCGCGCAGAAACGATGCATCAGGCAGGGACGGGCTCAGGCGAAGACGATCATCGAGCCCTGGGTGACACTCCGGGTCGCCGCCGCGTACAGCCCCGCCCAGGCGTGCCGCTCCCGGGCGAACGGGTGCTGGTCGTCGATCGGCGGCTCGAAGGTCTGCTCCAGATCGGTCGGCGCAAGCGGCCGGGTCGGAGCCGGCGGGTTCAGCGGATCGAGGCCCAACACCGGCGCCACCGCCTGGAGTTCACGCAGCAGGCCGTACGAGGAGCCGAGCGGGCCGCCGGAGGCCAGCAGCTCGTCCGCGACCAGCGGGAGCTGGAAGTCGATCGGCACGTACGCTCCGGCGTGGTCGAAGTGCCAGACCAGGTGCGACTGTTCGGCGGTCGACTCGAACATCTCCAGCAGCTGCTCGTAGTCACCCCCGAGCGCGTCCACCGGCTCGATCGCGAAGCCGGTCAGCCCCAGCAGGTAGGCCCGCCGCAGGAAGTGCAGCGAGTCGTAGTCGAAAGCAGCGATCGGCTCCACCGAGCCGCTGAGCTCCGGCGAGTACCGGTACACCGGGACCTCGGGCAGACCGTGCGCGACCAGGGCCGCGTTGTACCGTACGAGGTCGTCCCGGAACGGGTTCTCGGGGCTGTGCGTCAGGACGTCCACCAGCGGGACGAGCCAGAGGTCGCAGGCCATGGGCCGGCTCTTCCTCTCAGAGGGCGGACACGGGAAGAGCCCACCCTACTGCGCCACCGGCTCCTCGGTACCGGCCCCGGCACCGGACTGCCGCGGGCGGCCGAAACGACCCGGTGGGACGGCCCGGGGCAGCGGCACCAGACCGAGACCGAGCTCACCCCCCGCCGCGGCCGGGGCGGGGGCCGGACACTCCGCCGCCGGAAGGCGGAGCAGCGGCAGCACCGCCACCGACTCCAGCGGCCGACCGCTCAGCCGGGCCAGCAGCTCCACGGTGAACAGGTTGTACTCGTTCACCACCTGGTGCGCCCCCGGCACGTCCCGGGCCTCGATCCGGTCCACCAGATCCGGGTGCCGGTCCCAGCAGACCCCTTCGAGGTCACCGGCGGCGCGCAGATAGGGCGCCGCGAACATCCAGGACTGCACCCGCAGCCAGCCCAGGTAGCCGGAGACCCGGGTGTTGTCGAGCAGCGCCCCTGCCTCGTGCCAGAACCGCAGGTCGCAGCCGACCAGCACGTCCAGCTGGCCGGCCCGGGACGCCCGCCGGGCCGCCTCGGCCCGGCGGCGCAGCGACGGCAGGCGCCGCCAGTCGTAGCTGCTGGCACGGGCCCCGAGCTGGCGGAAGGCGCTGTCCGTCAGCATGGTGCGGGCCTCGAAGATCTCCACGAAGTCCGACCAGTCGAACTCCGGGACGGTGAAGCCGCGGTGGTGCTCGGCCCGGAGCAGGCCCTGCGCCGCCAGGTCGACCAGGGCCTCCCTGGCCGGGGTGGCGGAGACGCCGTACAGCTCGGCGATCTCCTTGACGGTGAAGTTGCGGCCGGCCGCCAGGCGGCCCGCCATCATCTCCTCGCGGAGCGCGGCGGCGATCTGCTCGCGCAGGCTGTTGCGCTGGATCGCCGGGCGGCCGTCGCCGGGGGGAGCCATCGGGTTGGACATCCGGGCGACAGCCTCCTCTCCGGGCTCGGCACTGCTCGCCGGCCGCTCCGAGCGGAACACGACCAGGGCTCATCTTCTCAAATGCGCCCACCTGGTGCGCAAGAGCCCTAACAGTGTCCATACCCGGACACGCACCCGGCCGCCCGGGGCGGCCCGGTCAGCGCCGTACCGGGCCGGTCAGCGCTGGACGGGAGCCGGGATGCCGAGCAGCCGGTCGCGGTGCACCGGGAACTCGGAGCGGGCCTTGGCCGCCCCCGCCGGGTCGAAGTCGACGGTCAGCACCTGCTCGCCCGCCCCGGCCTCGGCCAGCACCTTGCCCCACGGGTCGACCACGATGCTGTGCCCGGCCTGCTCGACCCCACCGTGCGTCCCCGCCGTGTTGCAGGCCAGCACGTACGCCTGCTCCTCCACCGCCCGGGCCCGGGCCAGCAGGGTCCAGTGCTCGCGCCGCCGTTCCGGCCAGGCGGCCGGGATCAGCAGCAGCTCGGCCCCGGCGTCCAGCAGGGCCCGGAACAGCTCGGGGAAGCGCAGGTCGTAACAGGTGGCCATCCCGATGGTGCCCAGCTCGGTGGTGGTGGCCACGATCTCCTGCCCGGCACCCATCGCGATCGCCTCGCCGCTGTCGAAACCGAAGCGGTGGATCTTGCGGTAGGTGGTGGTCAGCTCGCCGTCCGGGGCGAACAGCAAGGAGGTGTTGTAGATCGGGCCGTCCGGATCGCGTTCGACGATCGAACCGGCATGCAGCCAGACTCCGGCGGCCCTCGCGGCCGCCGACATCGCCTCGGCGGTCGGCCCGTCCAGCGGCTCGGCACCGTCCGACCAGGCGTCGTAGGCGAAGCCGCCGAGCGGCCACAGCTCGGGCAGTACCACCAGGTCGGCGCCCTCCTGGGCACGGACCAACGCGGCTACCCTGGCCCGCCGTTCGGCGGGCGGTTCGACGTCCGAGACGTCGATTTGGATCAATGAAGCGCGCACACTACCACCGTCCATGAGACCAGTCCTACGATCGTCACCCGAAAGCACTGCCCGGCTGTCACCCGGCAGCGTAACGTGCGGTTAGCGCCGCCGCCCGGAAGCCGGAACACCCGGGTTCGCGCTCCAGGGCGGCACAGTACGGAAGCTGACGGAGGGCCGGAGAATCCCGTGACGGAGAACCAGACCGTGCAGGCTTGCATCGACGCGTGGACGCAGACCATCGAGGCGATAGCCGAGCTGCTGGCCCCGCTGCCCACCGACGCCTGGAACCGGCCCACCGAATGCCCCGGCTGGTCGGTCCGTGACGTCGTCTCACATGTCATCGCGCTGGAGTCCGAGCTCCTCGGCGACCCCCGCCCGATCCACTCGCTGCCCGGCGACCTCCGGCACATCACCGGCGAGTTCGCCCGCTACATGGAGCTCCCGGTCGACAAGCGGCGCTGCCACACCGCACCCGAGATCACCGGCGAGCTGGAGTACACCGTCATCCGCCGCTCGCGCGCGCTGCGCAACGCGAAGCACGAGGCGGACGACCTGGTCCGCTGGCCCGCCGGGCCGCTCTCCCGGGACGTGCCGTACACCGAACTGCTCCAGCTGCGCGCCTTCGACGTCTGGGTGCACGAGCAGGACCTCCGCCGGGCGCTCGGCGTCCCCGGCAACCTCGACTCGGCCGCCGCCCTGATCTCCCGCGACATCATGCTGTCCGGCCTCCCCAAGGTGCTCGCCAAGTCCGTCGGCGCCCCGCCCGGCACCACGCTCGCCCTGGACGTCTCGGGCCCGCTCGAGTTCCTCCGCACCGTCCGGATCGACGAGGACGGCCGGGCCGGCATCGACGAGACCATCAGCCTCGCCCCCGACGTCCGGCTCACCCTCGACTGGGAGACGTACGTCCGGCTGGCCTGCGGCCGTGGCCGCCCCGGCCCGGTGACGATCGACGGCGACCAGGAACTCGGCGCCCGGATCCTCGCCCACTTCGCCGTCACCCCCTGACGGAGCGTGAATACCCTTACTCCGAGTGAGGGTATTCACGTTTCCGCAGGTCGGAGGCCCTACACAAGCCGCCGCAACCGCAAGATCATCCCCGTTCCGACCCCCAGCGGCACGAACAGCCAGCACAGCGCCCACCGGTACGCCTCCGCCGAGTGCACCCCGTCCGCCCCCGCCAGGGTGTCGAGCAGCAGGCCGACCCCGAGGAGCGTGATCACCGTGCCGATGAAGCCGCCCATGTTGGCGATGCCGGAGGCCGTGCCCAGCCGCTCCTGCGGGTTGTGGGAGCGGGCGTAGTCGAGGCCGACCAGGGAGGCGGGGCCGTTGGTGCCCATCACCACCAGCAGGACCAGCAGCAGCCAGAGCGGCGGCTGCGCCCCCGGCCAGGCCAGCACCACGGCCCAGCTGACCGCCGTGGCGGCGATCACGGTCAGGGTGATCGGCATCCGGGCCCGGGCAGTCCGCGAGAGCATCCGCCCGAGCAGCAGCGCGAAGACCATGTTGCTGCCGACCAGGACGGTGAGCAGCCCGCCCGCCTCGCCCCGGGTCATGCCCTGACCCTCCACCAGGTACGGCATCCCCCAGAGCAGCCCGAAGGCCGCACCGGGGAAGGCGGTGGTGAAGTGCACCCACATGCCGAGCCGGGTGCCCGGCTCGCGCCAGGCGTCGCGGATCTGGGCCCGGACCGAGAGCCGCCGCCCGGCCGTCGGGACCACCGCGACACCCGCCGGGGCCTCCTTGAGCAGCAGCGCGACCAGGGCGAAGACCCCCACCCCGAGCAGGGCGACGAAGGCGAAGCTGGCGGTCCAGCCCTCGCGGTGCAGGGCCTGGGCGAGCACCACCGTGGTGATCAGGTTGCCGCCCATCCCGGCCAGGCCGGTGAGTTGGGCGATCAGCGGGTTCTTCGCGGCGGGAAACCAGCGCGCGGAGATCCGCAGCACGCTGATGAAGGTCATCGCGTCACCGCAGCCGAGCACGGCCCGGGAGACCAGGGCCGGTCCGAACGAGGTGGAGAAGGCGAAGGCGAGCTGACCGAGGCTCAGCAGCAGGATGCCGGTGAGCAGCACCCGGCGCGGCCCCAGCCGGTCGACCAGCAGGCCGACGGGTATCTGCATCGCCGCGTACACCAGCACCTGGAGCACCGCGAAGGTGGAGAGCGCGGAGGCCCCGATCCCGAACCGTTCGACGGCGTCGATCCCGGCCACGCCGAGGCTGGTGCGGTGGATCACCGCGAGGACGTAGACGCTGACCCCGATCCACCAGGCGAACCAGGCGGCCCGGCCGCCGGGCGGTGTGACCGGCAGGGGTACCCGCTGACCGGGGACGGCGACTCGGGCGGCGGCGGGGCTGGCGGTCTCGGGGTCCACGGTCACGTCGAACAGACTATGCAGCGCGTCAACCGCGAAAGGCCCGGGACGGGCAACGATCCGGGTACGGAGGGACGGTTCAGTCCCTGAGCCGCCAGCTCACCGTCCGGGTCATCCGCTGCTGCCGGAACTCCTCGTCGCGGACCCAGTCGGTGTCGTCCCGGACGGTCGCGGTGACCGTGACGGTCCGGCCGGCCGGGACGGTCAGCCCGGTGGTGTCCAGCCAGCTCCGGTCCTCGGCCGGGCTCTCCACCGCCCGCCCGTCCACCCGCCACTCCACCGCGAGCCGGCGCGGTCCGGTCAGTCCCAGCGGCCGCACCGCCAGCCGGGGCCGCCCGGTCACCTCGCCGGCCGCCGGGACGGGCGGGTCGGTCGGGCCGACCCGCTGGTAGATCTGCTTGATGATGGCCTCCCTGGAGGGCAGGTTGTAGCTGCCGCCGAGGGTGCGCATCACCGAGTCGGCGGTCGGCCGGTAGACCCCGTTGGCGCTCCGGTACGCGCCGATCACTCCACCGCCGTCGGGTGACTGGGCGCCCAGCCAGCGCCACCACTTCTGCTGTCCCCGGCGCATCTCCTCGGCGTCCTGGGTGGACAGGTTGGGGTAGTCGGCGTCGGCCGGTGCGCTGTCGTACTCGTCGCCGAGGTCGCCGACGGTGTGCCCTATCTCGTGCTGGATGATCCGCCCGGCGTCCGGGTTGCCGCCCGCCAGCGTGGTCACCCCGGTGCCGCCCGCGCCGCCGTACTCGGTGGAGTTGGCCAGCGCGATCAGGTACTGCGGCCCCTCGCCCGCCCCGGCGTACCGGGCGGTGGCGGTCTCGTCGGCGCAGAGCAGCCGGGCGGTGCCCTCGCACCAGAAGTGCATGCCGAGCGGCGAGTCGGGCCGCCGTCCTGACTGGTCGCCCTCGGCGATCCCGGCCGCCGGGGAGACCACCTCGACCCGCCTTATGTTGAAGAAGCCCTGGTAGCTGCGGAACGGTTCGATCTCCATCAGCGACTGCCAGGCCTGGTCGGCCTGCTGCCGGAACAGCGCCTGCTGATCGGCGGTGTAGCCGTCGCCGAGCAGCACCAGGGTGATCCGGCGGTCGGGCGCCCCGGTGCGGCGTATGTCGACGGTCGGGGCGGCCCCGTCGGCCCGCAGGTCGGCCTGCCGGAGCAGGTGCGGCGGGGCGGCCAGTTCGGGGGCCGGGGACGGGGCGCCGATCACGTCGTACGGCGGCGGTGAGGCCACCTCCAGCGCGGCGGGGAGCACGGCGGCCGCCAGCAGGAGGGCTGCGGCCAGGCCGCGGAGCAGACGACGGCCAGGATTGCCAGAAGGCATACGGGTTCGTCCTCGCTGCTCCGGTCACCCGGCGGGGGCTCGGGTGGGGGGTCGCGAAGACGTACCCGTCCCGTACGCCCCCGCAGTCCCCCGGCGCGCCAAGTTCCCCGGACCGGTGCAACCGGTCGGCCGACCGGCCCAGCCCCGGTTGCGCGGCCGGCCCCGTGGGTCAGCCCTTGCGGGTGCGCCCGGTCTGCAGCACCAGGTGCGTCGCGATGCCGAACAGCAGGCCCCAGAAGGCCGAGCCGATGCCGTAGAGGGTCATCCCCGAGGCGGTGGCCAGGAAGGTCACCACCGCGCCGTCCCGGCCGGCCTCGTCGGCCGTCGCCCCGGCCAGGCTGCCCTGGAAGGAGGCCAGCAGGGCGGTGCCCGCGACCACCGCGATCAGCGCGGCGGGCAGGCCGGTGAAGAGGCTCACCAGCACCCCGGCGAAGCTGCCGATCAGGATGTACAGCACGCCGGTGGACATCCCGGCGACGTAGCGGCGGCGCGGGTCCGGGTGGCTCTCCGGGCTGGTGCAGATCGCGGCGGTGATCGCGGCCAGGTTGACCCCGGGCGAGCCGAACGGGGCCAGCAGCACCGAGAGCCCGCCGGTCGCGCCGATCAGCAGCCGGTCGTCCGGCTCGTAGCCGGAGGCCCGCATCACGCCGAGTCCCGGCGCGTTCTGCGAGGCCAGCGCGACGATGGTGAGCGGCAGCGCAAGACCGACCATCGCGGCCCAGCTGAACTGCGGCACCGTCAGCTCCGGCCGGACCGGGCCGCCCTGACCGAACTGCAGCGGCAGCCCGACGGTGGCGGCGGCCAGCAGCGCACCCGCCAGCAGGGCCACCGGTACGGCGTACCGGGGCACGAACCGGCGGGCGGCCAGGAAGGCCGCGAAGCTGCCCAGCACCAGCACCGGCGCGGCCTTCAACGAGGTGAAGATCCCCGCGCCGAACGAGAACAGGATGCCCGCCAGCATCGCGTTCACGATCCCGACCGGCACCGCCCGGATCAGCCGGCCGAACAGCCCGGTCACCCCGAACAGGGTCACCGCCACGCTGCTCACCAGAAACGCCCCGACCGCCTCCCGGTACGGGTACTCCCCCAGGCTGGTCACCAGCAGCGCCGCCCCCGGCGTGGACCAGGCCGCGATCACCGGGGTCCTGGTCCGCCAGGACAGCAGCAGGCAGCTCAGCCCGCTGCCGATCGACACCGCCCAGATCCACGAGGCGGTCTGATCCGGCGTCAGCTGTCCTGCCTTCGCCGCCGCCAGCACCACCACCAGCGGCCCCGAGAACGACACCGCCACGCACACCAGCCCGGCCAGCAGGGCCGGCCCCGACACGTCCCTGCGCAGCGATGCCCGAGGCTCGGTCGTGCCCTGCGGTGCCGCTGTCATCCCCCGTAGTTCTGTCACCTCGGCAGTATCCCGGAGGGCTCCCGGACAGTCCTCGAAAAAAGTTCTGAACCCACCTGCAACCACCGAGGGGGATGGACGTCTTAACGGTTGAAGGCACGGAGAGCAGGGCCCGGCAGGAGCCGGCCAGGCGGCAACCCCTTCACCAACTCATCGCCAGTTTCAGCTCCTCGGGGGAGACACGTCATGCGCACGCCCGTTATCAACCGTTTCGCGAAGATTGCCCCGCTGGCCGCCGTCGCCGCTCTCACCGCCGGACTCACCGTCGTCCCCGCCTCCACCGCCTGGGCCTGCGGCGACCAGCCCGCCCCGGCCGCCACCGAGGCCTGGGAGCACCACGCCACCGACCCGGCCACCACGCTCCTCCCGGGGACCCTCGGCAAGATCACCGTGGGCGGACCGAAGGTGGAGTTCGGCGTCGAGCTGTCCAACGGCACCGGCGAGGACTACCGGAGCATCGCGCCCCGCCCCGCCCTCTGGAACCCGCAGTCCGGCGACGTCTCCAACGACCTGCGGAAGGTCAACCTCCGCCCCGAGGACATCACCGTCGAGGTCATGGTCGGCAGCGGCTGGAAGAACCTCCCGCTCCGGCACAGCTGCGACCCGGCCCTCAACGTCGACGTCTCGGCGGCCAGGGGACCGCTCGCGGCCGGACACACCAAGCGGTTCCAGTTCCGGCTGGGCCTGAAGAGCAGCACTCCGGTCGAGCAGAAGTCCCTCGAGATCTACCTCGCCCCCAACGTCAAGCCGGTGACCCTGACCATGGTCCGCCCGTCGGCGGCCCCCAAGCCCGTCACGCCGAAGCCCTCCACTCCGAAGGCCGCCCCGGCCGCCGTCCAGGCCGCTGTTCCGGCCGCCGACCCGACGGTCACGCCGACTCCGAGTGCCTCCACCACCCCGGTCCAGCAGCCCGCTGCCCCCGTCGTCGCCCCCGCCGCCGAGCTGGCCTCGACCGGCAGCAGCACCCCGAACACCTTCCTGCTCGCCTCCGCCGCCGCCATGGTCGCCCTCGGCGCAACCGTCCTCACTGTGGTCCGTCGCCACAACCGCCGCCGCTGACCCATCCGCTGACCCATCCGCGCCACCAACCACCAGATCCCCGGGGGAAGTCCACCATGCGCATGTCCCGTTCCGCCGCCACCGTCACCGCCGCTCTTGTGCTCTCCGTCGGCCTGCCCGTCGTCGCCGGCGGCAGCTCCGCCTGGGCGGTCTGCGGGCACGACCTCAAGGGCCGTACCCAGTCCCAGCCGCACCCCGCGAAGCACCAGGGCGAACTGACGGTCACCCAGCTCAAGTCCCCGGCCGAGATCACCGTGGGCGGTGCCGCGGTGGACATCCCGGTGCGGATCACCAACAACACCGACGGCGACTACCAGGCGGTGGAGCCGGCGATCGGGCTCGGACACTTCGTCGACGGGCACGATCTGACCGCCAAGGACGTCCGGACCTCCTGGCGCAAGGGCACCGGGAGTTGGCAGCAGCTGGCGCTCCAGCCGGGCTGCACCCGGGGCCTGGTGAACGAGGACGAGGCGCTGCCGATGCTCGCGCTGCGCAAGGGCGAGTCGGTCGAGCTGACCTTCCGGATCGGCGTGCCGGCCGGTGCGCCGACGGGCCTCGGCTTCGTCACCTACTCCGTCTCCGCGACCGGCGAGGACTGGCTCGCGGGCAACGCGAAGGGCGGCAGGCTGAGCGCGGTCCGTCCGAAGGCCTCCCCGGCTCCCGTTCCCACTCCCGCCCGGGCCACTGCGTCGAGCGCCCCCACCGCGGCCGTCACCGAGCTGGCCGAGACCGGGCCGCGCACCCCGAACACCCTGCTGCTCGCCTCCGCCGCCGCATTCGTCGCGCTCGGCGCGGCCATCCTGCTGACGGTCCGCCGCACCCGGGGCTGAAAAGCCGGACGCCCGGCGCTGCCGGAAATCCCTCGAAAAGATTTCTGAACCCACCTGCAACCCCCGACGGGGATGCACGTCTTAACGGTTGAAGGCACGGAGAGCAGGGCGCGGCAGGAGCCGGCCAGGCGGCAACCCCTTCACCAACTCATCGTCAGTTCCAGCTCCTTGGGGGAGACCCGTCATGCGTGCGCCCGTTATCAACCGTTTTGCGAAGATTGCCCCGCTGGCCGCCGTCGTCGCCCTCACCGCCGGACTCACGGTCCTCCCCGCCTCCACCGCCTGGGCCTGCGGCGACGCGCCCTTCTCGAACTCCGCCCAGGCGCCCGAGCCGCAGCGCGCCACCACCCCGGCTCTCACCTTCGTCAACCCCAGGGCCACCACGCTGACCGCCGGCGGGCCGAAGGTCGAGTTCGGTGTGCAGATCGCCAACCACACCGGCGCCCCCTACAAGGCGATCAGCCCGGGGTTCTCGTTCTGGAACCCGCAGTCCGGGGAGACCGGCAACGACCTGAAGAAGGTCAACGTCCGGAAGCAGGACTTCACCGTCGAGGTGATGAAGGACGGCAAGTGGCAGCCGCTCAAGCTCCGCCTCGGCTGCGACCCGACGCTCTCCGCCGACACCTCGCTGCTCAACGCCCCGCTGGCCGACGGCCAGACCAAGCGCTACGTGTTCCGGATCGGGCTGGCCGCCACGGCGCCGAAGGAGCAGAAGGGCATCGAGCTCTACGTGTCGTCCCGGGGTGGCGGCCCCATGATCACGACCAACCTGAAGTTCAACCACCCGGCGGCCCAGCCCACCAAGCCCGCCGCCCCGAAGGCCACCCCCTCGACCGCCGCCCCGGCCGCCGTGCCCGCCGCTGCCAAGGACGTGCCCGCCGCCGCGCCGACGCCGAGCATCTCGCCCACTGCCACCACCACCACCGAGCTGGCCGAGACCGGCAGCAGCACCCCGAACACCTTCCTGCTCGCCTCCGCCGCCGCCTTCGTCGCGCTCGGCACCGGCGTGCTGCTGCTGGTCCGCCGCACCCGTCGCACCCGCCGTACCCAGGACTGAAAAACCGGATGGGCCCTGCTCCCGAGGGAGCAGGGCCCATCCGCATGCTGAAGGAGCGTCAGCCCCAGGTGATCAGGCGCTTCGGGCGCTCCAGGACGGCGGCCGTGTCGGCCAGCACCTTGGAGCCCAGCTCGCCGTCGACCAGGCGGTGGTCGAAGGAGAGTGCCAGCGTGGTGACCAGGCGGGGCACCACCTTGCCCTTGTGCACCCACGGCAGCTCCCGGACCGCGCCGAAGGCCAGGATGGCGGCCTCGCCGGGGTTGAGGATCGGGGTGCCGGTGTCGACGCCGAAGACGCCGACGTTGGTGATCGTCACGGTGCCGCCGGACAGATCGGCCGGCGAGGTCTTGCCCTGGCGCGCGACGTCGGTCAACTCGCCGAGGGCGGTCGCCAGTTGCGGCAGGGTCTTGGACCCGGCGTCCTTGATGTTGGGCACCAGCAGACCGCGCGGGGTGGCGGCCGCGATCCCCAGGTTGACCTGGCCCTTGAGCACGATCTCCTGGTTCGCCTCGTCCCAGGCGGCGTTGATCTCCGGGTGCCGCCGGATGGCGGTGAGCAGAGCCCGGGCGACCAGCAGCAGCGGGCTGACCCGGACACCCTCGCCCAGTTCGCCGCTCGCCTTGAGCTCGCGCACCAGCTTCATCGTCCGGGTGACGTCGACCTGGATGAACTCGGTGACGTGCGGCGCGGTGAACGCCGACGCGACCATCGCCTGTGCGGTGGCCTTCCGGACGCCCTTGACCGGCACCCGGACGTCACCCGTACCGACCGCGACCGGCAGCGGGGCGGCGGCAACGGGAGCGACGACGGACTCGGCCACCGGCGCAGGTGCGGCGGCGGCGTGCACGTCGTCCCGGGTGATCACACCGTCGGGGCCGGTCGGGGTGACCGTCCGCAGGTCGATGCCCAGGTCCTTGGCCAGCTTGCGCACCGGCGGCTTGGCCAACGGCCGTTCCGCCGACACGGGTTCGGCCTGCGCGGGCACCAGCACGACCGGAGCCGGAGCCGGAGCAGCAGCCGCGGCAGCGGTCGCCGGAGCCTTCCGGGCCCGACGCTGGGCGCCACCCGTACGCGGCCCGTACCCGACCAGCACCTCGCGGCGCTCGGGCACGGCAGCGTCCGGCGCCTCGACGGCCGGCGCGGCGGCAACCGGGGCAGCGGCAGCCGGAGCGG
>NZ_JBFUMY010000077.1:0-19639 GCF_054049135.1 Kitasatospora sp. P5_F3 | reverse complement strand
GCCGAGGACGGCGCCGGGCGGCGGCGCAGCCGGTCCACCTCGGCGGCCAGCCGGCCCGCGCGGCGGGCGGCCCAGTCGGGGGCGACGGCGGAGAGCGCGCCGGAGCCGTCGTACAGCGCGGCCCAGCCGCCGAGCCGGGCGGCCAGCTTGCGGACCACCGCGGTGGTGCCGTCCTTGCCGAGCGCGGCCCGGGTCAGCTCCTCCTGGGCCTCGAAGCTGGTGGTGACCGCCTCGTACTGCTCGGCGGCCAGCGCGGCCGAGACGGTCTTGCTGATCGCGATGAACGGCGTCGCCTCGGGCACCCGGATCAGCGGCAGCCCGCGCTGGGCGGCCGCGTCCACCAGCGCCTGCGGCACCTCGGTGTGCGAGAGCCCGACCCCGAGGCCGAGACCGACCACGCCCGCGTCGGCCAACCGGTGCACGTACGCCTGGAGCTTGGCGGCGGCCTTGCCCAGCTTGATCCCGGTGGTGAGCAACAGCTCCCCGCCCTCCAGGAAGGGCGTCGGGTCGTCCAGCTCGCTGGTGTGCACCCAGCGGACGGGCCGTTCCAACTGGTCCGCACCGGCCAGCACGGTCAGATGGAGCGAGCTGCTGCGGACTACGGAGGCAAGTGTGGGGGGCATGGCACCTTCGGGTGTTCGACCAGGCTGCGCCGTTGCAACCGGGCGAGGAGGGCTTCTGCCTCCATTATGTACGCCTCGGCCAACCCGCCGGACCGAATCATCCGCTCCGTAGTCAGCCGACTCCGGACCGGCCGAGGCCCTGGCCGACCGCCTTCGGGGTCAGCCGCGCAGATCCACCAGCACCGGTGGGATCTGTTCCCCCGTCACCGTGGTCAGCGAGATCACCGCGTGCCCGGTGGGCAGCGCGTGCGCCAGGTCGGAGGACGACCAGCGGTGCCGCTCGACCTCCCGGACGGTGACGCTCTCGGTCTGCGCGGTGGTGCCGGAGAGCGCCTTGCGGGCCAGCCGGCCGGCCCGGCGGACCGCGCCGCCCGAGGTGTCCGGCGCGTGGGTGACGGCGGTCTCCCGGATCAGGTGGGTGCCCCAGGCCTCGGAGAACAGCCGGCCGTCCCAGGGCGCGATGCCGGGGAAGGCCATCCGGCAGCCGACCGCACCGAACAGCGCGGTGCGCAGGTTCTCCGGCAGGTCGACCAGGGTGCGCAGCAGCAGGACGGCCCCGGCGTTCGCCCCGCGCATCCGCTGCAGCCCGCGCACCACCTGCGCGTCGAGCGCTGCCGAGGCGTCGTCCACCACCAGACCGGCGAACAGCGCACGCTCCCGGCGCGCGGTCGCGGCCTGCACGAACTGGCCGGTGACCAGCCGGGACAGCATCCGGGCCGCCTCCGGGTGGCTGAGCTCGGGCAGCTTGACCCGGACTCTGAGCGGGTGGTCCAGCGCCCGCATCGCGAAGGCCGGCTTGCCGGGAGCGTCGCCCGGGAAGCACCCGGCGAAGGCCGGACGGTCCAGCAGCGCCAGCCGGTCGGCGAGCAGCGCACCCGGGTCGTCGGCCCGGCCGTGCTGGCGCTCGCGGTGCTGCAGGTCGGACTGGTGGACCGTCAGTTCACCGGCCTCGGTCAGCGCCTGACGCAGCGCCGCCCAGCCCTTGGGCTCGCCGCCGAGCAGCTCTCGCAGCTCCCGGACGCCGGGGTAGCGGCCGTACGCGGCGTGGAACGGTCCCACCGTCTGCTGGAGCGCGGCCCGGGAGCTCTCGGCGCGCAGCGAGAGCTCGTCCGGCAGCAGCGCGTCGGTCAGCCGGGCGGCCGCCTCGTCCACCTCGGCGGCGGCACCGAACAGGTCGAGGCCGTAGGGCGAGGCGGGGTCACCGGGGGCGATCACCACGTCGTACCAGTCGTCGGGGCCGAGGTCCGCCTCGGCGGCGCCGATCACCACCGCGCAGGCGGTCCCCGCGAGTGCCTGCAGGCAGAGCGCCTCGGCCAGCGGACGGGCCAGCCCGGCGGTCTTGCCGGTGCCGGCCGGGCCAACCGCGAGCAGCGAGGTGCCGAGCAGTGCCGGGTCGAGGGCGAAGCCGGTGGCCCGGTGGGTGGGCGGGTTCTTCAGCACGTCCTGGGCGGTGCCGAGCCTGACCTGACGGGTCAGCAGGTCGTGCCGGTGGCTGCGGCCGGCCAGGTCGCGGGCCTCCGAGGGGTGGGCGCAGGCGGCGGCGCCCCGGGCGGTGATCTGTTCGGTGAAGGCGGCCATCAGGTCCGGCTGCCCGAGCACGGTCTCCCAGGCCCGCTGGATCCGGACGTAGTCGACGTCGGTGACCGGCTGCCGGTCCAGCACCTGGGCGGCCAGCGGCGCACCACCGTGGCGCAGCCGCTCCCAGGGGTCGGCCGGACCGGTCGGCACGGCGACGCCCTCGGCCGGCGCCTCCTGGGTGACGGTGCGGGCCAGCAGCGGGCCGACCCAGCGGCGCCAGACCTCGGGCCAGCGGCCCATCCGGCCGAACAGCTTGATCACCCCGGCCGCCACCGCGACGTTCACCGCCAGCAGCGCGATCACGGCGGTGGCCGAGGTGAGGCCGTCGAGCAGACCGAACAGACCGGCCACCCAGAAGATCAGCTGGACGCCGTACAGATAGGCGAACCAGGCCACCACCAGGTTGAGCACGACCCGCAGCAGCAGCGGTGTGGCCGGGACGGCGGCGGCCTCGCGGTCGACCACGGCGCTCTGACGGTGGTTCAACCGGTAGACACCCGGCTCGAGTTCGGGGCGCGGCTCCCCGGCCCAGGCGGTGAGGTCGAACGGGACCGGCCGCTGCGGCGGTACGCCCGGCGCCTTCCCGAGTTCGACCGCACGCTGCCCGTACGTACCGTCCAGTCCCATCGCGGCCCGCTCCCCGCTCCCTGTGCCCACCCGGCCATTGACCTACCCGGGATGCCCCCGGGCGACCCGTCCGGGCTCAATGTAGTGGAGCAGAGACGGTCCGCAGCCGATCTCACGCGCTGGCCGCGCAGGACAAGTCGGATAGTGGACTGCTACCGAGTGGCGCATGCCCGGGCGAGTTTCGCGGCCGTAGCCTGCGAGGACCGCGCCTTGAGATTTGGAGAACACACCATGAGCGCTGCAACGCAGCTCCCGCAGGAGCGCCGCCTGGTCACCGCGATCCCCGGCCCGAAGTCGCAGGAGCTGCAGGCACGCAAGCTCAGTGCGGTGGCCGCCGGTGTCGGCACCACCCTGCCGGTGTACGTCGCGCGCGCCGGTGGCGGCGTGCTGGAGGACGTGGACGGCAACTCGCTGATCGACTTCGGCTCCGGCATCGCCGTGACCAACGTCGGCAACAGCGCCGCCGCCGTGGTCGCCAAGGCCACCGAGCAGCTGGCCGCGTTCACCCACACCTGCTTCATGGTGACCCCGTACGAGGGCTACGTGGCGGTGGCCGAGCAGCTCAACGAGCTGACCCCGGGCGACCACGAGAAGCGCACCGCGCTCTTCAACTCGGGCGCCGAGGCGGTGGAGAACGCGGTGAAGATCGCCCGCGTCTACACCAAGCGCACCGCCGTCGTGGTCTTCGACCACGGCTACCACGGCCGCACCAACCTCACCATGGGCCTGACGGCGAAGAACATGCCGTACAAGCAGGGCTTCGGCCCGTTCGCGCCGGAGATCTACCGCGTCCCGGTGGCGTACCCCTACCGCTGGCTGACCGGTGCCGAGAACTGCGCCGCCGAGGCGGCCGCGCAGGCGATCGACATCATCAACAAGCAGATCGGCGCCGACAACGTCGCGGCGATCATCATCGAGCCGATCCAGGGCGAGGGCGGCTTCATCGAGCCGGCCAAGGGCTTCCTCCCCGCGATCGTCGAGTACGCCAAGGCGAACGGCATCGTCTTCGTCGCGGACGAGATCCAGACCGGCTTCTGCCGCACCGGCCAGTGGTTCGCCTGTGACGACGAGGGCATCGTCCCGGACCTGATCACCACCGCCAAGGGCATCGCCGGCGGTCTGCCGCTGGCCGCCGTGACCGGCCGCGCCGAGATCATGGACGCCGCGCACGGCGGTGGCCTGGGCGGCACCTACGGTGGCAACCCGGTCGCCTGCGCCGCCGCGCTGGGCTCCATCGAGACCATGAAGTCCGAGGACCTGAACGGCAAGGCCAAGCGCATCGAGGAGGTCATGAAGGCCCGGCTGGCCACCATGGCCGAGAAGTTCGACGTGATCGGCGAGATCCGCGGCCGCGGCGCCATGATCGCGGTCGAGCTGATCAAGCCGGGCTCCAAGGAGCCGAACCCGGAGTTCACCGCCGCCGTCGCCAAGGCCTGCCACGCCGAGGGCCTGGTGGTGCTGACCGCCGGCACCTACGGCAACGTGCTGCGCTTCCTGCCGCCGCTGGTGATGCCGGAGCACCTGCTCACCGAGGGTCTGGACATCATCGAGGGTGCGTTCGCCGCCGTCTGATCCAGCCATGCGCGCAAGGCCCCGGTCCAGATGGACCGGGGCCTTCCGCTTGCGCCCGCCGGATGCCGACGCTGGCTGCACGCGCACTGGTGAAGATGCTGTGCGAAACCGGCCAGGCCCCTCTGCGGGGTACGGGTCTGACGTACTGTCATGACAGATGGACAGCGAGCCACACTTCTTACCGACAGCCTCCGCGGCTCCAGCCGGAGCGGCGGCAGCCGAGAACCGATCGACCGACCGTCCGGCCCACACCCCCCGGGGCGCACGGAACGGCGATCTCCCCAGCCGCCCTGGAGCTCTCCCCCCCGCTCCGGGGCGGCTCTCGCATGCCTGGATTCCGCTGGCCCTGCTGGCCGTACTAGCCCTGATCTCCTGGCAGGTCGCCGTCGACGGCCCGCTGCTGGAGCTCGACGAACTCACCCGCAGCGCCGTCCACTCGGTCCGCCGGGCGCTGGGCAGCACGCTGCTCAACCACCTCGGCGCCGGGCTCTCCGACCTCGGCGGGCCCGTCCCGGCGATGCCGGTCCTGCTGCTGACGGCGGCGGTCGCGGCCTGGCGCGAGCACCGGGCCGGGCTGGCCAGGTGGTGGTTCCCGGTGCCGGTGGCGGTGCTGGCCGGGGCGCTGGTGCCGCTGCTGATCGTGCCGAGCAAGACCTGGTTCGCCCGCCCGGGCCCGTTCGGCTTCCCGCTCTCGGCCGAACAGCTCGGCTGGTACCCGTCCGGGCACACCGCCACCTCGGCGATCGCGTACGGGACGGCGGCCCTGCTGCTCGGCCCGACGCTCCGCCGGCCGGTGCGCGAGCGGCTGTACGCGCTGACCGCGCTGCTCTGCCTGGGCGTCGGGGCCGGGCTGGTGTGGAGCGACTACCACTGGCTGCTGGACGTGCTGGCCAGCTGGTGCCTGGCCGGGGTGCTGCTCTGGTGCCTGCTGCGGTTGCTGCCCCGGGTCACTCGCCGGTAGCCGGGTCCTCCTCGTTGCGGTGCACCAGACCGGCCTCGCCGCTGTCCCGGCGCCACTCGACCACCAGCTCGTCGCGGGCCCCGAAGCGGACCAGGTGACGGCCGACCACGTCCTCCAGCTGGGGCAGGTTCGCCTCCTCGCCCTCGACCACCAGCAGCAGCGCGCCGGGCTCGGCGGTCAGGGTCGCGGTGCCGGCGCTGAAGACCAGCTCACCCCGGCCGGTGTCCTCGGACCACTCGGTCTGCACCTTGCGGCTCATGTGGGCGGCCAGCTGCTTGCCGTAGCGGGCCGGACGGTCGGTGGCGACGCGTGCCTGGGAACGGGACATCTCTTGCCTCTGTCTGCTCGACTTCGTTAATTTAGGTGAGCCTAATCGCATAGTGAGCCTGACTCAAGGTGTTATCGGAGCGACATCTCCACCGGCCCCGATACCCTGAGCCCACCTACTGCCCGGGGAGCCCGCCCATGTCCACGCCGTCCGAGCCCTCTGCGCCGTCGACGCCGTCCGCCGACACCGCCGCGGAGCTCGCCGACGCGCTGACCCGGGCGATGAAGCGGATCCGCCGGCAGACCATGGCGCGACTGGAGCCGTACGGGATCACCCCCGGCCAGGCCCGCGCCCTGCGCACCCTGGCGCACGCCCCCGGCTGCGAGGGCCGGGAGACCATGCGGCTGAGCGAACTGGCCGAGCGCCTGCACATCGCCCCGCGCTCCGCGACCACCGTGGTGGACGCGCTGGAGGAGGCCGGCCTGGTCGAGCGGGTACCCGACCCGGCGGACCGACGAGCCGTCAGGGTCGTGCTGACGACGGCCGGCCACGGTGCACTGGAGCGGCTCGGCCTGGTCCGCCAGGAGGTCGCGCAGGAGTACTTCGGACCGGTCAGCCAGCCGGACCAGGCCGCGCTGCTGCAAGCGCTGCGGACCGCCGAGCTCGCCTTCGAGCAGAACCGGGCAGCTGGTCAGGGCCCAGCGCGGTGAGCCCGATCCCGAGCACCACCAGCACCGTCGCCCCGACCGCGAGCGGGCCGAACCGCTCGCCCAGCAGCAGCCAGGACGAGGACATCCCGAAGACCGGCACCAGCAGCGAGTAGGGCGCCACCGCGGAGGCGTCGTACCGGCCGAGCAGGTAGGTCCAGGCCATGAAGCCGAACAGGGTGGACCCCAGGCCGACGTAGAGCACCGCACCGATCCCGGCCGGGGTGAGTCCGGCCAGCGCCCCGCCGATCGCCGACGGTCCCTCGAACAGCAGCGACAGGCCGAGCAGCGGCAGCACCGGGACGGCGCTCATCCAGACCATCCAGCGCAGCGCGTCCGGTGGCGCGGCCTTGCGGGTCAGCACGTTGGACAGCCCCCAGAACGCCGCCGCCACGATCACGATCACGAACGCGCCGACCGGGCCGTGCAGCCCCCGGTCCGCAGCCGCCAGGGCGATCCCGCCGAACGCGACCGCCAGCCCGGCGATCCGCTGCGCGGGCGGGCGTTCGCGCAGCAGCACGGCCGCGAACACCGCCGTGAACACGGCCTGGCTCTGCAGCACCAGCGAGGACAGCCCGGCCGGCATCCCGGCGTGCATCCCGAAGAACAGCAGCCCGAACTTCACCACCCCCAGGGTCACCCCGACCGCGACCACCCAGCGCCAGGCGACCTTCGGACGGCCGACGAAGAACACCGCCGGGACCGCCACCACGGCGAACCGCAGGGCGCCGAACAGGAACGGCGGGAAGTGCTCCAGACCGATGTGGATGACGACGAAGTTGACCCCCCAGACGGCGGCGACCAGCACGGCGAGGGCGATGTGACGGGGAGTCATCTGCATGGGTCGAGCATGGCCCGGGATGACTGTGTAGCACCAGCAAATAGTTCTACACCGGATGCTTTAGCATCACTGCATGATGGATCTGGGCAGGCTCCGCGCACTGCACGCGGTCGCGGTACACGGTTCGGTGGGCGGAGCGGCGGCCGCACTCGGCTTCACCCCCTCGGCGATCTCGCAGCAGATCGCCAAGCTGGAGCGGGAGACCCGCACCGTCCTGCTGGAGCGTCAGGGCCGAGGCGTGGCCCTGACCGACGCCGCCCGCGCGCTGGCCGACACCGCACAGCAGGTCCTCGCACTGGTCGAACAGGCCGAGGTGACGCTGGAGGAGCAGCGCGGCGAGGCGGTCGGCCGCCTCGTGGTGGCCGCCTTCGCCACCGGCGCGCGGGGCATCCTGCCCGGGGCGCTCGCCGAGCTGCGCGAGCGCTGCCCCGAGCTGGACGTCCGGCTGCTGGAGGTGGACCCGTACCTGGCCGCCGACCTGGTCGCCCGGGGCGAGGTCGACCTGGCCCTGGTCCAGGACTGGCCGACCGTACCGCTGCCGATCCAGGACGGCCTGTCCCGGCTCGACCTCGGCATCGACCCGGTGGACCTGCTGCTGCCCGCCGGACACCCGCTGGCCGCACTCGCCGTGGTGCCGGTCGGGCGGCTGCTCGGACAGCGCTGGATCAGCGTGCCGCCCGGCAACATCTGCCACGACTGGCTGGTCCGCACCCTGCGGGAGGCCGGCGAGGAGCCGGACGTGATCTACCAGGTCGGCGAGTTCGAGACCCAGATCGCGCTGATCGGCGCCGGCCTCGGGATCGGCCTGGTGCCCCGGCTCGGCCGCGCGGTGCTGCCGCCCGACGTGGTCGCCCGGCCGGTGGTGCCCGAGCCGGCGCGCCGGGTGTTCGTCCTCTGGCGCACCCGGACCAGCCGTCGGCCCGCCATCACGGCGACGCTGCAGGCGCTCCGGCGGCAGTGGAACTGAGCTCGTCAGTGTGGGTCAGTCCGCGAAGCCGATGACCACCCACATGAAGCCGACCCCGAGCAGTGTGCAGAGCAGCGTCGAACGGGACGGGTGCGGGCTGTGCGCCTCCGGGAGGATGTCGGAGGTCGCCAGGTAGAGCAGGAAGCCGGCGAAGAAGCCCAGATACAGCCCGAGCAGGTGCTCCGGGATGGTGAACAGCAGCGTGATCGCCGCCCCGGTCACCGGAGCCAGCGCGTCCGCGCCGAGCAGGGTGAGCGCGCGACGGCGGTTGTTCCCGTACATCCGGGTGATGGTGTAGGTGTTGAAACCGTCCGCGAAGTCGTGGGCGACCACCGCGATGGCCACCACCGTGCCGACCGTGGTGCCCGCCTGGAAGGCCGCGCCGATCGCGAACCCGTCCATCAGGCTGTGCCCGACCAGTGCGCCGGCGGCCGTCAGACCGACGCCCTGCTTGCCGCCCGGCGCATGGCTGTGCGCATGGGCGTGCGAGTGGGCGGCGTACTCCCCCTCGTGACCGCGGTGGATGGCCACCGACCGTTCGACGATGTGGATCGCCAGGAAGCCGGCGGCGAACATCAGCAGCGCCTGCGGCACACCGTGCAGCTCGGCTGGCGCGGCCTTGACCGCCTCGGGCAGCAGGTCGAAGGCGACCACCCCGAGCATCAGACCGGCCGCGAACCCGAGCACCAGGTGGCGACGGTCACCGGTGCGCTGGGCGACGTAGCCGCCCAGCAGTGTCATCAGAAAGGCAGCGGCGGAGACGAGCACCGCGGTCATCGAGGACCTCCCGCACTCGCTCGTCCGATGTCCGACACCTTGCGGCCTCCACCCCGGGACGTCAACCACCCGACGTCGACCGCCCGAGGTCAGCCGCCCGACGTCAGCCGCCTGGGGCCGGACGGCTGCGCGGTCCGCTGCCCACGGGCGCAGACGCCCGGCCCGGGCCGCGGATCGCGCCACGGCCCTAGCGGCCAGCCTGCTGGGCGACCGGTCGCGCTGCCCGCCGGGCGGGGCCGTCAGGGTGACGGCGGGTCAGCCCGGCGAGCCCGGCCTGTACGTCCTGGACGTCCTGTGCCGGCGGGCGTGCTGCCTGGGCGGTCAGCTGGCAGGCTGGGGCCATGGGCCACGGATTCCTGAGCAGCCGGCGAGGCGCCCACTCCAAGGGAACCCCGGAACCGGCACTGGCGGCGCTGCTCGCCGAATGCGGGCTGCTGCGCGAGCTGGCCGAGTCCACCGGTGTCCGGCTGGACGACACCGAACGCTCGCTGACCGCGCTGGACCAGCTGCTCCCCCGCTGGCGGGACAACCCCGAGGTCTCCGACTGGCTCGGCAACGACGCCGGTCTCTACCTGGGCACCGTGCTGCGCCGCACCGTACCCGGCACCAGCTGGCGGCTGGACCGGCACGACCGCCCGCAGATCGTGCTCCCCGGCGGCCGCGAACTCGACGTCACCGCGCTCGGCCACTCCTGGGCCGACCAGGGTTCACCCCAGCTCGCCACCGCGTACCTCGTCGCCACCGGTGGCTGACCCACCCTGCTCGGTCGGCTGCGGTCGGCAGCGGTCGGCAGCGGTCAGCCGGCCCGCTGGTCAGCCACCGGTGCCGAGCCGCAGGCCCAGGTGAGTGGCCGTCAGCTCGCGTACGCCGTCGCCGTCCACCAGGTGGATCTGCTCCAGCTCCCCGGCCAGGTCGAGCGCCCGCTCGGAGAACCGCCCCGTGGTCAGTCGCAGCCCCCGGTCGGCCCCCTCCTCCCGGACCGCCTCGGCGAGCGTGTGCAGCTCCGTGTCCTCCACCTGCCGGCCCAGCACGCCTGCCCCGCCCGCCTCCTCGGGGCGCGAAGCCCAGACCACCCAGCGCCCGGGCAGCGCGCTCCCCGGCTCCCCCGCCCCGGTGGCGACCAGCCCGGCCGGCCCGCGCAGCCGTACGCTCCACTCCGTCAGCCCGCCCCTGGTCAGCAACTCGCGGACCAGGTAGACGAACTCGTTCGCCGACAGGTCGGCGGCCGACGGCACGGTACGGCTCGCCTCCGCGCTCGGCTCGACCGGGACGACGCCGTACGGGTCGGGCGTCACCACGGCCGCCAGCTCGCGCAGCCGCAGCAGCGCCTCGTCCTGCTCGGCATCGGCGTAGACACCCTTGCCCCGCTCGTGGCCGGCCTCCGGCCCGGCGACCTCGGTCTCGGTCTCGGTCGCGGTCTCGGGCGGCAGCAGGCGGGTGCGGGCCAGCGCGTCCCGGTCCGCGTCCACGCTGAGCAGACAGACCGGGTCGGCTGACGGGGTGTCGGTGCTGCGCAGCCAGCCGTTGAGCACTACGCCGGTCAGTATCTCCTCGGTGTCCACCGCGTCCGCCGCCTGCAACGCGCGCAGCGCGAGGCGGGCCGCCAGCCGCAGGTAGTCGGCGGCCCGGTCGGCCGTCGGCCGCGGCACCGGCTCCACCGTGCCGTCGGCGCCCAGCCGGTAGCCGGCCAGCGAAGGCACCACCTCCAACGCCGGCAGGTCGAGGTCGAGCACGGCGGTGCGGGTCAACGGACGGAACACCGCGCGGCAGGGAGCGGGCAGGTCCTGGGTCGCGCCCTCCGCCGCTGCCAACGCGCGCTCCAGCAACGACTCGACCGCCGCCGGCTCGGCCAGCCGGTAGGCGCGGCGGCACTCCTCCAGGCTGTCGTTGTACTCCCGGACCGCCCGCGCGCGGGCCTGCTCCGCCTCCTCGTGCGCGCGCCGGGCAGCCATCACGCCGCTGTCCGCCGCCGCTGCCGCCCGCCTGCCGCGCCACTCCCGCAGGGCGCGCTGGTGCGCCAGCCGGGCTTCCGCAAGCCCGCGCTGGTACCCGGAGTCGAGCAGCAGTCGGCCCGCGACCTGTGGCTCGGCCGGGGCGTAGTCCGCCCAGCGCGGCTCGGGGCCTTCCTCCGCCGCCCCGGCCCCGGTGCCGTCCCCTGCCTCCGCTCCCGCCGCCGGGTAGGGGCGGGGCTCGTAACTCAGCAGCCGGCTCTCGAAGTCCATCGCGGAGACCGGCAGCGCGGCACGGCGCAGCAGATCGGCGAGCTGCTCGTGCTCGGCCAGCACGGCCAGCGTCCGCTGGTGGGTCAGGGCGGCCGCCCTGCCGTGTGCGGCGACCTCCTCGTCGGTGGCCGTGGCGGTGCTGCCTCCCCGGGGAGCTGGCGCCTCCTCGCCGCCGAGGTCACGGAAGAGCGAAGCCAGGAAGCCGGGTTGGAGGGTGGTCGCGGTACCGTCCGGGTGCCCCTCTGGTGCGTTCTGCATCGGTGGTCGTTCCCCCATGCTCGTCCGGTGTCGCCGCTCGGCTGCTGCTGAGCATTCTCCACCGTCCGGCCCCTGCCGGTGGCCAAGACCCGTGACCCCGACGTCAGTTGGTCCTGGTGTTGGTGAGGTGCAGGCCGATGTACCCGACGTAGATCCGGCCGCTGCCGGAGCAGTCGTCCAGGTAGTGCAGCCGGGGTGCCGTCCGCCCGCCGCCGATCCGCAGGTGCGCGCCCATGAACGCGCGCCGGGAGGAGTCGACACACTCCGGCACCGGGAGCATCCGCTCGCGCTTCCACTTGGTGTGGCTCTCCACCGTCCTGGACTCGCCGCGCACCGCCTTGCGCGGCGGGAACCGGTGGCAGCCGGCCGGGGTGTGCTCGCACCACTGCTTGAAGTCGCCGCCCGCCTCGCCGCGCACGGCGGCCGACGCGTACTCCTGAAGCGCCGTCAGACCCTCCCAGGTCAGCCGGGCCCACCCGGTGCCGGCGTACTGGCCGTCGAGTGCCAGTGCCTCCTTCTGGTCGCCGGTGAACTCCAGCAGCGGGAACTCGGCGAACCGGCCCACCAGTTCACCGAAGCTGTCCGGGCTGCCGTCGCACGGCCGGACGGTGCAGAGCCGGCCGGGCAGGCTCAGCCCGGCCGGGTGCCGCAGGCCGGACCGGTCCTCGTTGGCCGCGCTCAGGAAGCGCTCGCGACGCCGGGAGCGGTGCAGCGAGTGCCGGACCCGCTGAAGCTCGTCGGCCCTGGCCTGCCGCTCGGCGGCGTCCACCTCCTGGTCCGTCCGGTGCTCGGCGGGCGGGCTGACCGTGTTACGGCTCTCCGCCGGTGCGCGGTAGACCGGGACAGCGGCCAGCAGGGCGGGCAGCGGCAGGTCGGCGGCCAGCCGGCGGGGCTCCCGGGCCAGCAGCGCGGCGGCCCGTCGAACGTCCTCCTCGATCCGGTGCCGGGGCAGCACCGGGTGCCGCGCACCGTCGGCCCGGCAGGCCGGATCGACCTCGGGCAGGTAGGTGCGCACCGCTCCGCCGTAGACCTTGTGGTACTCCAGCGCGACGTTGAACAGCGGCAGCGCCTCGTGGTCCAGCAGGTGCAGCGCGGCCAGACCGGTCAGCTGTCGGGTGAGCGGCAGCAGGGTCTCGGCCAGCCAGGCGCCGGGGGCTGTGGACGGCGGGAGACTGGCCACCAGCACCGGCAACCGGCGCTCCGGATCACAGAGTTCGTCGATCAGCGCCTCCACGTCCGCCGGGCGGACCAGGCGTGGGGCCACCCCGATCTGTGCCGGGCCGTCGGTCGCGTCCAGCAGTGGCAGCAGTACGCGGACCAGGTCGGGGACCGGCACCCGGCCGCCCGCCCTGAGTGCCGGCCCGGCGGCCAGGTACTCGGCCTCCAGCCGGACCTCGGTGGGGCCGTCCGGGGTGGCGGAGGCGAGGGTCAGAGTCAGCTGGTCGGTGCCGTGCGGGGCGGGGGTGCGCAGTCTGCGGCGGAAGTAGCCCGCACCGCTCACGGCCTCGGCCGAGCTGTCGGGGAGATCACCGAAGTCGCGGTCCAGCAGGATCCGTTCGCCGAGGCGCAGGCGCTCGGCCGGGAGGGTCAGGGTGTCCGGCGGGGGCTCGTCATGGCCCTCCCCCTTGAGCCACGCGGCCAGCAGCTGATCCGCCAGGGCGGCCACCTCGGCCCGGGGCCGCGGCGTACCGACCGTCATCCGATAGGGCGTCGGCTGGCCGAACCGGCCTGCCGTCCCGGCTGGTTGGCCGGCGGCGGGCTCGGGACGCCGGGGTGGGGTCCGTTCCGGTACGGTGCGCTGCGACAAGCTGTGCTGCGGAGTCATGCGAGGTACCTCCCGTGGTGCGGCGGTTGGGGTCTGACGTCCTCCATCTACGGGGTGGTCGGTCGGCTCCGCACCGCCCGTTACCGGTGCGGGTCCTTGCTCCAGGAAACGCAGATGCCCGGAGCGGAAGTTCCAACACCGGGCATGGTTAATTCGTTCGAGTGTCACTAGGTTTTCGCTCGGGCCTGCTTTCAGCCGCTCCGGCAGCCTTGGGGGCAGCCCCTCAGGCGTCCCCCACCGGCACCTCGACGAAGTCCCGGCCGGTCGCCTCCGCGGCCGCCGAACCGCCGGTCGCCTCCGCCAGCCAGGCATGAAACTCCGTCACCTCAGGCTCTGGGACGCCGACTTCGATCCGCACTCCGGCCGCCTGGTAGGACAGCTCCCGCACCACGTACCCGGCAGCCCGCAGGTCGTTGTCCAGCCGCCCTGCCCTGGTGTGGTCGACCGCGACGGTGAGCAGCGCGACCGGGCGCCGTTCCAGCAGTCCGACCGCGTCCACCGCCTCGGAGACCGCGCTTCCGTACGCCCGCACCAGGCCGCCCGCACCGAGTTTGATCCCGCCGAAGTACCGGGTCACCACCGCGGCGGTGTCGGTCAGTCCGCGCCGCCGCAACACCTCCAGCATCGGCACCCCGGCCGTGCCGCCCGGCTCGCCGTCGTCACTGGAACGCTCGCGCGGCTGCTCACCGCCGACCACGAAGGCGGTGCAGTTGTGCCGGGCGTCCCAGTACTGCTTGCGGATGCCCGCGATGAACGCCTGCGCCTCCGCCTCGTCGGTGACCCTGGCCAGGTGGCAGATGAAGCGGGACTTCTTGATCTCCAGCTCGTGCACGCCGGATCCCCGAACGGTCAGATAGGGCTTGGGGGTCGGCTCCGACATGGTGCGGGGGTACTCCAGACATGCGGAAAGCTGGCAGGGACCGGGCGGTCCCTGCCAGCTTAACGAGCGTTGCGGTACGGCCCGTTCCGGCGGTCAGCGACCGGCGAGGGCGTCCAGCTGCTTACGGTCCAGACCGGTCAGCTCGGTGACCTCGGCCGGGTCGACGGCGCCACAGTCCAGGCCGCGCAGCAGGTAGCCGCTGAGCGCGCGGGCGGTGGCGGGCTCGTCCATCACGTCGCCGCCGGCCTTGGCCACGTACGCGGCCAGCCGGGCCGAGGCGGCCACCAGGCCCTCGCGGTAGAAGGAGTAGACCGCGACGTAACGGGTCGGCAGGTGCGCCGGGTGCATGTCCCAGCCCTGGTAGTAGGCGCGGGCCAGCGAACGGCGGACCAGGTCGTGGTGCAGCTTCCAGGCCGCGTGCACCTGCTCGGTCGGGCCGGTCGGGATGACGTTGGTCGAACCGTCCGACAGCCGTACCCCGGTACCGGCGGCCGCCACCTGCATGACCGCCTTCGCGTGGTCGGCGACCGGGTGGTCCATGCTCTGGTACGCGGCGCTGACGCCGCAGGAGGCGCTGTAGTCGAAGGTGCCGTAGTGCAGACCGGTGGCCCGGCCCTCGGCGGCCTCGATCATCCGGGCCACGGTGGCCCGGCCGTCGGCACCGAGAATGGCCTGCGTGGTCTCGATCTGGATCTCGAACCCGATCCGCCCGGCCGGCAGCCCGGCCCGCTGCTCGAAGTCGGCCAGCAGCCGGACCAGCGCGGTGACCTGCTCGGCGTAGGTCACCTTCGGCAGCGTGAGCACCAGGCCGTCGGGCAGCCCGCCCTCGGCCAGCAGGGTGGACAGGAACAGCTCCAGGGTGCGGATGCCGCGGTCGCGGACCGCTGCCTCCATGCACTTGATCCGGATACCGATGTACGGCGGGGCGGTGCCGTCCGCCACGGCGGCGGCGACCAGTCGGGCGGAGCGGATCGCGGCCGCGTCCTCCTCGGCGTCGGGGCGCGGGCCGTAGCCGTCCTCGAAGTCGATCCGCAGGTCCTCGACCGGCTCGCGCTCCAGCTTGGCGCGGACCCGGGCGTGCACGTCGGCCAGCAGCTCGTCGTCGGCCACGCCGAGCGCCAGCGCCAGCTGGGCCGGGGTGGCGGCGTGCGCGTCGAAGGCGGCCAGCGCCTGGGCGCCCCAGCTGCGCACGGTGTCGGCCTCGAAGGCGTCGGCCGGTACGTAGACGGTGTGCACCGGCTGACGGCTGCCGTCGTCGCCCGGGTAACGCCGGGTCAGCTCGGCGTCGACCGGGGCGAGCAGCGCCTCCACCGCGGCCCGGGCGGCCTCGGAGAACGAGGCGCCGCCCTCGGACTTGCTACCGTCCAGCTTGGCCTGCGACATGCCGAATCCTCCACGCCTTCAACAGATTGTTGATGCGAAGGTAACGGCGCCGCACTCAGGCCGTCAATGGCCGATCCTCCGGCGAACCTCAGTCCCGGCCCGCCGCGATGTAACGTTCCTCCAGCTGAGACCAGTACCGCTCGACGTCCTTCGGGCTCACCGAACCATCCGGACGGCTGCCCGCCACTCCGTACTCCCGGGTCAGGAACTCCGCGAGCCGCTGCGGATCCGGCTGGTGCTGGAACCGGTCGATGTACGTGGTCAGCGCCTCGTAGCAGAGCTCGGGATCGAGCGGCTCGGGCAGCGGGCGGCGGTCCTGCTCCACCGAACCGGCCGCCTCGACGTCCGCCAGGTCGTCGAAGGTCAGCGGCTCCGCCACCGACGACTGCTCGGCCTGCGGGGCCAACTGCTCCAGCCGGACCGGTCGCGCCACCGCCGGGCCTGCCTGCGGCTGCACGGACTCCGCCCGCGCCGGCGACTGCCGCCCCTGGGGCCGGAACTGACGGGGCGCCGGCTGTCCGGTCGGCTCGTCCCCGGGACGGGTCGGCCGGGGCGCCTTGAACCACGGCGACGACTGGCCGGGCACCCGCGCCGTGTGCACCGGCTCGGTCGGCTGGGCGTGCGACCGGACCGCACGCGCCGTCCAGACGTTCAGCTCGGACTGGGTCGGCACCGGAGACTGCTCGGCCACCCCGTGCTCCTGCGCGTCACGCAGCCGGACAGCGGCCAGCTTGGCCAGCGTCGGGCCGGCCAGCGCGGCCGCCACGGCAACCGGCTTCGGCTCCACGACCGGCTCCACCATCGGCTCCGGCAGCTGTACCTCGGCCGCTTCCGCGCGAGGCTGGGCGGGCACCGGCACACGGCCGTCCACCTGCACCGCCGTCGGCTCGGCGGCGAGCGGCACAGGCTCCAACCGCGCCACCAGGGTGCTCTCCAGCGGTCCGTCGATCCGATCCAGGATGGACGGGTCGAGCGGCACGCCGTACTTGGCGAGCTTCAACGGCAGCAGCGCCTGGAACGGCGCGGACCGGCGCCAGCCCCGCCCGTAGCGGAAGCGCAGCTGCGCGCGGTACACCAGCCGGTTCTGCTCCAGCCGGACGGTCTCGTCGTACGAACGCAGCTCCCAGAGCTTCATCCGTCGCCAGAGCCGGAAGGTCGGCACCGGCGACAGCACCCAGCGCATCAACCGGACCGACTCCATGTGCCGGTCGGCGGTGATCGCCGCAATCCGGCCGACCGCGTGCCGGGACGCCTCCACCACCACGACGAACAGCACCGGGATGACCGCGTGCATCGCCATACCGAGCGCATCGCCCCAGGACGCCGCGGCGTTGAACGCGATCGTGGCGGCCGTCAGCAGCCAGGCCGTCTGCCGCAGCAGCGGGAACGGTATCCGCAGCCAGGTCAGTACCAGGTCCAGCGCGAGCAGCACCACGATGCCCGCGTCCACGCCGATCGGGAAGGCGTACGAGAAGGACCCGAAGCCCTTCTCCAGCGCCAGCTCACGCACCGCGTTGTAGGACCCGGCGAAGCCGATGCCCGAGATCAGGCAGGCTCCGGCGGCCACCACACCGAGCAGGATCCGGTGGGCGCGGGTGAGAGTGGGACGTGCCATCAGTTGATCAACCCCTGGGGCTGGGAGTCGGCGGCTGCCGTATGCGACCGTTGCTGCCGGATCGACCCTTGCCGAGGAGCGGAACCACCGCACCAACGACCGTCACGGCCCACCGGATACTACTCGCACGGGCGTTCCACTGCCGAAGCCCCCTGGGCTATGAGACATCCGCCGGGGTGCCGTTGAGGTGCGCCAACACCGCCTGGACCCGGCGATTGGCGTCCTCGGCCGGGGCAAGCTCCAACTTCGTGAAGATATTGGCAATGTGTTTGGCCACCGCACCATCACTGACGACCAGTCGGCTCGCGATCGCCGAGTTGGAGCACCCCTCCGCCATCAGCTCCAGCACCGCCCGCTCTCGCGGTGAGAGACACTGCAGCGGCTGCGAACTCGACCGGCTGGCGAGCAACTTGGCGATCACGTCCGGATCCATCGCCGTACCGCCGGCCGCCACCCGGCGGACCGCGTCGATGAACTGATCCGCATTGAACACCCGGTCCTTGAGCAGGTAACCCACCCCACCCGTACCGTCCGCGAGCAACTCCCGGGCATACAACTGCTGCACGTGCTGCGAGAGGACGAGCACCGGCAGGCCCGGAATCGCCCGACGGGCCGCCAACGCCGCCTGGAGCCCCTCGTCCGTCAGTGTCGGCGGCAGCCGGACGTCGACCACCGCGACATCCGGCCGATGCTCCAACAGGGCGGCCAGCAGTTCGGGCCCCGTCTCCACCGCTGCGGCGATGGTGAACCCGTGTGCCTCAAGAAGGCGGATCAGCCCTTCTCGAAGGAGGTAGAGGTCCTCGGCGAGGACAACGCGCACGGCAACTCCATGGTGATGGTGGTCGGACCGCCCTGCGGACTGCCGAGCGAGAGGACACCGTCGAAGGTACCCAACCTCCGCTGGATCCCGCGCAGCCCGCTGCCCCGCTCCGGCGCGACACCGCCCCTCCCGTCGTCCGTCACGGTGACCCGGAGCCGGCCGGCGCGGTACAGGATGTCCACCCATACGTGCTGGGCTCCCGAGTGCTTCGCCGCGTTGGCCATCAACTCGCTGATCGAGAAGTAGACCGCCGCCTCCAACGGTGCCTCCGGGCGGGCGGGCAGACTCACCGTCACCTCGGTGTCCTGCGCGCTGTCCAGGGCGAGCGCACGAACGGCATCACCCAGACCGCGCTCCGCCAGCACCGGCGGGTGGATGCCCCGCACCAGATCACGGAGTTCTTGGAGCGCCTTCGCCGACGACTGCCGAGCCTCGGCCAGCAGTTGACGTGCCGCCGCCGGGTCGCTGTCCAGCAGATGCTCGATCGTGCCGAGGGTCATCCCAATCGCCACCAGCCGGGCCTGGGCCCCGTCGTGCAGATCCCGCTCGATCCGCCGCAACTCGGCCGCCTGGTCGCCGACCGCCTCCGCCCGGGTCTCCGTCAACTCGGCCACCCGACGGGTCAGTTGGATGTTCGATGCCCTGCCCTGGGGGTCGAGCACCCTCCTCGCCAGGTCGGCATGCACGTTCAGCGCGTACGGCAGGATCGCCACCGCCACCAGCACGATCACGGCGCTGATCAGGAGCGACACCAGCAGCGAGCCCGCACCTTCCTGGACGCCCGTGTAGGTACGACTGTCGAACGGAGCAGAGAGGCCGAACACCGCACCGCCGACGAACAGGCACAGCACCGGGCAGATCAGGGCCAGCACAGCCGCTGGATTGACCACCAGCCAGACCATCTCCGCCCGGGTGGCCGGGTCCCGCAGTGACCAGTGCACCAACTGGGCGAGCCGGGCAACACTCCGGCTCCGATGGTACGAGTACCCCGTCCACCAGTAGCCACGCGAATCGACCTCCAGCGGCGGTCGGTTGCTGTACGACACCGCCATCCGCGCCCGGCACCAGCGCTCCACCTGGGACCGCGTCCACCCGGCGTTGAGCCGCACGGCCGGCGCCGCCAGCCCGAGCCCCGCCAGCCCGGCCAACCCCATCGAGATCAGCGCCGCCACATCGCTGGACCCCAGAAAGGCCATCGACGCTCCACCGACCAGTAGAGCTGCCAGAAACGGCATCAGCACACCCGGTACAGCACTCACGACCACCGCACCGGCCCAGCCGAGGGACCTGACCCCGGAGCGGAACAGCGCCCTGACCGGCTCAGTCCTTGGGGCGAGGTTCTTCGGGGGGTTGGCGGTTGTCACCGTGGACTCCTGTAGGGCTGAGACTGCTGGTCGGCTCGACTGACGCTCCTCAGTGTTGCCCGGGGCGCCCTGCTCTGGCACTGGCCGTCCCTCCCTACTTCGAGGTGGTCCTACCACCACCCCTGGGCGGGTCTTCTCTCACCAGGCTGGGTCTGGTCGGTCTGTTCCGGAAATGCAGAAAGCCCCTACCCGATCCCGGGTAGGGGCTTTCTGACTAAAGATTGTTCGGCGGCGTCCTACTCTCCCACAGGGTCCCCCCTGCAGTACCATCGGCGCTATGAGGCTTAGCTTCCGGGTTCGGAATGTAACCGGGCGTTTCCCTCACGCTATGACCACCGAAACACTATGAAA
>NZ_JBFUMY010000076.1:0-49970 GCF_054049135.1 Kitasatospora sp. P5_F3 | reverse complement strand
GCCGGCATGCAGACCTCCAAGACCATCATCGCCATCAACAAGGACCCCGAAGCCCCCATCTTCGAACTCGTCGACTACGGCGTCGTCGGAGACCTCTTCACCGTCCTCCCCCAACTCACCACCGAGGTCAACACCCGCAAGGGCTGACCCCGAAACAGACAACAGCGGAGCCGGACGGCAGCAACTGCCGTCCGGCTCCGCCGTTTTCAGGCTCGTTCAGCCCCGGCCGAGGCCCGCCTCGACGTCCCTGACGACCCGCCACATCGGGGTGGAGCGCTTGGTGATGACGATGACCACCTCGTCCTCCTCCGCCGCCTCGGCGGCCGGGGACTGCTCGGGCGTCCAGGCCCGGGCCACGTAGTCGAGGGCATGGTCCACCCCCGCCGTCGCGTCGCCCTCGCCACCGGCGCGCAGCCAGGCCCGCAGGGCGTGGTTGTGCGCGGTGACCACGGCCGAGGCGATCACGTCCGCCCGCAGCGTGCCGTCCCGGCGGGCCGAGAACCGGGCCCGCAGGTACTCGGCGAGGGTGCGCTCGTAGCGCCAGACCACCGAGAGTTCGTACGTCCGCAGGCCGGGCACCTTCTTGGTCAACCGGTAGCGCTGGACCGAGAAGACCGGGTTCTCGGCGTACATCCGCAGTACCAGCCTGGCTGCGTCGCAGACCCGGGCCACCGGGTCGTCACCGTCCTCGCTCGCCTCCAGCAGGGCGGTCATGTCCGCCAGGCACTGCTCGTGGTCGGGGAAGACCACGTCCTCCTTCGAGGGGAAGTAGCGGAAGAACGACCGCCGCCCGACTCCGGCCAGCGCCACGATGTCGTCGATCGTGGTCTGCTCGTAGCCGCGCTCCAGGAACAGCTGGAAGGCCGCCGCGACCAGCGCGTCCCGCATGGCGGGCTTCGCGGGCGTGGCGGAGGTCTCGGAGCTGGTGTCCCGTGCGGCGGTCATGGCGCGAACTTAGCATTTTCGGCTCCGGATGGCACTTGATGCTCATGATCGACAGCACTGAGTGCCAGAGGTGGCCGTGGCTCAGGAGAGCCAGCTGGTGTTCGTGCCCAGCAGCTGCCCCCCGGTGCCGTAGACCTTGAAGGACGCGGCGGTGGTGCCCGGCCGTTCGGCCACACCGATCAGGCGGATCGGCGAGCCGCCGATGGCGACCAGCGGCGGCTCGTAGCTGCTGCCGTCGGCCCAGGTCACCACCACCTTGCCGACGTCCGCGCCGACGGTGAGCACGGCCACTCGGACCGGCGCCGCGCTCTGCCCCTTGCCCAGGGCGCCGGCCAGTACACCGGTCAGTCCGCCGTCGGGGCCGGTCGGGCCCGGGGGCGTGCCGCCCGGGGCGGCGAGGGTGAGATCGCCGTTGTACGGCAGCCGGGTGCCGCCCACCGTGTAATAGAGGTTCACCACGTCCGAGCTGGGCTGCCAGTACTGCTGCACGTAGGCCGCAGTCGGCTCGGGCAGGTCGGAGCCCGCCGCGTGCTGCTCCTGCCAGATCAGCTTGGCCTGCTCGAAGGACTGCTCCTTCGTCGCGAGCGGCCAGAGCGCGGCCCAGGTCTTCCACTCCTTGCCGTCCACGACGCCCTGGGCGACCACGACCCGGGCCGGCGAGAACGGGTCCCGGGCCACGGGCGAAGCGCTCACGGACGGGGCAGCGGTGCCGCCCGCCGCTGCGGTCACCTGCACGGTGCCGTCGGCCGGGCGAAGGCCCGGCCCGATCAGCACCCCGCCGCCGACCACCGCGACCGTCACCAGGGCCACCGCCCCGGTCAGCGCCGCCCGCCGCCGTCGCAGCCGCCTGCGCCCACCGGCCGTCAGGGCGGCGAGAGGGGCCGGTCCGATCTCCACCGTGTCCACCAGACCGGCCAGGCCGATCCCCACCTGTGCTGCCAACTCCTCATGCCCAGACTGCTGTTCGCTGGTCATGCCGCACCTCCGATGCTTGTCGTTCCGGTGAGTGACGAGGCGGTGCGCAGCCGGGCGATGCCTTTCGACGCCTGGCTCTTCACGGTTCCCACCGAACACCCCATCGCCACCGCCACCTGGCTCTCGCTCAGGTCCTCCCAGTACCGCAGGACGACGGCCTCCCGTTGCCGGGGCGGCAGGGTGGCAAGGGCCGCCAACAGCTCGGCCCGATGGTCGAGTTGGGCGTACCCGTCCTGCCCGGCCCGATCGGGGACGGCGGTGACCAAGTGCTCCGGCACCTTCCGCCGGAACCGCCGGGCGTGTTCGTTGACCAGGATGCGGCGTACGTACGCGTCCCGGTCGTCGGCCCGGCGCACCTTGCCCCAGGCCGCGTAGGTCCGTTCCAGGGTCGACTGGACCAGGTCCTCGCCCGCGTGCTGTTCCCCGGCGAGCAGGAACGCGGTGCGCAGCAGCCGTGGCCAGGCAATGACGGTGAACGCCTGGAACTCGCTGTCCCGGTCGGTCTTCGGTTCTCCCATGAGCACCTCCTCACCCTGCCAGAGCCCAGCAGGGCCCCGGACCGTTGCCTCGGTGGCGGAAGCAGTTCGCGAACGGTGCTCAGCGGTACTCGCGCAACCGGGGCCGGACCCCGAGAACGGTCAGGGCGAGCGCGGCGGCGAGGGCCAGTGCGCCCGTCACGGCCGCCCCCGTGCCGAGGTCGGCGTCCGCGTCCGTGATCGCCTGGTCCAGAGCCCGCTGGTTGATCTCCAGGACTTCGCCGAGGGCGGTGGCCAGCACCTCGAAGTCGGCGTTGGACTGGCCGGGTGCGGTGCCGGTGTTGAAGGTGACCGCGTCCTTGAGACGGCCCTGGGTCCGCAGTTCGCGGATCCTCCGGTCGTCCCTCTGGTACTGCTGGAAGGCGGTCAACACCCGTTCGGCAGAGTCCTGTTCGCCGGCGAAGGTGATGTTGCGCAGCTCGGTGCCGAGGAAGCCCTCAAAGGCTGTGGACGCGTGGTCGGCGCGGTGGGCGTCGGCGAGCGAGGCCAGCCGGGAGTTGTAGGAGGCCAGGGTGGCGCCCTCGATCCGGGCGACCGACTGGGTCTTGTCCAGGAAGCTCTGCTCGTAGGCGGCGGCGCGGTCCGGGTCGGTCAGGTAGCGGCTCTCGTCGGCGTTCAGGTCGTAGGCGACGGCGCGGGCCCGGCTGAGGGCGAGCACCGAGTCGTACGCGTTGCTCTTGGCCACCACCAGCTGCCGGTCCGCCCCGGCGACCAGCCCGAGGGCCGAGGCCAGGGCGAGCACGGCGATCAGCGTCACGGCGGCCAGCGGCGGGTTGACGACCCGTCGGAACCGGACGGTGAGGATGCGCTGCAGGACGGCGAGCGCACCGAGCGCGAGCACACCGGTGCCGAGCAGCCACCACCGCCCGGCGGCCAGGCCGTCGCGCTGGGCCGCGTAGGTCGCGTCCACCACGGTGGCATTCGCGGCGATCACCTGGTCGGTGGCGGGCAGCAGCTTCTGCCGGAGCAGGTCGGTGGCCTGCCGGTAGGACTCCAGTGCCCCGGCGGGCGGCCTGCCCGCCGGGGCGTCGGCCTGGTCCTCCAGCAGCTGCGCCTGGGCCACCAGCGCTTCGTAGCGGCCGAGTTCACCCAGCACGGTCTGTACGGCGCGCTGCCCGGCCGGGTCCGCGGCTGCGGCTTCGGCGGCCCGTTGCAGGTCGGTACCGGCCTGCTGGCGGCGCTGTTCGTAGGTGTCCTGGGTCTGCCGGCGCAGGGCGGCGTAGTCGGGGTCGGCGCCGATCAGCAGCAGGTTGGCGACCTGGGCGTCCATGTCGCTGAGCGCGAAGTAGAGGTCGGCGGCCCGGACGGCCTGCGGGGCGGCCCGGTGGCCGATGGTGTCGATGCCGTCCCGGGCATCGGCCAGCACCGAGGCTGCGACGGCGGCGAAGGCCAGCACCGTGGCCAGGCACAGTGCCGTGAGTGTGCGGACCAGCCGGGGCGTGTGCCAACTCCTCCGCAGGACCGATCTGCCCGATATGCCCGATGGCATGCTGCGCACTCCCCTCCCCCGCCCGCATCCCCCATGGCGCGGGGCCGCTTCCTCGTCTGCGACGCTAGGAGCCGCGAGGTCGGCGTTCGGGTTTCCTGACGCTTCCTTGGCGTCGCGGGGACCGGTCTTGACGCATCGTTAGCGCCCCGGCGGAGCGCTCAGGGTTCGAAGCGGTAGCCGAGCCCGGGTTCGGTGACCAGATACCGGGGCCGAGTGGGGTCGGGCTCCAACTTGCGGCGCAGGCCCGCGAAGTAGACCCGGAGGTAGTTGGAGTGCGCCTCCTGCCCGGGCCCCCAGACCTCGCGCAGGATGTCCCGTCCCGGCACCAGTCGGCCGGGGTGGGCCAGCAGCAGGGCAAGGATCCTCCACTCCGTCGGGGTGAGCCGTACGGCACCGTCCGAGCCGGTGACGATCGCGGCGGCGACATCCACCTCGTACGCGCCGACCACGACCTTGGGCGGCGGCTGCCCGGTGACCGGGCGGCGCAGCACCGCCCTTAAGCGGGCCAGCAGTTCGGCCATCACGAAGGGTTTGGTGAGGTAGTCGTCAGCTCCCGCGTCGAGGGCCCGGACCTTCTCCAGCGCGCTGCCCCGGCCGGAAATCACGATGATCGGCACCGGGCTCCAGGCCCGCAGGCCCCGGATGATGTCCATCCCGTCCAGGTCGGGCAGCCCGAGGTCGAGCAGGACCGCCTCGGGCATCTGGCGCCCGGCAAGGTCCAGGGCTTCGGCGCCGGTGGCGGCGGTGACCACCGAGTAGCGGCGCGCGTGCAGGTTGATCTTCAGGGCCCGCAGGATCTGCGGTTCGTCGTCCACCACCAGGATCCGGCTCAAAGCGTCACCTCGCCGGGCTCCCGGTCGGGCTCCGGCACGGGCCCGGCGGCCGGGAGGGTGAGCAGCATGGTGGTGCCGCCGCCGGGGGTGTCCTCGACTTCGAGGGAGCCGTCCATGGCTTCGGCCAGGCCCCGGGAGAGGGCAAGGCCCAGGCCGACGCCGGTGGTGTTGTCGGTGTCGCCGAGGCGTTGGAAGGGCAGGAACACCTGCTCCCGGTCCTCCGGCGGGATGCCCGGGCCTCGGTCGATGACCCGGATCTCCACCCGCCCGAGGTGACTGCTGGCCGTCACCAGGACGGGGGCGCCGGGGGCGTTGTGGCGCAGGGCGTTGGTGATGACGTTGGCCAGCACCCGCTCCAGCAGCGGCGGGTCGGCGAGTACGGCCGGCGCCTCGGTGAGGCCGAGCGGCTGGATCGGGGCGTCCGGGTCGGCGAGCGAGTCGACGGCCCGTGGGAGTACGTCCTCCAGGTGGGTCGGCATCAGATGGAGGGTCAGGGCTCCCGCCTGGAGGCGGCTCATGTCGAGCAGGTTGTCGACCAGGCGGTTGAGCTTGAGCAGGGATTCGTCGGCGGTGGCGAGGAGTTCGGCCTGGTCCTCCTCGGAGAACTCCACGTCGGGGCTGCGCAGTGAGCCGACCGAGGCGAGCGCGGCGGCCAGCGGGGTGCGCAGGTCGTGGCTGACGGCGGCCAGCAGGGCGGTCCGCATCCGGTCGGCGGCCTTGATCGGCTCCACCTCGGCGGCCACGGTGGCGAGGCGGTCGCGCTCCAGAGCAGCCGCGACGTGAGCGGCGAAAGCCGCCAGCACGCGCTGATCGGTCGCAGGCAGCCGGCGACCAGCGAGGACGAGCAACGCGTCGGTGCCGACCGGGATTTCGGTCACCTCGCGGTCGTGGGCGGGTTCGGTTCCTGCGTCGCTGCGGGCCAGGACCTCGCCGCTGGTGCGATCCAGCAGGGCGACCGAGTCCATCCCGAAGGCGGTCCGGGACTTCTCCAGCAGGGCGGGCAGCGCGTCGGCGCCGCGCAGCACGCTGCCCGCGAGGGTGGAGAGGGTCTCGGCCTCGGCGGTGGCGCGGGCGGCCCGGGTGGTGAGGCGTCCGGCGTGGTCGACCACGGTGGAGACGGTGAGCGCGACGACGGCGAACACCACCAGCGCGAGGATGTTGTTGGTCTCGGTGATGGTGAAGGTGTGGACCGGCGGGATGAAGTAGTAGTTCAGCAGCAGCGAGGCGACCACCGAGGCGAGCAGCGCGGAGGTCGCGCCACCGAGCAACGCCACGGCGACCACACCGAGTTGGAAGATCAGCGCGACGGTGGTGAGGTTCAGTCCGCCCCACTGCGAGAGCACGGCGGTCAGCACCGCGGGCAGCGCCAGGCCGGCCGCGTACCCGGCGACGGTGCGGCGGAGCGAGTGCCGGCGGCCCAGCGAGGGCAGCCGGCCCCGGCCGCTGAACTCGTGGGTGACCATGTGGACGTCGATGTCCTCGGAGGCGTCCACGGTGGTCTCGCCGATACCGGGACCGGTCAGGAAGCGGTTTATCCGGCCGCGCCGGCTGGTGCCGAGGACGAGTTGGGTGGCGTCGTGGGCGCGGGCGAAGGTCAGCAGCGAGTCGGGGATGTCGTCGCCGACCACCACGTGGTAGCTGCCGCCCAGGGTCTCCACCAACTGCCGCTGCTCGGCCAGGTTTCCGGGTGAGGCACCGGCCAGACCGTCGCTGCGGGTGATGTGCACGGCGAGCAGTTCGCCACCGGCCGTACGGTCCGCGATCCTGGCCGCGCGGCGGATCAGGGTCTCGCCCTCGGGACCGCCGGTCAGGGCCACCACGACGCGCTCGCGGGTCTCCCAGACCCGGTCGATGTTGTGGGTGGCCCGGTAGTCGCGCAGCCCCTCGTCGACCCGGCCTGCCACCCAGAGCAGGGCGAGTTCCCGAAGGGCCGTCAGGTTGCCGACCCGGAAGTAGTTGGAGAGCGCGGCGTCCACCTTCTCGGCCTTGTAGACGTTGCCGTGGGCCATCCGGCGGCGCAGCGCCTGCGGGGCCATGTCGACCAGTTCGAGCTGGTCGGCCCGGCGGACCACCTCGTCCGGGACGGTCTCCCGCTGCGGGATTCCGGTGATCTTCTGCACCACGTCGTTGAGCGACTCCAGGTGCTGGACGTTCACCGTGGTGATCACGTCGATCCCGGCCGTCAGCAGCTCCTCGACGTCCTGCCAGCGCTTGGCGTGCCGCCCGCCGGGGACGTTGGTGTGCGCCAGCTCGTCCACCAGCGCCACGGACGGCCGGCGGGCCAGCACCGCGTCCAGGTCCATCTCGGCGAACTCGGTGCCCCGGTAGGTGCGGACCAGCCGGGGGACGACGTCGAGGCCCTGCAGCATGTTCTCGGTGTGGCGGCGGCCGTGGCACTCGATGTAGCCGACCACCACGTCCGCGCCGCGTTCCTGGCGTCTGCGGGCCTCGTCCAGCATCCGGTAGGTCTTGCCGACCCCGGGGGCGGAACCGAGGTAGACCCTCAGCCGGCCGCGGCGGTGCACGGTGCCGGGGGTGAGGTCGTCGCGGGCCATGGGCGCTGCATCTTTCGGTGAGTGGGCGGATACGGCGGACCGACCCTGCCCCGGGTGGTGCCCCTGGGCAGGGTCGGTCCGTGTCACTCGGTTGCCGGTGTCACTTCAGCTCGCTGAGTGCCCGGTTGAGCTCGACCACGTTGACGTGCTCGTCGCCGAGGAAGCCGAGGGTGCGGCCGGTGGTGTGCTTCTCGACCAGCTTGGCGACCTGGTCGGCGGGGAGCCTGCGCTCCTTGGCGACCCGGTTGACCTGCTGCTTCGCGTAGGCGACCGAGATGTCCGGGTCGAGGCCGGAGCCGGAGGCGGTGACCGCGTCGGCGGGCACGCTCGCCGCCTCGACACCGTCGAACTCCGCGATCGCGGCCCGGCGCTCGGTGACCGTCTTGGTCAGGTCCTCGCTGTTGGGGCCGAGGTTGGAGGCACCGGAGGCGTTCGGGTCGTAACCGCCGGCCGAGAAGCGCGGCTGGAACCACTTCGGGTCCGGCAGCGCGGCCTCGTCCGCGTCGTCGGGGTTCTTCTTCGGGAGGTTGAAGTTCTGCCCGATCAGGCTCGAACCCACCTCCTTGCCATCGGACTTGACGACGGAGCCGTTCGCCTTGCCGGCGAACGCGACCTGGCTCAGGCCGGTCACCAGCAGGGGGTAGGCGAGACCGAGGATCACGGTCATCACCAGCAGCATCCGCAGCGCGGTCAGGTGGTTGCGCACGACGTTGGGCAGTGGCTTGGACATGGTCTGCGCTCCTTTCAGCTCAGGCCGGGGATGAACTGGACGATCAGGTCGATCGCCTTGATCCCGATGAAGGGGACGATGAGACCGCCCAGGCCGTACACCCCGATGTTCCGGCGCAGCAGCGAACTGGCATCGGAGGGGCGGTACTTGACGCCGCGCAGGGCGAGCGGGATGAGGCCGATGATGACCAGTGCGTTGAAGACGATCGCGGAGGTGATCGCGGACTGGGGGCTGTGCAGCTGCATGATGTTCAGCTTGTCCAGGCCCGGGTAGACGGTGGCGAACATCGCGGGGATGATCGCGAAGTACTTCGCAACGTCGTTGGCGATCGAGAAGGTGGTCAACGCCCCACGGGTGATGAGCAGTTGCTTGCCGATCTCGACGATCTCGATCAGCTTGGTGGGGTTGGAGTCCAGGTCCACCATGTTGCCGGCCTCCTTGGCCGCCATGGTGCCGGTGTTCATCGCCACGCCGACGTCGGCCTGCGCGAGCGCGGGGGCGTCGTTGGTGCCGTCACCGGTCATCGCGACCAGCTTGCCGCCCGCCTGCTCCTTCTTGATCAGCGCCATCTTGTCCTCGGGGGTGGCCTCGGCGAGGAAGTCGTCCACGCCCGCCTCCTCCGCGATCGCCCTGGCGGTCAGCGGGTTGTCGCCCGTGATCATGACGGTGCGGATGCCCATCCGGCGCAGCTCGTCGAACCGCTCCTTCATGCCCTCCTTGACCACGTCCTTGAGGTAGATGACCCCGAGCACGCGCGGGACGGCGGCACCGATCCTGGTGGCGACCAGCAGCGGGGTACCACCGGCGGCGGAGATCCCGTCGACCAGGTCGGCGACGTCGCGGCCGACCGTGCCGCCCTGGTCGGTCACCCAGGACGTGACCGATCCGGCGGCGCCCTTGCGGACCAGGTGCATACCGTCGGCCTCGTCCAGGTCGACGCCGGACATCCGGGTCTGCGCGGTGAACGGCACCCAGGTGGCGTGCTTCAACTCGCCCTGGGCGCGGGCCCGCAGGCCGTAGCCGGTCTTGGCCAGCACCACGATCGAGCGACCCTCGGGGGTCTCGTCGGCGAGCGAGGAGAGCTGGGCGGCGTCCGCCAGCTCCTCGACCGTGACTCCGGAAGCGGGCTGGAACTCGGCCGCCTGGCGGTTGCCCAGGGTGATGGTGCCGGTCTTGTCCAGCAGCAGGGTGTTGACGTCCCCGGCGGCCTCGACCGCGCGGCCGGACATCGCCAGGACGTTGCGCTGCACCAGCCGGTCCATGCCCGCGATGCCGATCGCGGACAGCAGCGCGCCGATGGTGGTCGGGATCAGCGCGACCACCAGGGCCACCAGGACGATCATCGACTGCGGGGCACCCGCATAGGTGGCCATCGGCTGCAGGGTGCAGACCGCGATCAGGAAGACGATGGTGAGCGAGGCGAGCAGGATGTTCAGCGCGATCTCGTTCGGCGTCTTCTGCCGGGCGGCGCCCTCGACCAGGGCGATCATCCGGTCGATGAAGGTCTTGCCGGGCTCCGAGGAGATCTTGACCACGATCCGGTCGGAGAGCACCTTGGTGCCGCCGGTGACCGCCGAGCGGTCGCCGCCCGACTCCCGGATGACCGGGGCGGACTCGCCGGTGATCGCGGACTCGTCCACGCTGGCGACGCCCTCGACCACATCGCCGTCACCGGGGATGGTCTGGCCGGCCTCGATGACCACGTGGTCGCCGAGCCGCAGCGCGGTGCCGGAGACCTCCTCCTCGGCCTGCGAGGTGGGCCAGTTGACGAGGCGTCGGGCCACCGCGTCGGTCTTGGTCCGGCGCAGGGTCTCGGCCTGCGCCTTGCCACGGCCCTCGGCGACGGCCTCGGCCAGGTTGGCGAAGATCGTGGTGAGCCAGAGCCAGACGGTGATCGCCCAGGCGAACACGGACGGGTCGGCGATCGCGGCGACGGTGGTGACCACCGAGCCGACCTCGACCACGAACATGACCGGGTTCTTGATCATGACGCGCGGGTCGAGCTTCTTCACCGCGTCGGGGAGCGAGGCGACGATCAGCTTCGGGTCCAGCAGGCCGCCGGAGACTCTGTGCGGCGCTGCGGCCTCGGCCTTGTCGGCCGGAGCGGGGGTAAGGGTGGACGACATCAGTGCAGACCTTCCGCGATCGGCCCAAGAGCCAGGGCCGGGAAGTAGGTGAGGCCCACCACGATCAGGACGACGCCCGACAGCAGGCCCACGAACAGCGGCTTGTGGGTGGGCAGGGTGCCCGGAGTGGCGGGAACGGGCTGCTGCTGCGCGAGCGAACCGGCCAGCGCCAGCACGAACACCATCGGCAGGAACCGGCCGAACACCATGCACAGCCCCAGCGCGGTGTCGTACCAGTCGGTGTTGACGGTGATACCGGCGAACGCGGAGCCGTTGTTGTTGGACGCGGAGGTGAACGCGTACAGCACCTCGGAGAAACCGTGCGCCCCCGAGTTCAGCATCGAAGCCCGCTCACCCGGCAACGCCATCGCGATGCCGGTACCGACCAGCACCAGGGTCGGCGTGGTGAGGATGTAGAGCGAAGCGAACTTCATCTCCCGCCCACCCAGCTTCTTGCCCAGGTACTCCGGAGTGCGACCGACCATCAGACCTGCCACGAACACCGCGACGATCGCCAGGATCAGCATCCCGTACAGACCCGACCCGGTACCGCCGGGCGCGATCTCACCGAGCATCATGTTGAAGATCGTCAGACCACCGCCGAACGGCGAGAACGAGTCGTGGAACGAGTTCACCGCACCCGTCGAGGTGAGCGTGGTGGAGGCGGCGAACAGGGAGCTGGCGGCGATGCCGAAGCGCTGCTCCTTGCCCTCCATCGCGGCGCCGGCCGCCTGCGCGGCGGTGCCGGCGTGCTGCGCCTCGAAGAAGGTGATCAGCGCAGCCGAAGCCACCCAGAACAGGCCCATCACGGCGACGATCGCATACCCCTGGCGGTTGTCACCGACCATCTTGCCGAAAGCACGCGGCAGGGCGAACGGGATCACCAGCAGCAGGAAGATCTCCAGCACGTTGGTGAAGCCGTTCGGGTTCTCGAACGGGTGCGACGAGTTGGCGTTGTAGAAACCGCCACCGTTGGTACCCAGCTCCTTGATGACCTCCTGCGAGGCCACCGGACCACCCGGAATCGACTGCGTGTCACCCGCCAGCGTGGTCAGCTCGTGGAAACCGTGGAAGTTCTGGATCGCACCGTTGGCCACCAGGACCAGCGCGAAGACGATCGACAGCGGCAGCAGCAGACGCAGCACGATCCGGGTCAGGTCCACCCAGAAGTTGCCGACCCGGTCCGTCTTGTTCCGGGTGAAGCCCCGGATCAGGGTGGCGACGACGGCGATGCCGACAGCGGCGGAGACGAAGTTCTGCACCGCCAGGCCGGCCATCTGCACCAGGTGGCCCATCGCGGCCTCGCCGCTGTAGGACTGCCAGTTGGTGTTGGTGACGAACGAGATCGCCGTGTTCCAGGCCTGGTGCGCCTCCATCTCGGGAACCCCGAGGCTGAGCAGCAGGTGGGTCTGGAGGCGGATCAGGGCGTAGAGGAAGAGGATCGAGACGGCCGAGAAGGCCAGTACCGACCGGAGGTAGACCGGCCAGCGCTGGTCCGCGTCTGCGTCCACGCCGACCACCTTGTAGAGGCCGCGTTCGACTCTCAGGTGCTTGGCGGAGGTGAGGAGCTTGGCGATGTAGTCGCCAAGAGGGCGGTAGCAGAGAGCCAGCGCGCCCACCAGGGCGACGGCCTGCAGCCAGCCCGCGAGTGTTGAGCTCATGGTCAGAACTTCTCCGGGTAGATCAACGCCACGATGAGATAGCCGACGAGCGCGACGGCGACGATGAGACCTGCGACGTTCTCGGCGCTCACAGCTTCTCCACCCCTCGCGCGATCAAGGCGATGACGGCGAACACGGCGACCGTGACACCGACGAAGAACAGATCGGACATTGGCTCCACCAGAGCGGTTCAGGACCTGGCCGTGGATCGGCCCTCACGGGCTCGCACGGCACCGGCGGCAGACCGGCTCGGTCAGCAAATCAGCCGGTCCCGGCCCTAAGGCGTTCCCTGACGCCGTCCATACGGATGAATCGGCAACCTTGACGCAGCCTTCCCCCCCCCCCCCCCCCCCCCCCCCCCCCGACGGTACGTCAGACCTGCTCCGGCTCCGGGACCTTCTTGGTCGACCTGGCCGGTTCGCCACGCCGCACCGCGCCCGGCGCGCGGCGGGCCGGACGGTCGGCGCGAGGCGCGGAGGAGAGCTGCCAGGGCACGCTGATCACCATCACGCCGGGCGTGAAGAGCAGCCGGCTCTTCAACCACAGCGCGGACTGGTTGTGCAGCAGGTTCTCCCACCAGTGGCCGACCACGTACTCCGGGATGAACACCGCGACCACGTCGCGCGGGCTGCCCCGGCGGACGCTGCGGACGTACCCGACCACCGGCTTGGTGATCTCCCGGAACGGCGAGTCCAGCACCTTGAGCGGCACCTGGACGTCGAACTCGTCCCACTGCGACCGCAGTTCGGCCGTGGAGTCCTTCTCCACCTCGACCGTCAGCGCCTCCAGGGTGTCCGGCCGGAACGCCTGGGCGTAGCCGAGCGCGCGCAGGGTCGGCTTGTGCAGCTTGGAGACCAGCACGATGCCGTGCACCTTCGACGGCCGGACGGACTCCTCGCGCGGGTCCTCCACCGACAACTCCTCGGCCACCCGGTCGTAGTGGCGCCGGATGCCGCGCATCATCACCCACAGCGCGAGGGCCGCGAGCACGGCCAGCCAGGCGCCCTGGGTGAACTTGGTCATCAGCACGATCACCAGCACCAGACCGGTCACCACCGCGCCCAACGCGTTGATCACGCGGGCCCGCTGGGCGGTGCCCCGTACGGTGCCGTCCGTCTCGGTGGCCAGGAGGCGGTTCCAGTGCCGGACCATGCCGATCTGGGACAGCGTGAAGGAGGTGAAGACACCCAGGATGTAGAGGTGGATCAGGTTGGTGACGTTGGCGTCGTAGAGCCAGAGCAGTCCGCCGGCCACCACGGCGAGAGCGATGATGCCGTTGGAGAAGGCCAGCCGGTCACCACGGGTGTGCAGCTGCCGGGGCAGGTAACGGTGCTCCGCGAGGATCGAGGCCAGCAGCGGGAAACCGTTGAACGCGGTGTTGGCCGCCAGGATCAGGACCAGCGCGGTGGCCGCCTGGATCACGTAGAACAGGATGCTGTCGCTGCCGCCGAACACCGAGGCCGCCAGCTGCGCGATCACGGTCTGCTGGGTGTAGGTGGAGCAGTCACCGCTCAGGCCGGTGAGCTGGCAGACGTCGTCGACGTAGTGAACCTTCGAGATCAGCGCGAGCGCAGTCACGCCGACGAACATCACGACCGCGGTGATGCCCATGACCGCCATCGTGGACGCGGCGTTCTTCGACTTCGGGGACCGGAAGGCGGGCACCCCGTTGGAGATCGCCTCCACGCCGGTCAGCGCCGTACAGCCGGAGGCGAACGCACGCAGGCCGAGCAGCAGCAGGCCGAGCCCGGCCAACGTGTCCTTGCCGTGCTCCGGGGTGATCCCGTACGCCGCGCTCTCCGCCACCGGGGAATCACCGAAGATCACCCGGATCAGACCGGTAGCGATCATCAGCAGCATCGCGCCGATGAAGAGGTACGTCGGCGCGGCAAAGGCGTTGCCGGACTCCCGTACACCGCGCAGGTTCATCGCAGCCAGAATCGCCACGAACCCGACCGCCAGGAGGACGCGGTAGTCGGCGAGGCCGTTGAAGGCCGAGATGATGTTGTCCACGCCCGAGGCGACCGAGACCGCGACCGTCATCACGTAGTCGACCAGCAGCGAGGCGGCCACCACCAGGCCGGCGTTGGGCCCGAGGTTCTTGGAGGCCACTTCGTAGGAGCCGCCACCGCTCGGGTAGGCGTGCACCACCTGACGGTACGACAGCACCACGACCACCATCAGCGCCACGACCGCGAGCGCGATCCAGGGCGTCAGGTAGAGGAAGGCGGTCCCGCCGACGGTGAGCACCAGCAGGATCTCCTGGGTGGCGTAGGCCACCGAGGAGAGCGGGTCGGAAGCGAAGATCGGCAGCGCCAGCCGCTTGGGGAGCAGGGTCTCGCCCAGCTCCTCGCTGCGCATGGCCTTGCCGATCACGAGGCGCTTGAGCGCCTGGGGCAGATTGAACACACGGGCGAGCGTAAGGCGCGGGGGGATCTGCCGCAGCGGGCCGAAAACCCCGCCGGACCCACTGTTTGCGCAGGTCGGGCAGGGTCTTCGGCAGTGTCAAGGGCCCGTTAGGACAAGCGTTAAGGGATCGTCAAGATATCCGGGACGAATGTCGCATAGCACTTATATCGGGTGATTACATACGCAGCCTGAGCCGGCAGACGACCGCGTCCGTGTGGCGGCGCAGCGCGCGGTCGATCACCGCCCCGCGCTGGTTCTGCAGCGCCCGCTCCCACAGACGGGCCGGCTCGACCTCGGGGATCAGGACGGTGATCCGGTCGTACGCGTGCTCGGAGCCGAGCTCGTTGACGAAGCCGACCAGCGGGCGGCCGAGCCGTCGGTGAGCGTCGGGGATCTCCACCAGCGGGACGCCGGGGTGCCAGAGTTCCCAGTCGCGGCGCAGCGCCTCGGCGCTCTGCCGGTCCTCGGGGTCGGGCGCGGTGTGGACCACCGTGACGGCCAGTACTTCGTCGCCGAGGGAGACGGCGGCGCTCAGCGCGTCACGGGTCAGCCGGGTGATGGCGTGCACCGGGACGACCACCAGGGAGCGCTGCCGGGTGACCGGTCCGGGGATCCGGCCGAGCTCCAGCCGGGCGCCGATCCTGGCGTAGCTGCGGTGGATCAGTTCGAAGAGCAGGACCAGCAGCGGCAGGGCGAGGCAGATGCCCCAGGCGCCCTCGGTGAACTTCGTGCCCGTCACCACGACGGCCGCGACACCGGTCAGCAGAGCGCCGAAGCCGTTCAGCAGGGCCTTTCCGCGCCAGCCCGGGTTCTGCTCGCGGTGCCAGTGCCTGACCATGCCGACCTGACAGATCGTGAAGCCGACGAAGACCCCGATCGCGAACAGCGGCACCAGGCTGTTCACGTCGCCGCCGGAGCAGACCAGCAGCGCGGCCGAGACCAGCGCCAGGAACAACACCCCGTGCCGGTGCACCTGGTGGTCGGCCCGCAACGCGAAGACGTGCGGCAGGTGGTTGTCCCGGGCTAGCAGGCGCATCAGCACCGGCAGCCCGCCGAAGGAGGTGTTGGCCGCCAGGCCGAGCAGGACCACGGTGGCGAACTGCACCACATAGAAGCCGAACCCGTGGCCGAGCGAGGCGTCCGCCAACTGGGCCAGCACGGTGACCCCTTCGACCGGCTGGAGGTGGAACCGGCCGATCAGCACGGCCAGCCCGATCAGCATCACGCCGAGCAGGGCGCCGAGCGCGACCTCGGTGTGCTGGGCGCGCTTGGCGCGCGGGGTGCGGAAGGAGGGGACGGCGTTGGCCACCGCCTCCACCCCGGTCAGCGCCGAACAGCCGGCCGCGAAGGCCTTGAGCAGCAGCAGGGCACCGACGGCGGTAGCGTTGCCGGCCAGCGCGGAGGCGTGTCCGGCCGCGGCCTCGGTGCTCACGGGGGCGTCCCGGAACAGGCCGACCACGACGATCGCCAGGATCGAGGCGACGAACACGGCGGTCGGGGCCATGAACCAGCGGGCCGACTCCGCGATCCCGCGCAGGTTGACGGCGGTCACCAGGACCAGCACGCCCAGGCAGAGCCACACCCGCTGCTCGTAGAGGGAGGGGAAGGCCGAAGTCAGGGCGGCCACCCCGGCGGTGACCGAGACCGCGACGTTCAGGATGTAGTCGATCACCAGCGAGGCCGCCGCCGTCAGAGCGGTACGGCGGCCGAGATGCGCCTTGGCCACCGCGTACGACCCGCCGCCGTCCGGGAACGCCGCGATCACCTGGCGGTAGGAGGCGACCAGGACGGCCAGCAGCACCGCGATGGCGACCGTCACCGGCAGCGTGAAGCCGAGACCGTACGAGCCTGCGGCCGCCAGCACCAGCACGATCGACTCGGGGCCGTACGCCACCGAGGCCATCGCGTCGAGCGATAGCGCGGCCAGACCGCCGAGTGCGGTCAGCTTGTCCCGCTGCCGCTCCGCTGAGCCGTCGGTATCCGGGGGCTCCGCCGTGGCCGGCTGCTGGGTGTGGGTGACACCGGACATGGGCTCTGGACCTCCTGCTGAGAACGGACTCCCCTGATCCTGGCCTCGCCCGGCCCCGCGTCCACCGGCCCGTACGCATCCTTGACGCCACCCGCCCGCACCCTGACGTGGTGTTGACACGCCCGTTCGGTGCGGGCACCGTGCGCGGCGAGCAGCCGGGCGGTCTCCCGGCCGATACCGGAGGAGACGCCGGGTCAGCCCGCGCTGGGCCGGGCGGCGACCAGCGAGGCCAGCAGCGCGGCGACGGCGAACAGGCCGAACCTGGCGCCTTCGACGCTCGTACCACCCCAGGCCAGGGTGGCGTGGCGGTGCACCACGAAGCCGTTGAAGAACAGCCAGCCCGCCCCGGCGACCAGGGGCGCCGCGAGCGGACGAGAGGCCGCACCGAGCGCGGCACACAGCACCGCGAAGGCCCCCAGCGCGAACCAGGTGTCGCGCAGCTCCCCCAGCACGGCCAGCACGGGCACCAGTGCGGCTGAGCCGGTCAGGGCAAGGGAGCCCGCCATGCCCACCGGCAGACGCTCCGCCACCTGGCGGGTCAAATCCGGTCCGCTGTCCATCAGTTGACCGGTGCCGGAGCGCTCGGCAGGTGCCAGAGGTTCCGGCGGTGCAGGGCCTCCAGCTCGCGTTGGAGGGTGGGCTGGGGCACCACCAGGGTCGGGCAGGCCGCGCGCTTGACGCAGTACGCCGTCACCGAGGGCCGCAGCCCGCGCCGCAGCCAACTGCCGCTGCCCGCGCCGAGCACCAGCAGGTCGTCCGGGCGGTCGGCGGCGTGCACCAGGACCGGGCCGGTGTCGCCGCGGACCACGTGGGCGGACAGCCGGACGTCGGCGGGTGCGCCGCCGAAGGCTCCGTCGAGGGCCTCGGTCAGGCGGGCCTCGGCGCAGTCCCGCCAGGCGGCCAGCAGCGGCGGGCAGGGCGCGAGGCGGTAGCCCTGCTCGCCGCCCTGCGGGAGCCAGGCCAGCACGGCCAGCACCTCGCGGTCGGTCCGGCGGCCCTCCTCCACCGCGCGGTGCAACGCGGCCAGACTGCCGAGCGATCCGCTGACGCCGACCACGATCCGGCGTGCCCGGTGCTGGTCGATGCTGTGCCCGTCCGTCATGTTCGCCCCTGTTCCGTTCGGTTGGTCGCCCCAGCCAAGCCCCTGTGCGGCCGGTTCGGCCGACCGTTGACGGCTTCCTGACGGCGGGAGCGGGGTTCCCAACGCGTCTCTGACGGGGTCGGTCACAGGCCGGGGACGAACTGGACCAGGAGGTCGATGAGTTTGATGCCGAGGAAGGGCAGCACCAGTCCGCCGAGGCCGTAGACCCGAAGGTTGCGGCCCAGCAGGTCGGAGGCCGAGGCGGGCTTGTAGCGCACTCCGCGCAGGGCCAGCGGGATCAGCACGACGATGATCAGCGCGTTGAAGATGACCGCCGAGGTGATCGCCGAGGTCGGGCTGTGCAGGCCCATGATGTTGAGGTGGTCCAGCCCCGGGTAGGCGGCCGCGAACATCGCGGGAATGATCGCGAAGTACTTGGCGACGTCGTTGGCGATCGAGAAGGTGGTCAACGCCCCACGGGTGATCAGCAGTTGCTTGCCGATTGCGACGATCTCGATCAGCTTGGTGGGGTTGGAGTCCAGGTCCACCATGTTGCCGGCCTCCTTCGCGGCCGAGGTTCCGGTGTTCATCGCCACCCCGACGTCGGCCTGCGCCAGCGCCGGTGCGTCGTTGGTGCCGTCACCGGTCATCGCGACCAGCTTCCCGCCTTCCTGCTCGGCCCGGATCAGGGCGAGCTTGTCCTCGGGGGTGGCCTCGGCGAGGAAGTCGTCCACCCCCGCCTCGTCGGCGATCGCCCTGGCGGTCAGCGGGTTGTCACCGGTGACCATGACGGTGCGAATGCCCATCCGGCGCAGCTCCTCGAAGCGTTGCCGGATGCCGTCCTTCACGATGTCCTTGAGCTGGATGACGCCCAGCACCCGGGCACCGTGCCGGTCGTGGACGGCCACCAGCAGCGGCGTCCCGCCACCCGAGGCGATCACCTGGACCACGTCGAAAGCCTGCTGCGGCACCTGGCCGCCGCGCTCGTGCACCCAGGCCGAGACCGCTGCCGCCGCCCCCTTGCGTACCAGGATGACGGTGCCGTCCGGCCAGGTCAGGTCGACACCGCTCATCCGGGTCTGCGCACTGAACGCGACGAACTCCATCCGCCCGAGCTCGCCCGGCGCCCGCTCGCGCAGCCCGTACCGCTCCTTGGCCAGCACCACCACCGAGCGACCCTCCGGAGTCTCGTCGGCGAGGCTCGACAGCTGGGCCGCCTCGGCGATCTGACCACCCGTCACCCCGGCCAGCGCCACGAAACGCACTGCCTGGCGGTTGCCGAAGGTGATGGTGCCGGTCTTGTCCAGCAGCAGGACATCCACGTCCCCGGCCGCCTCGACCGCGCGCCCCGACATCGCCAGGACGTTGCGCTGCACCAGCCGGTCCATGCCCGCGATGCCGATCGCGGACAGCAACGCGCCGATGGTGGTCGGGATCAGGGCCACCATGAGGGCCACCAGCACGGTGGTGCTCTGCTCGGCCCCGGCGAAGACGGCCATCGGCTGGAGGGTCACCACGCTGAGGATGAAGACCACGGTGAGCGAGGCCAACAGCAGGTTGAGGGCGATCTCGTTCGGGGTCTTCTTCCGCTCGGCGCCCTCGACCAGCGCGATCATCCGGTCGATGAAGGTCAGCCCCGGCTTGGAGGTGATCCGCACCACGATCCGGTCGGACAGCACCCTGGTACCGCCGGTGACGGCGCAGCGGTCCCCGCCGGCCTCCCGGATCACCGGGGCCGACTCCCCCGTGATGGCCGACTCGTCGACGGCCGCGATGCCGTCCACCACGTCACCGTCGCCGGGGATCGTCTCCCCCGCCTCCACCACCACGAAGTCGTGCAGCAGCAGTTGCTCGGCCGGCACCCGCTCCTCCCGGAAGTCCTCGAAGCCGACCCGCCACCGGTCGATCCGCCGGGCCACCGTCCCGGTCCTGGCCTTGCGCAGCGACTCGGCCTGTGCCTTGCCCCGGCCCTCCGCCACCGCCTCGGCCAGGTTGGCGAACACCACCGTCAGCCAGAGCCAGAGGCTGATCAGCCAGGCGAAGACGCTGGGTGAGAGGACCGCCGACAGCGTGGTCAGGGCCGAGCCGACCTCGACCACGAACATCACCGGGTTCCTCACCATCACCCGGGGGTGCAGCTTGCGCACTGCCTCCGGGAAGGCGGTGACAAGCTGCTTCGGGTCGAACAGGGCGCTGGTGGACCGGTGTTGACGGTCCACCGGACGGTCCACCGGACGGGCGGGCGACGGTGCGGTGACGGGGTCCTTCTCAGGAGCCAGGGGAGGCATGCGGCTGACCTTCTGCAGGTGGGCCGGCACACGGGCGACCGGCATGGGCGGGCCCAGCCAACAGGGTGTTGCGCCGGTCGTCCGCCGACCCTGACGAGTTCCTGACGGAGCGCCAGGCGGGCTTGACGCAGCCCTGACGCTGCGGTCCCGCCGGCCCCTCGGTTCACCCGCCCGGAGCATGGTGGCGTCAAGGGCCTGTCAGGAGTCGGCCCCGGCCAGTCAACGAACCGTCAGGAACGGCTGCCGCCCGCATGATCCGGCTAGCGTCGGAGACCTCTCCAACCGTCGCCCGAGTCGCACCACGACCCGCCGCGCTTCGCCGTCCGTCCCCTAGGAGTGCACGTCGTGACCAGTACCGACCCGGCTCCCCAGGAGCCCGCCGAACCTCGCACCCTGCTGCACGTCCCCGTCCGGTCCACCGGGACGGGCTATGCGCTGCGGATGTTCACGCAGCGGGACGGCAGCCGCTGCGCCGTCGCCTTCAGCTGCCCCGCCCGGGTGACCGCCCTGCTCGGCGCCGGCCAGCGCTCGGTGCCGCTGGCCGAGCCCGCACTGCGCGCGCTCGCCGAACCACTCGGCGCCACCGTCCTGGTGATCGACCCTCAGCTGGTCGCCCCACCCGTCGCGCCGGACCGGGCGGTCGACACCTCAGCCCTCCGTACGCTCCAGCAGCAGTGGTGACCGCCGCCTCGCCGGGGCCCGGCCKGCGGCTGGTCACCTCGCCCGCCCACCCGGCCGCGCCCAGGCCCCTGCGGGCGGTGGCACGGGTGAAATGCGGGCCGGCCGTACCGGACTTCGAGCAGTTGGCTACCCGGATCCCCGCCATCCAGTGGGGCCTGGCCCTGGCCGGTGACGCCGACCTTGAGCTGCACCTGGCCTGCGTGGACCCGCAGGAACTCCGCGAGGTCGTCGCCGCACTCCGGCTGGCCGGAGCCGCCCGGGTCCAGGTCGAACTGGTGCTGCGCACGCTGCTGCCCGTACCCGGCGCACCCGCCCGCACGGCTCGTCGCCGGTCCGCTCGAGAACACGGTGCTCCAACTGATCGTTCAGAATGAGTTCGGCCCGGCGCGGCGCAGCGTGCGGACCGCCGGGATCGCGAGCAGTGCCAGGCAGCCGGCCAGGCAGGCGCCCGCCGAGATCAGCAGCAGCCGTTCCGGGGCGGCCAGCGCGAGGGCGGGCCCCGCCAGCAGCTGGCCGAGTGCGATGCCGGACACCGAGCCGGCCAGCTCGTACGCGGAGACCCGGTTGAGTGTCGCGGCCGGGGTGTGGGTCTGCACGCTGGTGGCCCACATCACCGACCAGAACGCCAACCCGCCGCCGCCGACGAGGTGGCCCGCCAGCAGCACCGGCAGGTCGGCGCCCAGCGCCAGGCCGAGCGGCAGCACGGTGTAGAGCATCATCGCCGCCGCGCCGGCGGCCAGCGGCCGGGCCGGACGCAGCCGCATCGCCAGCAGGCCACCGAGCACCGTTCCCAGGCCGAGGAAGGAGACCGTCAGGCCATAGGCGTTCGAGCCGAGCCGAGCGCCGACCAGCGACGAGCCCAGCGGCACCAGCGGGCCGAAGAGCAGCACGCCGAAGCCCACCCAGATCAGGATCACCGCCCACATCCAGGTGCGGGCGCGGAACTCCAGCCAACCCTGACGCAGCTCGCGACGGAGTGAACTATGCTTCGGGTGAATGGAGTTGATGCCGGTCGGTGCGCCGACGGGGGCGACCCGGACGAGCGCCAGGCAGAGGGCACTGAGCGCGAAGGTGCCGGCGTCGATCGCGTACACGGCCCCGGCGCCGGTGAGCGCGATCAGCAACCCCGCCAGGGCCGGGCCGAGCAGCTGGGCGATCGCGTCGGCCACCTTGAGCGTGGCGTTGGCGCGCTGTGGCTCACGGGCGACCGACGGGACCATCCCGTTCGCCCCCGGCAGGAACATCGCGACGGCCGCACCCGCCAACGCGGCCGTGGTCACCAACAGCCAGAACGGCGGCGGCCCGGCGAAGAACGCGGCGGCCAGCACCCCCTGGGTGAGCACCCGGGCGAGATCCGCGCCGACCATCATCCGACGCGCACCGAACCGGTCGGCGAAGGCTCCGCCGAACAGGACCAGGAGGACGAACGTCCCGGTCCAGGTGCCGAGGACGACGCCGACCCCGGAGATCCCGTAGAGCGCTCCGACCGCGAGCGCGGCGGCGACCGGCATCATCGCGTCGCCGAGCAGCGAGACCGTGCGGGCCGTGAAGAAGAGGGTGAAGCGCCGGTCCCACAGCGGGGGACGGGCGGTGGGCGGAACGGTCCGGATCCGAGCATGCGTCGTGGTCACAGGATCAGATCCTGGTCCGGACCACTTGGCCGTCCCAGTGTCCTGAACGACATGATGGGGTACTTTCGCGCCATGACGCCTCGTTCGCTGCCGAAGTCCCCACCGCCGCACCGGGTGGTGGCCCTGTTGCAGCCGCCGCAGTCGACCTTCCCGCTGGCCTGCGCGACCGAGGTGTTCGGCGACCACGGCCTGGCGACACCCGCCCGCTACGCGTTCGAGGTCTGCACCGAACACCCGGGCCCGGTGCGTACCCAGTCCGGTTACGACCTGCTGGTGACAGCCGGGCTGGAAGCGCTGGAGCGCGCGGACACGGTGGTGGTCCCCGGCTGGCAGCAGGCTCCCGGCACCGAGGTGTCGGCGGCGGTCGTCGAGGCGGTCCGCCGGGCGCACCGGCGCGGCGCCCGGATCGTCAGCATCTGCTCGGGTGCCTTCGTACCCGCTGCCGCCGGACTGCTGGACGGGCGGCGGTCCGCCACCCACTGGGCGCAGGCCGCCGAGCTGGCCGCCCGGTTCCCGCAGGTCCTGGTCGACCCCGCGGTGCTCTACGTGGACCACGGCGACGTCGCCACCAGCGCCGGGTCGGCGGCCGGTGTGGACCTCTGCCTGCACCTGGTGCGCACCGATCACGGCGCCGCGTACGCGATGCGGACGGCCCGTCAGATGCTGATGCCGCCGCACCGCGAGGGCTGCCAGCTGCAGTACGCCGAACTGCCCACCTCAGGACCGGTCGCCGACTCACTGGCCCCGCTGCTGGAGTGGCTGGGCGCCCGGCTGGACCAGCCGGTCAGCGTCGCCGAGATGGCGGCGCACTCCCAGGTCTCGGCCCGCACGCTGACCCGGCGCTTCACCGAGCAGTTGGGCATCAGCCCCGGTCGCTGGCTGCTGGACCGGCGGCTCGCCGCCACCCGGGCGCTGCTGGAGGAGACCGACCTGCCCGTGGAGACCATCGCGCACCGCGTCGGCCTCTCCTCGGCCGTCAATCTGCGCAGGCGCTTCCACGAGGCCCTGCGCACCACACCCGCTGCCTACCGACGCACCTTCCGCACGAGTGAGGCCGGATAGGGCCGAGCCCGGCCCGGTCGTCCCCGGAGATATCGCGTTGCCCACTCCCGGGGCCGCTCCGTAGGGTGCCGGGCAGCGGCGTGTAGCTCAGTCAGCAAGAGCACCGGACTCGGGATCCGGAGGGCGCGGGGGCAGGACCCGCCATGTCGGCCATGGACATCAACGCTGATCAGCAGCACCCGACCGGCACCGTCTCCGCCGGCTACGCCCACGGGCAGTTGGCCCGGGCCTTCGTGACCGCGCTCTCCCACCCCGACGCCGCCACCCGCTCGCGGGCGGAAGACCGCCTCGACCGGTGGCGGGCGACCCTGGCCGGCATGAAGGACGGCAGCCTGCGGATCGGAAGCCGGACCCCGGTGGCCGGTCTGCCCGCCTGGGTCACCCCGGAGGTACTGCAGGGCGGATTCGCCAGCGGCCGGGCCTGCGCCGAGGGACCGCTCCAGCCGTACGAGGCCGAGGCCTGCCGGGCGGCCGCCATCCCGGCGGACCGGGCCGAACTGTTCGCGCACTCGCTCACCGAGGCCGGGCTGGCCCGACTCTGGGAGCTGCTGGACAGCGGGCGTTACCGGGTGACGGTGCCGGAGGAGGCCGCGCTGCTCACGGTGGCCTGGCTGGTCCGGGCCGGTGAGCAGGACGCCGCCGTCGAACTGGTCGCCGTACTGGCGCCGTTCGCGGCCCGGCTGCGGTTCACCCCGCCGACCGGCGACGGCCCGCCGCCCGGGACCGACGCCGTGCACCGGCAGACCGTCGGGGACACCATGGCCGCCCTGGAGCGACGCGGCCCGAACCGCTCGGTGGAGACCCAACGCGAGGCGATGACGGTCTGGCTGCCGTTCTCCGACGAGCTGCTGGCGCACTGGCTGGAGACCGCCAGGCCGACCGGCCGGGTGGGCAGCCACGACCCGGGTCCGCACTGGCACCAGCAGGGGGCCGAACTCCTGGGCCGGTACCGCCTGTTGGCCGCCGAGCACCCGCTCTGCGGCAAGCACCGCAATCCCCGGAAGAACCTCGGCGTGCTCCGCTCCGCACTGGAACTGACCGTCGCCGGGGCGGAGTTGCCCGCGCGGACGGCCGGACTGCTGCGGTGCGCGGTCGAGTCGATGGTGCAGCGGCGCGGTCTGCCCGGCTCCGAGCAGCACACGGCGCTGCGCCGGATACAGGCCGAGCAGGCCGCCCGGCCGTCCCACCACGCGCTGGCCCAGGTGCTGCTGGCCCGGCTCGCCGACCTGCCCCGGTCCGACGGACTGGCCGATCCGGCGGCCCTGCTCGCCGTGACAGGACCGACCGATGGCCGGGCCGGCGGTATCCCGGTCGGCACCGCGTTCCCGTCCGCGCTGCACAGGCCGGTACTGGCCGCCACCAGCGCCCCGGTCGAGACGTTGATCGACCGTGGTCTGGTGCAGTCGGCCGAGGTACTGGCCGGGCTGGCAACGCAGTTGGCCGCCGCAGCCGAGGCGGACGCGCACCGGGACCACGCGCTCGGCGCCCTGGCGGCGGCCCACCACCGGGCGTTCGCCGGACGGCGCTCGCTGCTGCTGCTCGACCACGCGCACCAGGTACGGGCCGGGGAACTGCCCTGGGTACGGGCGATCGAGCCGCACCGGGGTACCGGCGGTGACGCGGGCGGGCGTGAACTCGCCCTGCTGCGGCGGCTGGGCGGCTTGGCGGTCAATGCCTTTCCCGGCACCATCCTGCCCAACCCGCTGGTGAGCGAGCTCGCGGCGCTGGCCCGGCGGGCCGACCTCGGCGTGCCGTTCGTGGAGGAGCTGGCCGCCGACATCTTCATGGGCAGCTTCACCCCGAAGTACCTGGCAGCTGCCAAGGTCGCCGCCGACCTGCTCGAAGGGACGCTCTACGAGCGGTACTTCGGCATCGACTACGCGGCCGTGCGCGCGATGCCCGCGGACGAGTCGGTACGCGGCCGCCGCTCCGCCACCTCGTCCGGATTCTCCGCCCTGTGCGGACAGCGGGCGGGCCGCCCCGCGTCCTCCTGGTCGGTGGCGGGCAACGGCACAGTCATCGAGCAGGCCCAGATCCTCACCACCCACAAACCTGGCCACCCTGGTCGGGGCCGTCGGGATCACCCCCGCCGACGGGTGGGAGGTGCTGGCCCGGCGCGCCTTCGACACCACCTGCCGGCTGGTGACCCGGGCCGGGCAACTCCCGCGCCCGCTGGCCACCGTGAAGAACGCGGCCTTCGCCTGGCGGCAGACGCTGTTCCACCTGTCGCTCTGCGCACCGCAAGCCCGCGAGGCGGCCATCGACTCGTTCATCGCGGACCACCCGACCCGGCTCACCCCGGCGGTGACCGGGCTGGTCCTGGTCGCCGCCGGCGGGGAGTTCGAGGACGACGGCACCGCCGAGGGCGGCACCGCGCACCGCCTGCTCGGGTGGACGGTCGGGCCGCACCGGCTGTTGTCGTAAACGGCTCGCTGCTACGTCACTTCTTTGTGCTGAAGACTTGGAGCTGGGCCGTGGCCTGGGCCTCGACGGCCAGTTGGGCACCGATCACGACCTGCGGGGAGCCGATGTCCTTGGCCGGGCAGAAGCGGGCGTCCTTGACCGGGACGGAGACGATGATCGCGCCCTCGTTCCGGTACAGGGCCAGCTGGTTGCCAGTGGTGCAGGCGGCGTTGGGCGCGGTCGGCGGGGAGGAGAGCCAGCTGACCGCCTGGTAGAGCGACTCGCCCGGCTGGAGCACGGTCGCCTTTGCCGGGTCGGTGACGAACTGCACATCGCCCAGCACGCCGGTGACCAGCTTGGTGAAGGTGCCCGCCCCGTCGGTGCGCACGTCGGCCGGGCCGTACAGCTTGCACGGCTTCTTGGAGACGTTCGTGAGCTTGATGACGCCGGACCATCGCGGGGAGGCGCTCTTGTCCAGGTTGGTGAGCACGCCGGTGACGTCGCTCTCCTTCTCCGAGCCGCCGCAGGGTTCGGCCGCGGGTGTGCCGGTCGAGCCGGGCGTCGAGGTGGTCGGGCCGCCGCCGGGGCTCGCACTGCTGCCGGCCGCGGGCGCGGTGGCGGAGGCCTTGGAGTCACCGGCCGCCACCGGGGTCTTGGCGGAACTGCAGGCGGTCAGCGCGAGGGCCGCGCAGGCCAGGGCGGTGGCGGCGGCGAGATGACGCTTCTTCAAAGAGGGCTCCCGGGACGGTGGACGGCCCGCTGCACAGGCGGGCTCACCTCCTGCACGTTCCGGGCGGGCGTTCGGTTGCACCCGGGTAGGACTTTCTGTCGGTGTTCCGTCAGCCGCCGTCCGTGGCGAGGCGGGGGATGTCAGCGCGGTAGAGGCTGACGAGCAGCCCGAAGGGCTCGCCGTGGGCCGGGTCCTGGGCAGGGTGCGGGGCGCTGGTCTCGATCGACCGGGCGAGGTCGCGGGCCTGCTCGGGGGTGAGCCAGAGGTGGCTGAGGCGGGTGTGGGTGGTGTCGTCCTGCTCGGGCAGCATCTCGGCGAGGGCGGCCTCCACCAGGAAGCGGGCACCGCCGCCCTGGTCCTCGGGGAGTCGGAAGCCACGGCTGACCAGGGCGAAGTACTGCTCGGTGCCACCCCGCACCTGCCGAGTCTCGGCGATCCGGACCAGTCCGGCCTCCTGGAGGACGCGGACGTGGTGGCTGACGGTGCCCTTGGCAAGGCCCGTGGCCTCGGCCAACTGCCGCAGGGTGGCCGGGCGTTGGCGCAGCGCGTTGACCATCCGGTGGCGGGCGGGGTGGCCGAGCGCTTTGAAGTGCGCGGGAGAGTCCAGCACCAGCGGCTCGTCGTCCTCGGGGCGTTCCATGCGCAAAGTGTCCATGGAACCCAACGCTTTGACAACCAGGCTCGCCGGGCCGCAGACTGCTCGCATCAAAAGCGTCTGCATTTCTCGACGCTTATCTCTCCTCCGAAGGGAAGCACCGTGCCCATCTCCACCGCCCGGATCGCCACCGACCAGGCCGACCTCCTCCGCGCCACCCTCACCGTGGACGGGCTCGGGCCGGCCGGTGGCACCTGCACGTTCACGGTCACGGCCGACGCCCTGGAGCTGACCGCCACCGCCCCCGACCTCGGCTCCCTGGAGGAGATCCGACGCACCGTCACCCGGCAGCTGGACGGGCCCTCGGTCATCGAGTGGAGCAGCCCGTACGACGGGGACAGCGTGGAGACCACCCACCCCGTGGCCGCCGAGTACGTGCTCGCCCACTGCACCCCCGCCGACCAGGTGCTGCGCGATCTCGAGGCCGAGACCCGGACCCTCACCGGCGGGGCCTCCCGGATGCAGGTCTCGCACGACGAGGGCGCGTTCCTGACCATGCTGACCCGGCTGGTCGGCGCCCGCCGTGCCGTCGAGGTCGGGGTCTTCACCGGGTACTCCTCGCTCTGCATCGCCCGCGGCCTGGCCGACGGCGGCCGCCTGCTGGCCTGCGACGTCAACGAGGAGTGGGGCTCGATCGCCCGCCGCCACTGGGAGCGGGCCGGCGTCGCGGACCGGATCGACCTGGTGATCGCCCCCGCCCTGCAGACCCTGCGCGCCCTGCCGGCCGAACCCGAGCTCGACCTCGCCTTCGTGGACGCCGACAAGGCCGGCTATCCCGCCTACTACGAGGAGCTCGTCCCCCGGCTCCGCCCGGGCGGCCTGATCGTGCTGGACAACGTCTTCCTCGGCGGCCGCGTCCTCGACCCGGCCTTCGACGGCGCGGACCACAGGGCGGTCCGCGAGCTCAACGCCTTCGTTGCGGCCGACCCCCGGGTGGAGGCGGTCATGCTGCCCCTGCGCGACGGGGTGACGGTCGCCCGCAGGCGCTGACCTGGCTGCCGACTTCGGCTCACCGGGCTGCGCGGCTCCCGGTCGCCACCTCCTGAGCTGCCGCGCGCTCCGGCAAGCGGGTCACCCCGCCCAGCGCCAGCAGGCTCAGGCCGAACATCAGGACGCCCAGGGGCAGATGGAGCGCCGGCTGGTGCGCGACAAGGCGCTCGCGCCCGGCCGCGAGGGCCCCGCGGACCGCAGGGGCCCGATCGCCGCGGAAGGCGCGCGTCAGTGGCAACTCGTGCCGTGCCCCGAACGGGTGAAACGCACCGTGCCACAGGCATAGGCCGGCCAGTGCTGGCAACGGCTCCGCCGGTGAGAGCCCGCCGCACGGACCGCAACGGGTCATGTGCTGGGACTCGCCGGTGGAAAACTGGACCCGCATCGAAACGCCGGTAGTCCAGGGCGACTTGGCAACGTCACCCGCTGGCCCGGCGTTTCGTCGCGCTCGTGACCGGCCGGCCTGATCGCATGCCTTCGGCCCGCACCGGCAGGACCTTGAACCACCCCCTTCTGAGAGGACCCCTGTGGCTATCGGAATTCGGCTGCCTCGCGGCTTCGCCGCCCTGAGCACCACCTTGCTCGTCGCCGTCGGCGCCGTTCCGCTGACGGCGTCCAGCGCTGCAGCCGTGTCCCCCATCTGCCTGAGCGGCAAGCTCCAGTACGACTACCAGTCCGCTGAAGCCGGCCGGGGCAAGCCCACGTTGACCAAGCCGGTCCGCAACGCGAACATCCAGCTGTGGGGCAAGGAGAAGTCCACCGACGCCCCACGCCAGCTCACCGCCGACTACCAGTACACCGCCGTCGCCGACGGCGGCTTCAACCTCTGCTACACCCCCACCACCACGTCGATGAGCAGCCTGTGGGTGCGGTTCAGCACCGAGAGCACCAAGCTGTGGAAGGTCAGTGACGGCAACGGCGCCGTGTACACGTTCGACTCGCCCACCAGGACGGACCTTGCCGCCAGCGCCGACCTGGGCACCCTCAAAGCAACCAACGCCAGGGCCTGGCACGCCTTCGACACCGTCAACCTGCTGTGGTGGGCGCGCAACAACCCCGTCAGTGACTGCTGGTCCACCCACGAGGCGAACAGCGACGCCTGCACCGAGCTCAACATCAGGTGGACCGCCAACTCGGCCGACGGCCCGTACTACGACCTGGCCAACACCGTCCACCTCGCCGCCGGCGACCCCGACTCCGAGCACACCGTGCTCCACGAGGCCGGCCACTTCTTCCAGCACCGGCTCTACGACGGGCAGTTCCCCGCGGTCGCCGGCTGCAACCCGCACTTCATCGACAAGGCCAGCTCCGGCAGCTGTTCCTGGACCGAGGGCTTCGCCGACTCCGTGGCCGCCTACCTCCTGAAGGACTACCGCTACGTGTGGTCCGACGGCAGCAGCCAGAACTTCACCTACACCACCGGCTGGCACACCGGGGACCAGGTCCAGGGCAACGTGGACGGCGCGCTGCTGGACCTGTGGAACAACGTCGACGGCGGCTGGGACCGCACGATCAACGTGATGACCGCGCGCAAGCCCGCCACCTTCGCCGACTACTTCAAGACCGGACGGCCCACCGCCAACCCCGCCCTGTCCACCACCGGTAGCGCACTCACCACGCTGGCCGCCCACGCCATCAACTACGGCCCCACGCTCGTGGACGACGGCCGCACCCACGTCCTCACCAACGGCGGCGGCCTGGCCCTGGAACGCTCCGACCAGTGCGGCGCCTCTGGCAGCTCCCCCGCCGTCCTCGCCACCTACGACACCACCCGCACCAAGCAGCGGTGGACGCTCCGGACGATTCCGAACGGCGCCGTGAGGCTCATCGACGGCTGCCCGGACGCGCTCGTGCTGACCGCACCCAACAGCGCCGGCGGCCAGGCCGTCCTGCGGGCCGTCAACTCCTCCAACCCCGGGCAGGAGTGGAAGGTCACCCAGAACAGCAGCGGCACCTACACGATCACCAACCCGGCCACCGGATACACCCTCGACAGCACCGCCGTCACCCCCGGCGCCGCCGTCACCGCCAACCCGGCCGCCACCGCCAACACCCAGAACTGGGCCGCCCTCAACTGACAACCGGCAGCAGCGCCCGTGCTCCCGACGTGAGGCACGGGCGCGAAGTCACCGGCGGTAGGCCTCACGTCAGTGGATCCACGGGACAGCGTCCGCGCAGCCCTGACCAGGACCGACAYWRTGTCGGTCTGACCAGCCTCATTTGGTCGGTTGGCCCAGGATGTGCCGGGGCGAGCCGCCGCCCGGCTTCCACACCAGGATCGCGGCGAGCACGTACAGCATCGAGGCGCCGTACATCACCCGCGCTCCGGCGCGGTGCGGCGCCTCGCCGTAGGAGATGGACAGCAGCAGTCCGGCGCTGGCGGCCTGGCGCATGACCGTCAGGGTCTGCAGGGCGATCCCGACCCGCAGGAAGTCGGCCTGCCGAGTGCTGCCGTGGTCCGTGCGGCCATCATGTGGTCCCTCCCGTCCGCCTCACGACGGTGATCGGTAGTGTCTCGGTAGTCCGACGACGTGGGCCCGCGAACTGTGCGGCGAGCTGCCGGGGTCGGACGTCGGCGAGCAGAAATCGGGGAGCGGTCGCAGCCATGAGTACGTCCGAGGCAGTACACGACCGCCGGTCCGAAGCGGTCCTGAGCGCGGTCGTCGGCGAGCGGGGCCACCTGACCAATCTCGCCTACCGGCTGCTCGGTTCACTCGCCGAGGCCGAGGACGCCGTGCAGGAGACCTACACCCGCTGGTACGCGATGTCGCCGTCCCGGCAGGCAGCCATCGCCTCGCCCGGCGCCTGGCTGACCACGGTGGCCGGCCGGATCTGCCTGGACGTGCTCGGCTCCGCGCGGGCCCGGCGCGAACGCTACGTCGGCGCCTGGATACCCGAGCCGCTGCCCGACCGTACGGAGTGGTTCGGCGGGCCGGCGGGCGGCGGTTCTTCGGCTGATGATCCCGCCGACCGGATCACCCTGGACGAGTCGGTGAACATGGCCTTCCTCGTCGTCCTGGAGTCGATGACGCCGGCCGAACGCGTGGCGTTCATCCTGCACGACGTCTTCCGGTACCCCTTCCCCGAGATCGCCGACATCGTCGGCCGGACCCCCGCGGCCTGCCGCCAGCTGGCGACCTCGGCCCGTCGGCGGGTCCGCGACGCCCGGACCCCGGAGGCTCCGCTGACCGGACAGGCCGCTCTGGTACGGCAGTTCAAGACCGCGTGGGAGGCCAAGGACATCAGGGCCCTGGTCGACCTCCTCGACCCCGACGCCACGATGACCGCCGACGGCGGCGGCATGGTCGGCACCGTCCTGCGTCCGGTCGAGGGCAGCGCGCTCATCGCCCAGTACCTGATCCACATCGCCGACATCGCCCCCGGCCTGACGCTCCTGGAGCGGACGGTCAACGGCCGGCCCGGTCTGGTCGCCCAACTGGCCGGTGTCACCGTGACCGTGGCCGCGTTCAGCCTCACCGACGACCGCATCACCGGCATCTGGGCGGTCCGCAACCCGGAGAAGCTCCGCCCGTGGACCGAGAACGCGTACGAGAACGAGACCGACCCCAGCTGACCTGGCCCCTGGCCCGGGAGTGCCCCAATATCGGTACCCATGGAGACTCCACCTGCGGCACCCCGCACACCCCACCGACCCGACGCCCCGTCATCAGATGAACTTCCCAGCCTGCTGGGCGTGTTCGCCCACCCCGACGACGAATCACTGACGGCCGGCGGGGTTCTCGCCCGCCACGCGGCCGCCGGAGCCAGGACCGCCGTGGTGACGGCGACCTGGGGGCCGGAGACCGTACGGGCCGGGGAGTTGGCCGAGGCTCTGCGGATCCTCGGTGCCGACGGGCCCCGGCTGCTCGGCTACGCCGACGCCCGTGCTCCGTGGTCGGCTCCTGGGCAGGTGCGCTGGTGTGACGCGCCGCTCGACCAGGCGGTACGCCAACTGGTCGTCCAGATCCGGGAGTTCCGCCCGGAGGTCGTGGTCACCCACGACGCGTACGGCGGGTTGACCGGCCACCCGGACCACGTGCAGACGCACCGGGTGACCGTACTCGCCGTCCAGGCTGCCGGGCTCGGCCTGCTCTACCCGGAGGCCGGTGATCCCTGGGCGCCCGGGGCCCTCTATCTGACAACCCACCCGCACTCGGCGGCCAGGGAGTTGGGCGGCGGGCTGGTCCGGCCGGGCAGGGTCCTGTACAGCGTCCCGGACCAGCAGATCGCCGCAGCGGTGGACGTCGGCCCCTGGCTGGAGCAGAAGATCGGCGCCGTGCTGGCCCACCGTACCGAGGTGGCACGCGGCGCCCTGCCGGGCCGGCTGGCCGCCCTCACCCCCACCGAACAGCAACGACTCCTCGGCACCGAGTGGTACCTCCGGCACGACCACTCCCCCGGCGCACCCGTCCGGACGGAGCTGACAGTCTGAGCGCCGTACGCCACGGCTGTTCTCCGTTGCAGCCGCCGGCAGTTGGACCCGGCGCTAGCCTGAACGGGTGGCCACTCCTCTGCCGGAACCGTCCCAGAACCCGTTCGCGGCGCCGGTGTGGATCGACTCGGTCGAGCTGAGCCTGCCCACCCAACCGTCTTGGTGCGCACCGGAGTCGGAGCAGCCTGCCGACGCCGCCAAGCCGGACTCCGAGGCGTTGCGGGCGGCTATCCGGCGGCGGGACACCGAACGAGCCTCGCTCGAACGGGAGCTGACGCAGCTCGGCGCCGCGGACCACGCGGAGCAGGACCGCATCGTCGGGGAACTCGGCAGGCTGGAGTCGGCACCGCCATCGGTTCGCTCGTCCTCGCCGTGATCCTCAGTGGCGCGGCGATCGTCTTCGCGGCGCGGAAGTCCGAGGCGCAGTCGTTCGTCACCGTCGAGGACTTCTGGGGCGGGCTGCTGATCGGCTTCCTGATCGGTTACTCGGGGACGGCCGCGTTCGCCGAGATCACCGGCGTACGGGCTTAGGGCCCGGGCCGGGAACGCCGACGGGGCGGCGCGGGCCGACGTGGTGTCGGCGTACGCCGCCCTGGGGCGGGGCGAGTTGGGGAAGGCCCGGTCACTTCGGGTCGCGGTTGAACACCGCCTTCGACCAGCGGTAACCGAGTGCTGCCAGGCCCAGGCACCAGACGATGGTGATCCACCAGTTGTTGCCGATCTCGGTGCCGAGCAGCAGCCCGCGCAGCGTCTCGATGGCGGGGGTGAACGGCTGGTACTCGGCGATCGGCTGGAACCAGCCGGGCATCGCGTCGACCGGGACGAAGGCGCTGGAGATGAGCGGCAGGAAGATCAGCGGCAGCGCGTTGTTGCTGGCCGCCTCGGCGCTCGGGCTGACCATGCCCATCCCGACCGCGATCCAGGTGAACGCCAGGGCGAACAGCGCGAGCAGCCCGAACGCCGCCAGCCACTCCAGGGCGGTGGCGTCCGTGGAGCGGAAGCCGATCGCCACGCCGACGGCCCCGACCAGGACCACACTGATGAGTGCCTGCAGCACGCTGCCGACGACGTGTCCGATGAGCACGGAGGGACGGTGGATCGCCATCGTGCGGAACCGGGCAATGATGCCCTCGGTCATGTCGTTGGAGACGGAGACCGCGGTGCCGACCAGGGTGCCGCCGATGGTCATCAGCAGGATGCCCGGGACGAGGTACGCGATGTACTCGGCGCGGTCCGCGCCGCCACCGCCCATGCCCGCGCTCATCACGTCGCCGAAGATGTAGACGAACAGCAGCAGCAGCATGATCGGGGTGAGCAGCAGGTTGAGGGTGAGGGAGGGGTAGCGGCGCGCGTGCAGCAGGTTGCGGCGCAGCATCGTGGACGAGTCGCGGACGGCGAGGGCGAGGGAGCTCATCGGACGTTCTCCTTGGGGGTCTGGTCGGTGCCGGTGAGAGCGAAGAAGACGTCGTCGAGGTCAGGGGTGTGCACGGTGAGTTCGTCGGCCTCGATGCCGGCGGAGTCGAGTTGGTCGAGGACGGTACGGAGGGCGCGCTGGGTGCCGTCGCTCGGGATCTGCAGGGTGAGGGAGTCGTCGTCGCGGGTGACCTCGCGCAGCGCGGCGGCGGCGAGCCGGTACGCGGCGGGGTCGGCGAAGCGGAGCCGGACGTGTCCGCCGGGGATGAGCCGCTTCAGCTCCTCGGCGCTGCCTTCGGCGGCGATCGTGCCGTTGTGCAGGACGGCGATCCGGTCGGCGAGTTCGTCGGCCTCATCCAGGTACTGGGTGGTGAGGAAGACGGTGACGCCGTCGGCGACGAGTTCGCGGATGATCTGCCACATGTTGTGGCGGGAGCGCGGGTCGAGGCCGGTGGTGGGTTCGTCGAGGAAGATGATCCGGGGGTTGCCGACCAGGGTCATCGCGATGTCCAGGCGGCGCTTCATGCCGCCGGAGTAGGTGGAGGCGGGCTTCTTCGCCGCCTCCACCAGGTCGAAGCGCGCCAGCAGTTCGGCGGCGACCCGCCGCCCCTCAGCCTTGGACAGGTGGTGCAGGTCCGCCATCAGCAGCATGTTCTCCTCACCGGTGATCAGACCGTCGACGGCCGAGAACTGCCCGGTGACACCGATCGCGGCCCGCACCGCCTGCGGGTCGGCGGCCAGGTCGTGACCCGCGACCTGGGCCTGTCCGCCGTCGGCGGTGATCAGGGTGGAGAGGATCTTCACGGCGGTGGTCTTGCCGGCGCCGTTCGGCCCGAGCAGCGCGAACACGGACCCGGCCGGGATGCGCAGGTCGATGCCGTCGAGGACGACCTTGTCGCCGTACGACTTGCGCAGGCCGACGGCGGTGACGGCGACGGGTGCGGACGGGCCGCCGCTCCGCCTGGGCGTGGGCATGACAGATGAGGGCATGGAGTCCTCCCTTTCGGAGGCTGAAGTGACGGGGGGAGCGGGAGAGTTGGCGGCGCGGGTGGTCAGGCCCGGGCGCGGCGCACGTCGATGTTGCCGTAGCGGGTGCGGGCGCGGATCTTGACGCTGTCCTCGGCCTGCTCCGGGCTCTCGGACGCGGTGAGCGTGTTGCGCACCTGGCCGGCGCCCGAGTTGACGTCCAACCAGGCGGCGGTGCCCTCGCGGATGCCGACCTCGATGGCGCCGTAGGAGGTCTCCAACTGGACGGTGCCCCGGGCCACTTCACCCACCCGCAGGGTGCCGTGGGCGGTGGTGGCGGTGACCGAGCTCTCGGCCCGGGTGATGTCGATGTCGCCGTTGGCGCCACTCACCCGCAGCTCGCCGGTCGCGGCGCCGACGGTGGTGGTGCCGTGTGAGTTCTTCAGGACGGCGGAGCCGTCGACCAGGCCGACCCGGATGCTGCCGGAGCTGGTGGTGATCTCGGCCTTGCCCTCGACCCGGTCGACGGTGATCGAGCCGTGCGAGGCGGTCAGGTGCAGCGGACCGGTGGTGTCGAGGCGGGCGTCGCCGGAGGAGGTCTTCACCCGGACCTCGCCGAGCCGGCCCTCGCCCAACACCTGGGTCCAGGCACCGGTCAGGTCGATGTGCGAGCCCGTGGGCAGTTCGACCGTCACATCGACGGTGCCGGTGCGGCCGAGGCCGAGCAGGTTGGACTTGGGCGTCCTGACGGTCAGTACGCCGCTCGAGTACGTGACCTGGGTCTGGTCGGCCGTCCGCACGTCCCGGTCCTTCTTGGGGTCGCGGGGTCGCACCTGGACCACGGTCTCGGTGCGGTCGCCCGCGGTGAGCTGGATGGAACCGGCCTCCACGTGCGCGGTGACCGAGATCGGTTCGGGAGTGTCGAAAGAAGGCATGGCTGTCCCGTCCTCTTGGCTCTTCAGGATGTCCCCGCTGGTGGGACGTGGTGTGGGTGAAGTGGTGTGGGTGACGCGGTGCGAGTGCAGTGGTGCAGGCGGAGGTGCCGCTAGCGGACCCAGCCCGTGTAGCCCTGGCCGACCGTCTGGGCCTTCTCCGTCGTACGCGGCCGGGTGCCGCCGTCGACCGCCGCCGACACCGCCCGGACCAGCCACGCGTTGACCGACAGGCCCTCGCGGGCCGCCGTCTCCTCGGCGCGGGCCTTGAGGTGGGCCGGCAGGCGCAGGTTGACCCGGGCGGTGCCGCCCTCGTCACCCTCGGCCGGCGCCGTCAGCGGTTCGACCGGCGCGGTCGGCGCCACAGGGGCGCTGCCCTCGGTCGGCGGCAGGGTCACCACGAAGTCGGGGTCCAGCCCGCGCAGCCGTACGTCGACCGAGCCGGGGGCGAGTTCACGGGTGATCTCGTCCATCGCGGCGGAGAGCACGTGCAGCATGGTCAGCCGGGTCGCCGACTCCAGCGGAGCGGTGAGCCGCTCGGCCAGCTCGCGGGCTTCGTCGCCGCCGGCTTCGGCAGCCACCGCGAGCTCGCGGCGGAGGGTGTCGACATACGGGGTGAGGTCCATGCCGTAATCATGGCACGGGAATGGCGCCATGTCGAGCCAATGTGGCACCACTCTTGGCGCAGCGTGGTGCGGGCAGTGTGCCAAGAGGGTCCGACTAGGGCCATCTGCGCAGGTGGGAGCAGGTTGAGCCATGGTGGCGCCAGATCCACATCAGGGTGACGCCACCGTGGCACCGTGGCGTTCAGGCCCCCGGTCGGCGGACCGATCCGAGCAGCAGGGCCACCAGCTCGTCGACGACCTGGCCGAGGGTGGCCTCGAACTGGCCGGCCGTCCAGTCGTGCAGCAGGCCGTTGACCGCGCCGATGAACGCGGTGGCCGCGATCCGGAAGTCCCGGGGCCCGATCTCGCCCCGGCCGACGGCGGCCTCGGCCTCCGCGACGATCAGCTCCACCCAGCGCGAGCGGCGGGTCAGCCGCTGGCGCTCCAACTCCTCGCTGACGCCGATGATCTCGACGAAGGCGATCCGCAGCCGGCGCCGGTCGTCGGTGGCGGCCGTGATGTAGGCGCGCAGCACGGCACCGATCCGCTGCTCGAAGCTGAGGCCGGCGGTGTCGGTGAGGACTTGCAGGACGGCCTGCTCGGTCCGGTCGTTGACCAGCAGGTGCAGAGCCGCGAGCACCTGCTCCAGGTTGCGGAACTCCTCGTAGAACTGACGGGTCGACAGCCCGGCCGCCTCGCACACCCCCGCCACCGAGGCCGCCCGGTAGCCGGGCCGGTCGCCGAACTGCTGCAGCGCGGCGGCCAGGAAGCGCTCCCGCCGCTCGGCCCGCCGCTCCTGCGCCGACCTGCCGCCGTACGTACCCGTGGCCTGTCCCACCGCCCCGCCCCGCCTTTCGCAGCCTGGACCGATTGTCGCGTACCGGGGTCTTGCCAGGGTCGCCATGCCTTCCTTACCGTCGAGTAGCGCCAATCTGACTACCCGTCGTTTCAGACTTCCCGTGTGCACCGGCGAAGGAGCCGCGATGTCCCGCACCGAATCCAGGCGTTCCAGGAGTTCCAGTCCGCGGCACGTTCGAGCTCTCGGCGGCATCGCGGCCGCGCTCGGCCTGCTGGTCACCGGCACCGCCGCGACGGCGAACGCCGAACCGGGTGGCACCGCCCTGCGGGAGGTGATGTTCGTGGGCAACAACTGGGACGGCACCGCCGACGTCATCCGCTCCAGCGGTGACCTGGCCAGGATCGGCCGGGTGAACGTGGTGCCGGACAAGGACCAGCGGCTCACCGAGATCTACCTCAACCCGGTGAAGCTGGCCTACTTCCTCGGCATCCGGCTGGGACCGGGCGAGGGGCACGACCAGTTCGTCGACGACATGTACTCGACGCCGGACGGCTCCTCGGTGGTGGTCTCCCGTCCGAGCTTCGCCGACGTGGTGTCCATCGACCTCGGCAGCGGACGGATCAACTGGCGCTTCCCGGTGTCGGGTTACCGCTCCGACCACATGGCGGTCTCGCCGGACGGCAGCCGGGTGGCGGTCTCCGCCTCCACCTCGAACACCGTGCACGTGCTGGACATCAGGACCGGCGCGCAGCTCGGCTCGTTCGGCACCGGCGACAAGCCACACGAGAACCTGTTCGCCGACGGCGGCACCCGGATCTGGAACATGTCGATCGGCGAGGTCAACACCGCCCTCGACGCCCCCTGGCTGGACTGGACGAAGGGGGACCGCCGGATCACCGTGGTCGACGCGAGGACGTACGCCCCGGTCAAGGTGATCGACATGCGCGAACGGCTGGACGCGTTCGGCCGCCCCGACCTGTCCGACGCCGTCCGGCCGGCCGCCTTCGCTCCCGACGGCTCGGCGCTCTGGTTTCAGGTCTCGTTCTTCAACGGCCTGGTCGAGTACGACGTCGCCGCCGACCGGATCACCCGGGTGAAGACCCTGCCGAAGAACCCCGCGACCAGCGAGGACCGCACCACCTGGGTGAACGACTCCCGGCACCACGGCCTCTCGGTCAGCCCGGCCGGGGACAAGCTGTGCGTGGCGGGCACCATGGACGACTACGCGACCGTGGTGGACCGCGCCACCCTGCAGGAAGGGCCGCTGGTGCCCGCCTCGAAGCCGTACTGGGCGACCGTGAGCGGCGACGGCAGGTCCTGCATCATCTCCGAGAGCGGCGCCGACCAGGTCACCGCGATCGACTTCGCGACCGGCCTGCGGACCGCCACCACGGCTGTCGGCGACCACCCCCAGCGGGTCCGCCTCGGGCACGTCCCGGCCGGCTGGACCGGGCCCGCGAGCAACTGAACGCACGCAGACCGCCCCTGACGCGAGGTCAGGGGCGGCCTGCGCTCGGTGGCTCTCAGGCGGGGTCGGACGGTTCGGTCGTCCGGACCCGGCGGGCGAGGTGGACGAGTCCGGCCAGTGCCACGGCCGCACCGAACGGGGCGAGGTAGGCGCCCCCGTAACGGAGCAGCGTGGGCAGTGGCACCGCCCCGTAAACGATGACGGCGACCGCGAACGGCATCAGCCAGGGCAGCACCCCGAGCCCGACGCCGAACGCCAGGAGCCGGTCGGGCCGACGGGCGGACAGCCGGCCCAGCAGGGCCGCCGCCGTCACCACGCTCAGCCAGATCGGCAGCAGGCCCGCGAGGGACAGCGAGGTTCCCCAGTACAGCTCGTACCAGAACTCAGTCACCGCGATCATCGGGAGCCCGGCTCCGAGCGCGATCCCGACCATCTCCCACCGGCCCCGCTGCGTGACGTCCACCAGGTCGGCCGGTGCGAGCAGCACCAGGGCGCCGACCAGGGCCGTGCCCGCCATCTCCCCTGCCATGTAGTGGAACTGCATGAACAGGGCCATCACACCGAGGCCCAGCAGGGTGGCCACCGCACCCGCGATCCGGGCGGCCCGCCACCGGCCCAGCACGGCGAGCACGAGGGCGATCAACCACGGCGCGGTGAAGGCCAGTTCGATTCCTGCGTTCAGGAGGGCGTGGCCGAGGCCGAGGCCGGGGTGCGGGTGACGGATCCGGTACACCATCTCGCGCAGCTCGGGCAGCAGGAAGTACAGGGCGACCCCGGCCGCGAGGGCGAGCGCGACCGGGGCGGCCCCGGCCAGCACCCGGCCGGCCGGGTCGGTCGGGCCGATCCGCAGCCGCAACCGCAGGGCGTGCGTGGCGAGGTCGCGGCGCTCCCGGAGCACCGCGCGCCGGGACTGCCCTTCGGTGGCATCGGCGAAGACCGCGGCGATGTCCTCGCCGTGGGCGGCCCGGTAGCGGGCGGGATAGAGGCCGATCAGCAGGCGGCCCGGCTGCGGGGCGACGTGGTCGCTCCCCCAACCATTCGTCACGGCGCTCATCCGGTCGCTCCGTTCAGGCGCAGCCGCGCAGTGGCGAGTCGGCGTTCGACCTCGGCGGCGGCCGTCCGGAGCCGGTCGGCCTCCTCCGCCAGCAGGTGCTGACCCTGGTCGGTGAGGGCGAAGGTGCGGCGCATCCGTCCGCTGACCACCTGCTCGCTCTCGATCCGGACCAGACCCTGCTGGAGCAGCCGGTCCAGCGCGGTGTAGAGGGTGCCGGTGCTCAGACGGCTGCTGCCGCCCGAGATCGCCAGTACCTCCTGGATGATCGCGTACCCGTGCCGGGGGGCATCGGCCAGCGCGGTGAGTACGAGCCTGGTCGGCTCCTGGAGTTGACGTTCGGTCATGGGCCGAGCATAGGGCTGCCGTCGCTATATGTCGATGGTCGGACGATAGGGGGACCGGCGAAGGTGCAGGGCCAGCAGCCCGACGGTGGCGAGTGCCGGGAGTACGGTGACGCCGAGCAGTACGCCGAGCTCGGCGCCGGCGGACTGGGCGGCGGCGTGGCCGGTGTCGGAGGAGACGTAGCCGAACGCCTGGAGCACCAGCCCGTAGGCGAAGGAGCCGAGCGCCAGACCGAGCACCTCGCCGGTGGCGAAGACCCCGGAGAACACCCCGGCCTGCTGGCGGCCGGTGCGGGCGGTGTCCCGGGCGATGTACTCGGGGAGCATCGCGTACGCGCAGAGCAGCTGCCCGGCGTGGCCTGCGCCCGCCACTCCCCAGAGCAGCAGCGCCAGCGCGACCGGCAGGGCCGGGGCGGCCAGCAGGGTCAGACAGCCCGTCAGGAACAGCAGGTTGGCGATGGTGTAACCGGCCCGGTTGCCGAGCCGGGCGGCCAGCTTGGACCAGAGCCCGACGGCGAGCAGGTTGGGGGCTACGTACGCCGCCACCGCGACACCGGTCGCGGTCGGGTCGCCGATCACGTGCCGGGCGAAGTACGGTGCGCCGGCCAGGAAGCAGCCGGTCGCCAGGGTCTGCACCACCGCGCAGGCGAACAGCACCCGGAACGGCCTGTTGGCGCGGGCGACCGCGAGCTGGCGGCGCAGGCTGGGCTCACTCGACAGCACCTGCCGGCTCCGGGCCCGGGCCGTGCCCAGGAAGGCCGCGAGCGCGCCGACCACCACCACCCCGGCCCCGAACAGGCCGGCCCAGCGGTGCCCGGCGACGCCGCCGCCCGCCGCCTCGACCACGGCCGGACCGACCGCGCCGGCCACCAGCGCGGCCAGGCCGATCACCGCGACCCGGCCGCCGACCAGCCGGATCCGGTCCTCGGTGCGGTGGGTGATGTCGGCCGGGATGGCCGCGTACGGGACCTGGAAGAAGCCGAACGCGGTGGCGGTGCACAGGAATCCGGCCGCCGTCAGCCAGACACCGGCCGAGCCCCCGGCGAACCCGGCGAAGGTGGTGGCCAGGAAGAAGGCCACCGCGAGGCCGCCGAACAGCACGTACGGGCGGCGGGCGCCCCAGCGGCTCGAGGTGCGGTCGGTGAGACGTCCGGCCAGCGGGTTGAGCACCGCGCTCCAGACCTTGGGGAGCAGCACGATCAGACCGGCCAGCGCCGCGCCCACTCCGAGCGTGTCGGTCAGGTACGGCAGCAGGAGCAGGCCGGGCAGGGTGTTGAAGGTGCCGGTCACCAGGGAGCCGGCGGCGTAGCCCCAGCGCACCCGGCGGGAGCGCTCGGGGGCTTCGGCGGACGCGTCGGAGGGCGCTGGGTACGGCTGCTTGGCCGTGCCCTGGACGGGAGGTGCGAGTTCCCCGGATTCGATGGCCATGACTCCCGAGGATCGCGGCCGGAAACGACCCCGGCCAGTCGGGGTTCTCCCCCACAGAACGTGGCCGAGCTCCCCAACAGCACCGATCCCTCGGGGGACTTGCTGCCACTCCGGTACCTGACAGCGTCGGATGCTTGGCGTGTCAGGGGCTTCCCGGACAGGCTTCCGGTCATGAGAACCGAAGCGGACCGCGACGCCCTGGTGGGGCGACGGGGGGAACTGCAGCTGCTGGAACAGGCCCTGCGCCTCACCCGCGCCACCGGGCCGGACGGTCGCGCCCGGATCGTCTCGGTCGGCGGGGAGCCCTGGATCGGGAAGACGAGACTGCTGGCCGAACTGGCCGCGCTGGCCGGGGCGGAGGGCTGGCGGGTGGCCGTCGGCCGGGCCGGGCGCAGCGGGCCCGCCACCCCGTTCGAGCTGGTGGTGGACGCACTGGACGATCAACTGGCCGACTCCGGTGTGGAGTTGCCAAGTGCACTGGCGGTCCGGCTGAGCCGGGTGTTCCCCGCCCTGGGCGGTGGCGGCGCCGGGGTCGGGACACCGGACGAGTACTGGCTGATCCGGGCGGTCCGCAGCGTACTGGAACTGCTGGCGGACGGGCCGGGGCTGCTGCTGGTCCTGGACGACGCCCATCGGGCCGACCCGCTGACGCTGGATCTGCTCGACCACCTGGTGCGGCACCCGCCGAGGGGCCGGCTGCTGACCGTGCTGGCGCACCGGGACTCCCCCACCGCGAACCGGCTCGCCGCACTGCGCAGCACCGGCGGCGGACAGCCATGGCAGCACCTGGAGTTGGGGCCGCTGGCGGCACACGAGGCGGCCGCACTGCTCGGCCCGGGGCTCGATCCGGTGGACCGTCAGGTACTGCTGCGGGACGCGGCCGGGGTGCCCGGGCTGCTCCTGGCCTGCGCCGGGTCCGCCCCCGAGCTGGTCGGCACGCTTGAACTGGCGACCGCGCAGCCGACGCCGGGCGGCGGCCCGGTCGCACTCGACTTCGGCCCGCTCTCCGATACCGCCTGGCGTACGGCCTGGGCGGCGGCGACCCTCGGGGGCACGGTCGCGCCGCAGCCGGTGGCCGAGGTGGCCGGGCTACCGCTGGCCCAAGTACTGCTCGCGATAGATGAGTTGCAGACCGAGGCACTCCTGCGACCGGAGCCCGAAGGCTCCGGTTTCCGGTTCCGGCACCCGGTGGTGCGGGCGCTGCTGCTGCGCGGCGGCCGGGCCGGCTGGCAGTACGGGGCGGCCGGACGGGCGCTCTCGGCGCTGCGCCGGACCGGCGCTCCGGCCGAGCTGCTGGCGGCCCACCTGGAGCGGGCGCCCTCGCTCGGGCCGACGGACCGTCAGCTGCTGCTGACCGGGGCGACCGCTGACCTGTACCGCGCCCCGGGGACGGCGGCCCGGCGGCTGCGTCGCTGGGCCGACGAACCAGCGGACTGGGCAGGCCGGTTGGGCCAGGCGCTGACGCTGACCGGGCGGGCCGAGGAGGCGCTGGCGGCGTACGCCCTGGCCAGGGTGGGCAACGGCGGCCGGGCCGAGCAGGCGGTGGCCGAGGCGGAGTCCTCGGCACTGCGCGGGCTGGGCCGCTGGGCGGCCGCGCGGGAGCTGCTGGCGACTGTCGAGGACGTCGAACTCGCCTGGGCCGCGCTCGCATTGGAGGTCGGTGACCCGGTCGGCGGGCGGACCGCCGTGCAGTGGGCCGAGCACGGGTACGTACGGGCCGTCCGGCTGGGCGACCCGGCCGCGCAGGCCCACGCGCTGGCGCTGCTGGCCGCCGCGCACGCCGCCGAGGAGCGGTTCGCCGAGGCGGCGGAGGTGGCGGGGGCGGCGGCCGAACGGCTGGCGGGGCAGGAACTCCCGTTGCACCGGCTGGAGTCGGTGCGCTGGCTGACCGACGCCGAGCTCTACCTCGGTCGGCGGCACCGGGCCGAGGCCCTGCTCGGCCGGGCCTTCGAAGCCGTACTCGACTCCGGGCAGTGGCACCTGCTCGGCCGCACGGCGCTCGGGCTCTCCCGGGCCAGGTGGGACGCCGGGGATCTGGCGGGAGCGGCCGACCGGGCGGTACTGGCGGTGGCGGCCGGGCGACGGTTCAACAGCCCGCCGCTGGCGGTGGACGCCCTGCTCTGGCACAGCCGGATCAGGCTCGCCGGACGGGACGTCCCCGGCGCCCACCGGGCGGCGGCCGCGGCCGGGCGGGAGGCGGCGGGCCTGGGCCGGCTGTGGCAGCGCCGGGTCGAGGAGACGCTGCGCGTCCTGGGCGCCGTACCGGCGGGGCCGCCCCCGGGGCCCGAGCTCATTGCACAACGTGCGGACCCCGGGCCCGTGAAGCCCGGGCCCGACCGGACGGAGCAGCCGGGGCTGGCCGGGCTCAGCCGGCGGGAGGCGCAGGTGGCACTGCTGGTGAGCGAGGGGTGCACCAACCAGCAGATAGCCGGCCGGATGGGCGTGAGCGCGAAGACCGTGGAGACCTACCTGAGCCGGATCTTCCGCAAGCTCGGCATCGTCTCCCGGGCCCAGGTCGCCCACCTGGTGGGACTGGACGACCGGCAGCGCCGGCCGTCAGGCCCGGGCGGCCCTGCTCCACGGATCGGGGGCAACCCGTGGAGCGGGCCGTAGGGCGGGAGCGCTCCGGAGGGGGGAACACCTGGCGCTGCCGACGGACTCCACTGTCCGGCCGGGCCCATGAGTGCGGCTAAAGCGTCGCTGAGGCCCTGACCCGCAGTTCTGGCCAGTCAACTTGCTGCCACCGTGCCGTGCTGGCCCCGGCCCGGCCGGTCCGGCGACGCTGGCGGACGGGCGGTCGGCAACCGGCCCGGTCGATGCACGGCGCCGGACCAGAGGAGGACGTATGAGAGGCGAGCGGGCCGCCACCGCGGAGCTGGGCACGGGCCACGACATCCGGCACCTGATCCACTGCCCGCCGTCCTGGGACCACTACCTGCTCGACGCGCCGAGCAACGGCGAGGAACGCTTCGTGCTGGCCGGTGAGATCCCGCTCAGGCACCCGCTGTTCAACGACGGGTCGGGCCACTTCCACGACCACCAGCTGACCACCGAGGCGATCCGGGAGATCGGCGAGTTCGTCGGCCACCAGTACTTCGGGGTACCCGCGCAACGCCGGGGCCTGTTCTACCGGTTCAGCCTGGAGCTGACCGATCTGACGGCCTGGCGGGTGGAGTCCCGGCCGGCCCGGATGACCACCGACATCCGGGCCACGCCGGCCAACTCGGTGCACGGCGTGCCGCGTGGTCTGGACTTCCACCTGTCCGTCCAGATCGACGACGTGCCGTGCGCGACGGGCAGCGCGGGCCTGGTGTTCGTCCCGCCGGTGCTGCACCGCACCCATCAGGAGCACAGCAGTTGGGCGGTCCGCGCCGCGCCCGAGCTGGCGGACGAGCCGGACGGCCCGGCCTGGCCGGTGCCGCCTGCCTCGGTCGGCCGGGCGGCACCGCAGAACGTGGTGGTCAGCGAGCCCACCGAGAGCTCCCGGGGCCAGCTCAGCACCTGGGTGCTGAGCCGCTCCGACCACCCGGTGCTGGGCGGCGGCGGACCGCACGTTTCCGGCACACTGCTGCTCGAATCGCTGCGCCAGGCCTCGCTGTTGGCGGCGTCCCGGGCCTTCGGCCTGGCGCCGGGACGGTCCACCCTGGTGGCCACCGACATCCACGTCAGCGGCTACGCCGAGACCGGTCTGCCACTGCGCTGCGCGGTGGTGCCGGGACAGCTCGGCCGGGACGCGGCCGGACGGCCCGCCGTCCCGGTCACCCTGACGCTGACCCAGCACCGGCGGGCCGTGGCCGAGGCCCGCACCACCGTCGTCCAGGATTTCTGACCGACCAGTACTTCTCCGACCAACTTGGCCAGGCCGTCGGAGAGTCCACCGACACCAGGACCGGCCACGGGGGCGAAAGTGAGCGAGCGCAACGAGCGGACCAACGGGAGAGCTGCGTCGTGCCCGGCACGCGCCGGGCGAATCGAGGCGTGCACATGAGCGGACTGAGGTTCAGGATCCTGGGCCCCCTGGAGATCGAGGGGACGGCCGGGCCCGGTGTCTCGTACACCCCCGGCGCGGCCAAGGTCCGGGGCGTGCTCGGTGCCCTGCTGGTCAACGCGAACGGGACGGTCTCGGTCGACAGCCTGATCGACGAGCTCTGGCAGGACGACCCGCCGCGCACCGCGACCACCACGCTCCAGGTCTACGTCTCCCAACTGCGCAAGATCTTCCGCCGGGCCGCTCCCGAGGAGGGCGCCCCCGTCCTGCTCACCCAGCCCCGGGGCTACCGGATCCGGATCGACGCCGACCAGCTCGACCTGACCACCTTCGAGGGCCTCTACCAGCGCGGCCGGGAGGCGCTGGAGGCGGGCGACCACGCCGCCGCCGCCGAGCTGCAGGGCCGGGCGCTCGCGCTCTGGCGCGGGCCGCTGCTGGGTGACACCCCGCACGGGCCGCTGCTGGACGCGGCGTCGGTCCGGCTGCTGGAGGCCAGGAACGCCGCGCTGGAGCAGCGCATCCTGGCGGACCTCCAGCTCGGCCGGCACCGCGACCTGATCCCCGAACTCCGCGCCCTGGTCGAGGAGTTCCCGCTCCGCGAGGAGCTGCACGGCCAGCTGATGCTGGCGCTCTACCGGGCCGGCCGGCAGGCCGAGGCGCTCCGGGCGTACGGTGCGCTGCGGCGCACCCTGGTGAGCGAGCTGGCGATCGAACCGGGCGCACCGGTGCAGCAGTTGCACCAGCGCATCCTGGCCGGTGACCAACGCCTGGCCGCCCCCGAACCCGCCGGTGAGCGCCGGGCCGTCGGGGTGCTCGCCGAGCTGCCGGTGGTACACGGACTCCCGCCCGCCGACCCGGCGTTCACCGGCCGGGAGGACGAACTGGCCGAGGTCGACCGGCTGTTGCGGGCCGCCCCACCCGGGGCGTTCGTGGCGCTGGCCGGTCAGCCCGGGGTGGGCAAGACCGCGCTCGCGGTGGCCGCCGCCCACCGCAGCGCCGACGCGTTCCCGCACGGTCAGCTCTTCCTCGACCTCCGGCCCGAGCCGGGCCGACGGCTCGAACCGGCCGCGGCCATCTCGGCACTGCTGCGCCGTGCGGGCGCACCGGTGCCGGTCGGCGGCGACCCGGCCGACCTTCAGGAGGCCCTGCAGCAACTGCTGGCCGGGCGGCGGCTGTTGCTCGTGCTGGACAACGTCAGCTCGGAGGCCCAGCTGCGCCCGCTGCTGCCCACCTCGGCGGGCAGCAGCGCGATCGTCACCGGCCGTCGGCTGCCCGCCGGGCTGGACGGGGTGCACCCGCTGGTCCTGGACGTGCTCGACCCGCGCGCGGCGCTGGCCGTGTTCGAGGCGGCCGCCGGACCTGCCAGGGCCGCCGAGAACCCGGCCGCGGTGGCCGAACTGCTGGAGCTCTGCGGCGGGTTGCCGCTCGCCATCCGGGTCGGCACCGCGCAGCTGAACGCCCGGCCGCACTGGTCCGCCGAGTCGCTGGCCACCCGGCTGCGCGACCGGCGCTCCCGGCTGTCCGAGCTCCGGATCGGCGGACTCGACGTCCGGGAGCGGCTGCTGTCCGCCTACCAGGACGCCGACCGCACCGAACGCCGGACCTTCCGGCTGCTCGCCCTGCTGCCCGACCACTTCGAGCCGTGGGCGGTGAGCGCGGTGCTCGGCCTGGACCCGCACGACCGGCGCACCCCGGTCGGCACCGCCCGGCTGCTGGACGCGCTGGTCGACGACCACCTGCTGGCCGCCGACCACGAGGGTCCACAGCCAGGACAGTACCGACTGCCCGAGCTGCTCCGGCTGCTGGCCGCCGAGCGGCTCGCGGAGGAGGAGGGTGAGGACACCGTACGGGCGGCGACCAGGAGGCTGTGCGACGCCTACGTCCGGGTCGCCGAGGAGGCGGACGCCGTGCTGAATCCGCGTCAGGCGGGCGTCCGGATGGTCCGGGCCACCGGCGGTGACGCACCGTCCGACTGGTTCGCCCGGGAGCTCGGCCCGCTCACCCAGGTGGTCCGGCAGGCCTATCTGGCCGGTCTCTGGGAGCAGACCGTACGGCTGACCACCGCGCTGACCGGCCATCTGGAGTCGCACGCGCGGTGGCGGGCCTGGGAACAGACCCACACCCTCGCCCTGGACGCCGCCCGGCAGCTCGGCGACCGCTCGGGCGAGGCCCGGCTGCTCGGCTCGCTGGGCGATCTGGCCTGGCAGCACCGGCGGACGGCGGAGGCCAGGGACCGCTACGAGGGGGCCCGGCGGGTGGCGGAGGACTGCGGCGACCAGGTCGCCAGGAGCCGCGCACTGGTCGGGCTGGCCGACCTCTGGCTGGACGGCGGCGAGGTCGCCGAGGCCACCGCGCTGCTCAACTCCGCGCTCGCCGCACTGCCGCCCGGCCTCCCCCGGGAGCGCTACCACGTGCTGCGGGCCCTGGCGTTGGCCGCCCTGCTGGCGGACGGGCCGACCGCGGCCCGGTCCCGGTTCACCGAGTGCCTGGAGATCGCCCAGATCCTGCGCGACCGCCGCCTGGAGGCACATGCCAGGCGCGCGCTGCGCCGCCTGCACGACCCGGACGACGACCCGGCCGGCTGCCTGGAGATCCGCCCCGGAGTCTGGCGCCTGCGCAGCCCGGCACCGCTCACCCCCGCGCTGGTCTGACCACCGGCTTCAGCCGGCCTTTAGCGGGCCTGGCCAGTCTGGAGGGTGGACTTCGGACAGGGGGCGACGATGGCGGTCTCGCAGGTGGCGGTCGGGGCGTGGCAGGCCGTCGAGCTGGTCGGGCGGGAGTGGGAACGGCTGGCGCTGGTCGGGCGCCTGCGCGACCCGTCGGTCCGACTGCTGACCCTGACCGGCCCGGGTGGGGTGGGCAAGAGCAGGCTGGTCCGGGCCGTCCGGCCGGAGCTGGCCGAGCTGTTCGGCGAGCCCGGGTACGCGGACCTGAGCACAGTCGGCTCGCCTGCCGAGGCAGCGGCCGCTGCGGTACGGGCTTCGGACCTCGCGGGCGACCGGCGGCTGCTGGTGCTGGAGGGCTGCGAGCACCACGGCGGGCCGCTCGGCACCGCCGTCGCCGAACTGCTGCGCCGGGACGACCGGTTGGTGGTGCTGGCGACCGGCCAGCAGCCGCTGCGGGTGTACGGCGAGCGGCTCTTCCCGGTGGCGCCGCTGCCGGTGCCACCGGCGGGCGACGATCCCGAGGAGCTGCGGGAAGTGGCCTCGGTCGAACTGTTCGTCCGCCGGGCCCGCGAGGCCAACCCGGCCTTCGCCCTCACGGCCGAGAACGCCCGGGCCGTCGCCGAGCTCTGCGGGCTGCTCGAAGGGCTGCCGCTCGCCCTGGAGTTGGCCGCCCGCCAGCTGCGACTGCACACCCCGCACGACCTGCTGGACCGGCTGCGCCGCCGTGGGGTCGCCCTCGGCGGCGGCCCGTTCGACGCCCCCGAACGGCACCGCTCGCTGGCCGCACTGGCCGCCTGGAGCTGCCGTGGTCTGGGCCCGGAGCCCCGCGTGCTGCTCGAACAACTCGCCTGCTTCCCTGGCGGGTTCACCGCCGCCACGGCCGAACGGCTGGGCCCCGCCGACCTGGATGTGCTGCTCGACCGCGGCCTGGTGGTCCAACTGCCGACCCTGCCGGGGCACCCCCGGCTCACCGTGCCGGAGCCGATCCGCTCGTACGCCAGGGCCGCACTGGCCGACGACGGCCGGGAGCAGGCGGCGCTGGACCGGCAGACGGCGGAGTGCCGACGACTGCTGGCCGCCGCCGAACCCCGGCTGTCCGGCACCGAACAGAGCCGCTGGCTGGACGCCGTCCAGGCCGAACACCCCAACGTGCTGGCCGCGTTGGACCGGCTGCGGGAGCGGGGCGAGCCCGAGGCGACCGCCGCCGCCCTGCTCGCCTGCCGACTGCCCTGGCTGACCCGGGGTCACCTGCGCGAGGGGCTGACCCGGGCCGACCGGGCGGCCACCGAGGCGGTGCCGGAGCCGGTCCGGGCCCGGCTGCTGGAGCTGTCCGGCGCCTTCGCGGCGGCGCTCGGCGATCCGGCCGGGGCGGTCCGCAGGCAGCGGGCGGCACTGGCGGCCGGCCGACCGCTGGGCGACCGCAGGCTGAACGCCCTGCTGGCGGCCCGGCTCGGCGGAGCGCTGCGCCGCCTGGACGACCTGGCCGGGGCCGAGACGGCGCTCGGCCCCGCACTGGAGACGCTGGAGTCGCTCGGCGCCGCCGGGGCGGCCGTCGAGGCCGGGACCGAACTCGCCCGGGTGCTGCTGGCCCGGGGCGAGCGGCAACGGGCCGCCGAGCTGCTCGACCGGGCGGTGGCGGCGGCCCGGCGGATCGGCGACGCCCGGGCGCTGGCCGGGGCACTGGGTGTGCTGGCCCGTACGGCCGAGGAGCCGGCCGCGGCCGGGCAGGCGCTCCGGGAGTGCCTGCGGCTCTACGGGACGATCGGCGAACGGACCGAACTGCCCGCCGCACTGGAGGACTTCGCGCTCCATCTGCTGCGTGCCGCCCCCGTCCAGCAGCCACGTGCCGCCGGCCTGCTGGCCGCCGCCGAGACGCTCCGGGACGAGCTGGGCAGCGCGCTGGACGGGCCGCGCCGGGCCGAGCTGGACGACGCCCTGGACGGCCTGCGCGACCGGCTGCGCCCGAACGGCTTCGCGGTCGCCTGGGCGGAGGGACGGCGGCTGTCACCGGCCGCCGCCGTCGCCGAGGCGCTGGCCGCACCGGACCTGGCCCGGCGCGCCGCCGCCCC
>NZ_JBFUMY010000075.1:0-38533 GCF_054049135.1 Kitasatospora sp. P5_F3 | reverse complement strand
GGATCAGGGCGGCGCACCGGACCCGGCAGTGCCGAGCCGCCGCGCGGTGCTGGCCGCCACCGGCGGCACCGTGCTGCTGGGTGGCCTCGCGGTGGCCGGTGGCCGCACCCTGAGCGACCGTCGCTACGACGTCTCCACCGCGCGGGAGGCCGTCCGGCTGCCGGCGCCCGCCCAGCTCACCCCACCACTCCCGCCCGGGGTCCGTCCCGACGCTCCCGGCCTGTCCTCCTTCATCACCCCCAACCAGGAGTTCTACCGTGTCGACACCGCCCTGACGCTCCCTCGGGTCGACCCGCGTCGCTGGGCGCTGCGCATCCGTGGTCTGGTGGACCGTCCGCTGCTGATCTCCTACGACGAACTGCTCCGGTACCCGCTGGAGGAGCTGGATCACACCCTGTCCTGTGTCTCCAGCGAGGTCGGCGGCTCCTACGTCGGCACCACCCGCTGGCTCGGGGTGTCGTTGCCGGCGCTGCTGCGTCGAGCCGGAGTCCGTTCCGGCGCCGACCAGCTGGTGGGCCGGTCGGAGGACGGGATGACCATCGGTACCCCGCTGGAGTCCGTGCTCGACGGTCGTCGCGCGCTGGTGGCGGTGGCGATGAACGGCGAGGTGCTGCCGGTGGCGCACGGCTTCCCCTGCCGCACCGTGGTGCCGGGCTTCTACGGCTACACCTCGGCCACCAAGTGGCTGGTCGACCTGGACGTGACCAGCTTCGCGGCGTACGACCCCTACTGGGTCAAGCGCGGCTGGGACCGGACCGGTGCGGTGCGGACCGCCTCCCGGATCGAGGTCCCGGCGCCATTCGCCCGGGTGGTGGCCGGCGACGTGGTGGTGGCCGGTACCGCCTGGGCCACCCACCGGGGCATCGCCGCAGTGGAGTTGAGGGTGGACGGCGGCCCCTGGGCCGAAGCCCGGCTCGCCGCGGACGCCGGCCCCGACGTCTGGCGGCAGTGGAGCCACACCTGGACCGGCGCTCGCCCCGGCACCCACCGGCTGGAGGTCCGGGCCACCGACGGCACCGGTTCGGTGCAGACCGAGGTCCGCGCGACGCCATTCCCTGCCGGAGCCACGGGCTGGCACAGCACCGTGGTGACGGTCTCCTGAACTCACCCTTCTCACCAGCACACCGACCCGTTCGAAGGGCTCCGGTGGCGATCCCGCCATGCCCGGAGCCGGACTCTCCCACCCCACTCAAGGAGCATTTCCCATGTCCCTGCACACCTCCCGCCGCACGTCCCTGGCCGCCCTGCTCGCCGCCGGAGCCCTGGTGCTCGGCCTGAGCGCCTGCAGCAGTGGCAGCAGCTCGACCTCGGACTCCGCCCCGACCGTTTCGGCCGCCGCTTCCTCGGCTGCCGTCTCGGCCGCCCCGATGGCGGCCGGCCAGCCGTTCGGTACGGCCTGTTCCGCCGTCCCCAAGAACGGGGCCGGCAGTTTCTCCGGCATGGCGACGGACCCGGTCGCGACGGCGGCCTCCAACAACCCGCTGCTCTCCACTCTGGTCACCGCGGTCAAGCAGGCCGGGCTGGTCGACACCCTCAACTCGGCCACCGGCATCACCGTGTTCGCACCCACCAACGACGCCTTCGCCAAGCTGCCGAAGGCCGATCTGGACGCGGTGCTGGCCGACAAGGAGAAGCTCACCAAGATCCTCACCTACCACGTCACCCCGAACCGGCTGGCCCCGACCGCACTGGCCGGCGGTCACAAGACCCTGCAGGGCGGAGACCTGGCGGTGAGCGGCTCCGGCCAGGACTTCACGGTCAACGCCAACGCCAAGGTGCTGTGCGGCAACGTGCAGACCGCCAACGCCACCGTCTACATCGTCGACACCGTGCTGATGCCGACCTCCTGACGAGGGAACCAGCTCCGGAGGCGGACCGGTGTCGACCCGGTCCGCCTCCGGCTGTCCGCTGCGCAGCAGTGCACGATCTCGACGACCGGGTGTGACGGCCGACACGGCCGGGCCGCCGGTAAAGGGGAATAGGGGCCACAAGGGGACCTGGAGCACCAGAACTGTGGACCGTCGGCGGACGTGACCTTCTTCACCGTGCCGCGCCGGATCCTGCTGACGTGGCGTCAACCCTGCTTCTTCGGAGCGAAGTTGATGTCAAGTGTGGCGTGTGTCATGCCGATTCCACTGTTTGCCCGCCCTCGTTCCGTCCCGCAGTCTCGAAAGCGCGCCCCGAAGTGCGGCGCCCACTTTCCCCCCACCCGGAGGTACTGCGGCATGCGTGCGTTCACCATCTCGAAGGTCCGAATACGCTACGACCGGCTGCCCAACCAGGTGCTCGGCATCGGCATCGCCGGAGCGATCGCGGTCACCGCGATCCTCCCGGTCAGCCAGGCCCTCGCCGCCGAGCCCGCTGCCGCGCAGCCGGTCACCCCGGTCGCTGCCCCGGCTGCTGCCCCGGCCGTCGAGCCGGTGGCTGAGCCCGCCGTTGCTCCCGCCGCCGCTCCGGCCGCCGCTCCGGTCGCTGCCCCGGCTGCCGCGCCCGCCCCGGCCGCGCCCGCGGCCCCCGTCTACGCCGACAACCTGGACGGCTGGATCCAGGAGGCCCGCGACGTGCTCAAGGCCGCCGGGAAGCCCGTCCCGTCCGCCAAGGCGATGCGCGCGACCGCGATGTCCGAGTCCACCGGCAACCCGAACGCCGTCAACGGCTGGGACTCCAACGCCAAGGTCGGCACCCCGTCGATCGGGCTGACCCAGATGATCCAGCCGACCTTCAAGTCCTACGCGCTGCCCGGCCACACCGACATCCGCAACCCCGTGGACAACCTGATCGCCAGCTCGCGCTACTGCGACTCGGTCTACGGCGGGATGGACAAGATGGCCGCCGCCCGGGGCTACGGCTCGCATTGGAAGGGCTACTAGGCCCTGCGCCTGTAGATTCCTACAGCAACGCGACTACGCCACCCGGGCGAGCTTGTACGGATCATCAAGGATTCCGTGTGAACTGGCTTTCGACCTGGGTATCGGTGAACATTGACGGTTGGGTGCGGGGCGCCCGAGTGCGCCCGGCGGTCAGACCGCAACCGCACCCGAGGTCTACCTTCTCCCAGCCAGAGAGCCCTTTTCATGCGCTTCCTGAACGACATGTCGCCCGCCTACGACCTTACGTACGACGACGTCTTCATGGTCCCCAGCCGTTCCGCCGTGGGCTCCCGGCAGGGTGTCGACCTCTCCTCCAACGACGGCAGCGGGACCACCATCCCGCTCGTGGTGGCCAACATGACCGCCATCGCCGGCCGACGGATGGCCGAGACGGTGGCCCGCCGCGGCGGCCTGGTGGCCATCCCGCAGGACATCCCCGCCGAGGTCATCTCCGACGTCATCGGCTGGGTCAAGCAGCGCCACCTGGTGCACGACACCGCCGTCACCCTGGCCCCCGGCGACACCGTCGCGGACGCCCTGTCGCTGCTGCCCAAGCGCGCGCACAACGCGGTCGTGGTGGTCGAGGGCGGCAAGCCGGTCGGCGTGGTCACCGAGTCCGACTGCCAGGGCGTGGACCGGTTCACCAGCCTGTCCGAGGTGATGTCGCGCGACCTGGTGCTGCTGGAGGAGGGCATCGACCCGCACGCGGCCTTCGAGAAGCTGAACGAGGCGCACCGCAAGCTCGCGCCCGTGGTCGACGCCGAGGGCAAGCTGGTCGGCCTGCTGACCCGCAAGAACGCGCTGCGCGCCACCCTCTACACGCCGGCCACCGACGCGGCGGGCAAGCTCCGGATCGCCGCCACCGTCGGCATCAACGGCGACGTGGCCGGCAAGGCCAAGGCGCTCATCGAGGCCGGTGCGGACGTGCTCGTGGTGGACACCGCGCACGGCCACCAGGAGTCGATGATCAGCGCCCTGCGCGCGGTCCGCGGTCTCGACCCGCAGATCCCGATCGTGGCGGGCAACGTGGTCTCCGCCGTCGGCGTCCGCGACCTGGTCGAGGCCGGGGCGGACATCCTCAAGGTCGGGGTCGGCCCCGGCGCGATGTGCACCACCCGGATGATGACCGGCGTCGGCCGCCCGCAGTTCTCCGCCGTGCTGGAGTGCGCCGCCGAGGCGCGCCGGCTCGGCAAGCACGTCTGGGCCGACGGTGGCGTCCGGCACCCGCGCGACGTGGCGATGGCGCTGGCCGCCGGTGCCTCCAACGTGATGATCGGCTCCTGGTTCGCCGGCACCTACGAGTCGCCCGGTGACCTGCACACCGACGCGAACGGCCGCCAGTACAAGGAGAGCTTCGGCATGGCCTCGGCTCGCGCCGTGCGCAACCGGACCTCCGAGGAGTCGGCCTACGACCGCGCCCGCAAGGCGCTGTTCGAGGAGGGCATCTCCACCTCGCGGATGTTCATCGACCCGGCCCGCCCGGGCGTCGAGGACCTGATCGACTCGATCATCGCGGGCGTCCGCAGCTCCTGCACCTACGCCGGTGCGCGCAGCCTGGCGGAGTTCCAGGAGAAGGCGATCATCGGCGTGCAGAGCGCCGCGGGCTACGCCGAGGGCAAGCCGCTGCACTCCAGCTGGGCCTGACCTCTCCCGACCGTGGCCGGCTCCCCCCCCACGGCCGTTCAGCGGGGTGAGCGTCAGTGCACTGGTCCAGGTGGCTTCCCTGGCCAGGTCGATGCTCCGGACCCCGATCACGTCCAGCAGCGGATCGGCCAGGTCGAGCTGATCGGCCAGGTCGAGCTGATCGGGGTCCGGCGTCCCGGCGCTGTTCGTCTCACTGCGCCCGAACTCGCGCGATGGGTGTGCCGAAGTCGCGTGTGGGCGGTAGAACTCTGTCGTCCAGCGGGCGTTGAGCAGTCTGATGCTCGGTCACGAACCCCGGCGGTGGAACGAGGCCGACACGCCCACAGTTCGCGGCGGGCGGTTCGTCGCGCTGCTCGATGCGGCTGCCTTCGGGGAGGTACGTGCGGGACCCGTCCGGCTGGTCGACGAGTTCGAACTGCCCAGCCGTGACGGCGCTGAGCGGGCTGGCTGGCCGGACTTCGCGCTGCTGTGGGACGACCGGATACTGCTGATCGAGTTGAAGGCCGAGCCGGGCAGCCACACACCCGGCCAGTGCGAGCGCTACCTGAGCCTCGCTCGCCACCACCACCCGGGCCGTCAGGTCGACTTGCTGTACGTCACCCCGACCATGGCCGTGAAGGCGCTGTCCGGCGCACCCGAGGACTGCCGCTACGTCCACACGACGTGGGCGGCGGTCCTGCCGCACATCGCGGACGCCTGGGCCGGGACGGAGGCCCGGGCTGAGAGAGAACTGGCGACCTTCCTCGGCGACTACCTACCCCGCCTCGACCGGCCCCGTGCGCAGCGCGCCTCTTCTTCGCCGGTGGACGGGAACGGCCTCGAAGCCGCAACAAGTCCCGGCAGTTCGGAGCAGGCCAAGCCCCGGGGCATGCCGACCGTGCTCCGTACACTCCTGGAGACAGCGGCACTGGTACAGAGTGACCGCCGACAGCGGGGCGTCGACCTGCTCGACCAGGATCCGGAGTCACTCGAGGCCGTGCGCATCCAGGGCCGAGACCTCCTGCGCACTGGACCGGTGCACGACGGCATCGCCATCACCCATGTCCAACCCTGGATCTGGCGCGCCGCCACATCCACAGGTGAGGCCTTGACCGACAGCGGCCGCGCCAACGGGTACGAAATCCGCCTTTCTCCCCGAGGTCCTGGCCCGGCGGTGTGAGGTCGCCACTGGGGTGAGTAGGGACTTCGATCTTCACGTCGAACGTGAGCCCTACGGCCTGCTGTTCAAGGGCTGAGCGGCATGGTGCTCACGACCGCGGACCCCGCTATGCCGGAACTGTCGAAGGACCTGCCAGGGGCGAGCCGTTCGACGAACGTCCGGAAGTCCTCCGCGAGGATGACTTCGGTTGTGGAGTCGGGGTCGAACCAGGTGACCGAGGGCTCGCTCAGCCGGCCGTGTTCCCGGTAGCGGCACGCCGAGCACCCGTTCCGTGTCCGCGACCACCGCGTCCGTCAGGGGCAGGTGAACGCCGAAGTCGCCATCGCTCCAGAACACTGCCTTGACGTCGTCAAACCGGGCCATGGCCGAGATCCTGTGCTCCGTCAGTCCCCGCCTACCGTGGAGCACGGGAGCTACCGTCGGAGGCCGACCACGCACAATGCGGGTCATGGATCTGCGACCAGAGCTCCTACCTCCGCCTGTGCCGCGACAGCGCCTCGCGGAGCTGAGCCGTGAGATCGAGCGGATCGCCGATCTGACCTCTCACGGCGACCGTGGCGTGGCCGAGGCGATCGACGCCTTCAACGAGATGGCCGGGCACGAGTACGAGCCGCTCGACTTTGCCGAGTACCAGGGGTCACGCAGCCTGGGGGAGTTCGCCACGGAGGCAGCCCGCCCCGCCAAGCCCCGGATCTGCGACATCAGCCGCGACGAACTCGCCGAGATCGTACGGAGAGTTCTGGCAGCTGACCCCGAGAGCGACTACTACCTGCGGCTTCTCGAAGCGAACGTGTCCCATCCGCGTGTGACGGACTTGATCTTCCATCCTCCCGCCGAACTGCGAGGTGCCTCTCGGGAGCAGATCGTCGGTGCGGCGTTGAGCTACCGTCCGATCCCTCTGTAGCGCACTGCACGGTCGGACCTCGATCGTGCCCCGCGACTGCTGTGGGACCCCTGACTACCGGAGCCAGGTGAATTTGTGGTAGCCGCCGAAGGCGGGGGGATCGATAAGGCCCGTTCAGCCACGGGAAGTCGGCCTCGTCGATCACGATCTCGCCCACCGACTCCTCTTGGCGCACCAGCTCCCACCGTCAGCCACCACGTGCTCCCGTACCGCAGCTTTCCAGACACCCACGACAACGAGTCGGGAAACGATCTCCGGGAAGTCTGAGAGCTGCTGGCCAATGCCATTCGTCAACACCCCCGGAGAAGCCGGGCCCGCCGGATCAGGGCTACATGCTGACGTGGAGGGAGCGGGGACGACGAGCGGTTGCCGACGCGCCTGGTCGTCTGTCAGAGCTTCAGGAGAAGTGTCGGCTGGTGCCGTTGAGCGGTGTCAGGAGTGCTCGGCTGACCATGCCGACCGAGCTGGACAGTGTTGCGGCCATGGCGTCCTGGACGAAGGGGATCTCGCGCAGCTCCCAGAGTGTGAGGGTGGTAGCCCAGGCGGCTTCGCGGGCGCGGTCGATGCTCCAGACGCCGATCACGTGCAGCAGTGGGTCGGCAAGGTCGAGTACTTCGGGGCCGGGTAGCAGTTCGTCCCGTACCTGGTCCTCCACCTGGGCCAGCAGGGCGTTGATCCGCAGGTAGTCGTCCTCGAGCTCGAGCGGCTCGCAGTGCAGCGTTCGGCAGGTGTCCAGCACGGCGAGCGGTAGGTCGTGCTCGATGTGTGCGTTCATTCCTGCCAGAGCAAATTGCAGCGGGTGGATGCCCGGATGCCCGCGCAGTTCGAACAGCGGTCGCCAGCAGGCGGCAGGTCGGTGTCCCGCGCCGTTCGCGTCGACGGCCGCCAGGTAGCGTGCGGCGAAGGCGGCGTCCAGCTCGGCGACGGCGACCGGGTCGTCGAAGTGCGCCTGTGCCAGTCGGTCGCGGATCAGCTCGGTGACGGTGAGGTACATCCGGTTGAAGACCGCCACCCCGTCCGACTCTGCCAGTCCCGCACCGATCTCCCGCATCCGCTCGACCACCTGGTCGATGGTCAGTACCTGATTGATTGTCATCCGGTCCCCGTCCTCTCGGCCGCGACAGCGAATCCTCACCTTGGCAGCCGCCCGCCCTCACCGGAAGCCGCCGCGCCACGCGCAGAGGTAGCCGGCGACCTTGCGTGCGTTGGAGCGGCGGTGCGGCCGAGCTCCTGGGGACGACCGGTAGCGCGTGAGGCGCCCGCCCGGATGCGGCCGGGTGGTTTTCGTCCTCGGTCGGACGGTACTTGTTGATGTTCGCCGGCGCTGCGACGATCACGGGATGCATCGCATCGACAGTCGAGACGTCGACCGGGCCGTGGACGAGATGGTTCGGGTGCTCGGCCCGCACGATTCCGGGGACTGGCAGGCCCGAGCCGGGTCGCTGGACTGGAGCTGCCGGCAGACGGCCGCCCACGTTGCGCACGACCTGCTCGCCTATGCGGGGCAGTTGGCAGCTCGTCCGACGGACGCCTACTTGCCCTTTGACCTCACCGTCAACGCTGATGCTCCGCCGCGCGAGGTGCTCAGGGTGGTGACTGCCTGCGGAAGACTCCTGAGCGCCGCGGTTGCCACAGCTGCACCCGGTGATCGCGCTTGGCACTGGGGACCGTGTGATCCGGGGGGATTCGCCGCGATGGGAGTCGCGGGGTGCCCGAACGGCACCCGTCCGCGAAGGTATGTCGGCACGTCAGGTCGACCGGTCTGCGTGCAGTTCGAGCGAGCAGATGACCCAGTCGACAGCTGTGTCGAAGGAACTCGGCGAGTTCGACCCGTTCGGCCGAGACCGACCGGGTCATGCGGCGGCGGCCTTGCGCTCACCAACTCTTCCGGGTCTCCCCAGTTGTCTGACCGTCATGTCAGCGGTTGGGATGGGAAGTTGACGCGTTCGAATGCTCGGGCGAGATGGCGCCGGGCTGCACGGCGGGTGGCTGCGGTCTGCGCGGTCCGCGTCCGCGGGTGACCGCGATGGTCAGTGCCCCGGCCAGCAGTCCCCAGAACGCGGAGCCGACGCCGAGTAGCGTCACGCCGGATGCGGTGGCCAGAAAGGTGATGACGGCGGCCTCCCGGAAGTCGTCGTCCGAGAGCGCGGCGGACATCGAGTTCCCGATGGTGCCGAGCAGTCCGACTCCGGCGATGCCGACGATCAGCGCGGCGGGCATCGCGGCCAGCACCGAGCTGACAGTCCCGCCGAAGACGCCCACGCACAGGTAGAACAGCCCTGCCCAGACGCCGGCCAGATAGCGCCGGTTCCGGTCCTCGTGTGCCTGCGGCCCTGTGCAGATGGCCGCCGTGATGGCCGCGAGATTCAGGCCGAAGCAACCGAAGGGCGCCAGTAGCACGTTGGTGATCCCGGTCCAGCTGATCAGCGGCGACACCGGCACCCGTCCGTAACCGTCGCCCCGCAGGACCGCGACCCCCGGCAGGTTCTGCGAGGCCATCGTCACCACGAACAGCGGCAGCGCGACACTGACGGTCACCTGCCAGGAGAACACCGGAGCGGTGAAGACCGGTTCGGCGAATGCGAAACGGATCCGGCCGGGCTGCAACGAGCCCTGTGCGGCCGCGACCGCGACACCCGCCGCGAGCGCCCCGAAGATCGCGTACCTGGGCAGCAGCCGTCGGCCCACCAGATAGACCACGAAGATGGCGAACACGACGGTGAAGTGACCGTCCATGCTGCTGAACAGCCCCGTGCCGAACCGGACGAGCACCCCGGCCAGGAGCCCGGCCGCCAGCGGTACCGGGATCCGGCCCATGACCCGCTCGAACCAGCCGGTCAGCCCGCTGAGCAGGATCAGCACGGCCGAGACGAGAAAGGCTCCGACGGCCTGCGGCATCGTCACCCCGTCGAGCCCGGACGCGAGCAGGGCCGCACCCGGAGTGGACCAGGCCGTGACCACCGGCGCCCGGTAGCGCAGTGAGAGTCCGATACAGGTCACCCCCATACCGACACCGAGGGCCAGCATCCAGGAGCCGAGCTCGCGCGGGCCCGCTCCCGCCGCCTTGGCGGCAGTGAAGACGATCGCGGCGGAACTGACGACTCCCACCAGCACCGCGATCAGCCCGGCGACAACAGCGGAGGCCGGCGCGACCCGGCGTAGCGTTCGGTCGATCTCACTCACCGGGCCGGTCCTTGCCGGAGGTGCCTGCCGCCGCCGGGTAGCGCACGATCAGGACGGCCTCGACGTCGCCGGACGGTGCGGCGTACAGATGCGGGACGTCGGCGGCCCAGTGGGCGTGTTCACCGGCGCTCACCAGGCGGGGTGACGAGACGTCACCGAGGCGGGCGGTGCCCGCCAGGACGACCATGTGCTCCTCGGTGCCAAGGGCGTGCGCGGCGGACTGCTGGACCGTGCCGGCGCGGATCCGCACGCGGTACACCTCGCTGGTCGCGGCCGCGTCCTCGAAGCGCTCGGTCAGGACCGCGTCCACCGCGCTGCCCGAGATCCGGGCCCCTGCCGCCGTACCTGTCAGGACCGAACTGAGGGGGGCCTCGAGCGCGGTGGTGAGGGCGTACAGGGTCTCCAGCGTGGGATTGCGCCCGCCGCTCTCCAACTCCGAGAGCGTGCCCTTGCCGACCCCTGACCGCCGGGCCAGTTCGGACAGTGACAGTCCCCGCTCGATCCGCAGCTCCCTCATGCGGCGACCTACCTGGTGAGCCAGTTCCATGATCCCCCGCCCCGCCTTCTCCAGCGCCTCGTTGGCTGCGCTGTCCACCGGGGCCAATCGTTCCATATTCAGAACGTTCTGTTTGCGGAACGCGAATATCTGATCCCGAGGGACTGGCGTGACATCGCCGACGGTCCGTGGCGAACTCCGCCGCGCGGCCGCCGGCACCCCGCACGCAGTCTTCCCGACGACCGCGGACGAACTGCTCCGGCTGACCGGCGGACGACTTCTCCCCGTCGGCCTCGGCAGCACCGCCGTCGACTCCAACGGGGCTGCGGTACCCCCCCCCCCCCCCCCCCCCCCCCCCCCCCCCCCCCCCCCCCCCCCCCCCCCGAGGTGGTGAAGTGGTCAGGCGGTGGCCGACGCGGTGGCGGCGGTGGCCGGGCGGCGGGCCAGCAGGCCGTCGAGGGCGAGTGCGCCCGGGCCGGTGGCGGCGATCAGGAGGAAGGCCCAGCAGTACAGCGCCGAGGCGACGCCGCCGTTCTGGATCGGGAACAGGGCGTTCTCCTGGTGCACGCTGAAGTACGCGTACGCCATCGAGCCGGAGCAGATCACGGCGGCTGTCCGGGTGCCCAGGCCGAGCAGTACCAGCACGCCGCCGACCAGCTGGATCACGGCCGCGTACCAGCCGGGCCAGGTGAGTGCCTCCACCGTGCTGCCCTTGACGCCGCCCAGGACGCCGAACAGTGCGGCTGCGCCGTGGCAGGAGAAGAGCAGGCCGATCGCGATCCGGGACAGGCCGATCAGGTAGGGCCGGGCAGAGTCGACAGTGCTGTTGGGGATGACGGACATCGACGGACTCCATGGGGGACGGGTGCCGCTGCGGCGGGGGTCGCAACGTGCGGCGAGCAGGGCAAGGCTCGCCTTGTACAGGTCAAACCGCAGTGGTTTCCATCGGGTCTTCACGAGTCCGTGACCGTTTGCTGATGGTTCCTTTACGCACCGTGGTGCGGGATTCAACTCCTGGGCAGGGATGGACAGTTGGTGGAGTCCGGCAAACGTGACGGGACCCGGGAGCGTATCCAGCCCCCGGGCCCCTGAGATGCCACCCAATTGCGCACACCGGCACGTTGAAGGGTGCGGATCATTCTGAGATCGACGTGTTCTGCCTTTGAACTACCGTGCCACGGTCAGAGGCACAGGCGGGACTTGAACCCGCATCCGTCGATGATCGTCCGCGCCCGGTCGATCCGGTGATCGGCGGCGAATACTGAGACTGGAGCGAGAATCTGAGATTCATGGGATGTGCCTCTGCCGCTTGGGCTACCCCGGCCCGTGTGGTGCCGGGGGAGGGATTTGAACCCCCACTGTCATCCCGTGGTCAGCTTCAACATCAGTTTCAGCTTGCGCTCTTCAGCGCACCCCCCGCTCGAACGGGGGGCGATCATGGGGCTACCCGAACAGGTAGCCGAACACCGCGCCGCCGACCCGCTGGTCGGTGACCTCGGCGTTGTTGGCCTCCTCCCGGGCGAACTTGACGGCCTGCTGGAGCTTCTCCAGACGCTCCGTCAGCTCGTTGACCCGCCGGGCCGGCAGTGCACCGGAGAACTTGACGGTCGTCCAGTAACCGACCGGGATGTCCTCGTAGTACACCTCGACCTGCGCCGGGTGCTTCTCGGTGGCCTCGGCCTTCACGTGGTTGCGGGGCACCTTCTTGGTGCGGATGGTGCGCACCGCGTCGGTCTTCCACGAGTCCGTCGACGGGTCCAGGTTCCAGGACTCGGCGGCGTCCAGCACCGGGAGCTTGCGGACGAAGGTGTACAGGTCGGTGAGCTGCTTCTCCAGGAAGAGCAGGTACGGCACCGGCACCTGGGCCAGCAGCACGTTGCCGTCCACCACCACGTCCGCGGCGGCCGTCCGGTTCGCCCAGTCCTTGGTGGCGGTCACGTCGAACAGCCTGGTCAGCGTCGCGGCCGTGCTGCGCAGGATGTCCTCGGACTTGACCTGCACCCGGGTGGACTCGGGCGGCAGTTGCTCGCCCTCCTCGTCCTTCGGCTGGTAGGTCCGGGCGATGCCGGCCAGCAGCGCGGGCTTCTGGAGGTCCTGGTGAGCCTGGGTCAGCTCCTGGAAGGACTTGGACTTGACGCCTTTTTCGACGGCGATGATCTGGTTCAGCTTCGGCACGAGACGGAAGCTATCAGTAATCGCACGGATGTTCCGTCCATTATTCGCGCGCGCTCACTCGGGGGCGGCTCGGGGCGGCTCGGGGCGGTACGGGAGCTCGGGCTACGACCGGCGTACTAGGTCGAACGGCCGGGTGCGGGACGGGCGGGCGGCCGATCCGGTGGGGAGGGCGCAGGCGGAGGGTGGAGGTATGGACATCACCACCGCAGGAACCGCCTCCGCACCCGTCGCCGTGATCACCGGAGCCTCCCGGGGGCTCGGTCTCGAGCTGGCCAGGGCGCTGGCCCGGGAGGGCTGGCGGCTGGTGCTCACCGCTCGCAGCGCCGCCGGGTTGGCCGCCGCCGAGGCCGAGCTGGCGGCCGTCACCGAGGTCGTCGCACTGGCGGGCTCGGTGGTCGACGACGGCCACCGGGAGCGGCTGGCGTCGGCGGCCCAGAAGCTCGGCGGCGCCGCACTGCTGGTCAACAACGCGGGCACGCTGACCGGATACGACCTCGCCGGCGCGGCGATGCCCGCGCTGGCGGACTTCCCGCTGCCCGGCCTGCTGGAGACCTTCGAGGTGAACGCGCTCGGACCGATCGCGCTCACCCAGCTGCTGCTGCCCCAACTGCGGCGCCACGGCGGCTCGGTCATCAACCTCAGCTCGGACGCGGCCCGCGAGGCATACGCCGGCTGGAGCGGCTACGGCGCCAGCAAGGCCGCGCTCGACCACGCCTCCGCCGTCCTGGCCCTGGAGGAACCCGGGGTGCGGGTCTGGGTGGTGGAGCCTGGCGACATGCGGACCGACATGTACCAGGAAGCCTTTCCCGGCGAGGACATCTCCGACCGTCCGCTGCCCGCCGACACCGCCGTGCCCGGCATCCTCGCGCTGCTCGCCGGGCACCCGGCCTCGGGGCGCTACCTGGCCGAGTCCCTGACGGGGAGTCACTGAGATGGCCACGGCGCTGGAGAACGGGTTCGACTTCACCGTCCCCGCCGAACTCTCGGCCCGTGCACCGGCAGAGGCACGCGGACTGGCCCGCGACGGCGTCCGGATGCTGGTCGGCCGTCGGAGTGCGCTCGCCACCGAACACCGGCTCTTCACCGACCTGCCCTCGGTGCTCGAACCGGGCGACCTGCTGGTGGTCAACAACTCGGCCACCCTGCCCGCCGCCCTGCCGGGCCGACTCCCGGACGGGACCCGGGTCACCGTCCATCTCTCCTCGGCCCGGCCGGACCGGCGCGGCCACCACCTGGTCGAGCTGCGCCGTCCGACGGACGGCGCAGCCGAGTACTTCCCGCCCGAGCTCTCACCCGCCCGGTCCGGGCTGCCGATCGCTCTCCCGGCAGGCGGGAGGGCCGAGTTGACGGTCCCGCACACGCCGCGCGTCTGGTACGCCCGGCTGGCGCTGCCCGCTCCGACGGTGGCGTACCTGGCTTCGTACGGCAAACCGATCCGGTACGGCTACGTGGACCGCGAGTGGCCGATCGCCGCGTACCAGACGGTCTTCGCCGACCAGCCGGGCAGTAGTGAAATGCCCAGTGCCGCCCGGCCGTTCACCCCCGAGGTGGTGGCCCGGCTGGTGGCCGGGGGAGTCCTGCTGGCGCCGATCACCCTGCACGCCGGCGTCGCCTCGCCCGAGGCGTACGAGGCGCCCTACCCCGAGTGGTTCCGGGTGCCGGGCCCAACGGCCGCCCTGGTCAACCACGTTCGCGGCAGCGGGGGCCGGGTGATCACCGTCGGCACCACGGCCGTCCGGGCGCTCGAGTCGGCGGTCGGCACCGCCGGCCAACTGCGTCCGGCCGAGGGCTGGACCGATCTGGTGATCACCCCGGCCCGGGGCGTCCGCACCGTCGACGGCCTGCTCACCGGCTGGCACGAACCCCGCGCCTCCCATCTGCACCTGCTGGAGGCGGTGGCGGGGCGGGCGCTGCTGGCACGGTGCTACGCGGAGGCGGTTCGGCAGCGGTACCTGTGGCACGAGTTCGGCGACGTCAACCTCCTTCTGCCGTAGAGGCGTTCGGCGGGGTCGGGTGATCGTTCTCAGGTCCGGTCCGGAAAAGGCAACGGCCCCGCCGCAGATGCGACGGGGCCGGAGCTTCGTACGGCCTAGAGCAGGTTCATCAAGGGGTGGCGGGGGTCCCAGGCCTGGTTCGGGCCGCCGTTGCAGTCCCACAGCACGAGCGGCTTGCCGAAGGTGCGGTCGCCGAACGGCAGGTCGACACAGCGGCCGGACCCGGGGTTGTAGAGCGAGCCGTCCGCCCGGTTCTGCCAGATCTGGTTGGGGCCGCCGTTGCAGTCCCACAGCTGGATCGCCGTGCCGTTGACGGTCCCGTTGAAGGCCAGGTCCAGGCACTTGCCGTTCTGCTTGAGCGCCCCGTCCTTGCCGAACGCGGTAAGGCCCGGGAGGTTCAGGAAGTCGCAGTTGAGGAACCTGGCCCGGCTGCCGGACGCGGACTTGTCGTTCGGGTCGATGTCCATGCAGCCGGCGGCGGAGCCCACGCCGTAGACGCTGTTGCGGTATCGGCTCGTCTCGGTCGGGTAGCCGGTCGTGCGGTTGAACACCGCGACGTCGGCGACCTCGCCCTTGAAGCGGAAGTCAGGGTGACCCTGGAACTGGTACTGGCCGATCCGCAGCGGCCCGTTGGCCTTCCACGCCTTGCTCGGGGCGTGGTTCCCACTGGCCACCAGCTCGCCGTCCACGTACAGCGAGACGGCGCCGGTGGTGGCGTTGTACGAGGCGTTGAGGCGCTGCCAGGTGCCGTACTTCACCGCCGGGGCGAAGGAGGTGTACCGGATGGTGGTGTCGTCCCAGTTGGCGTTGTCGTCGTCGGCGGTGCCGAGCGAGAAGTGCCAGCTGTTGTCGGTCGGGTTGGCCCAGAGGATGAAGCCGCTGGAGCGGGTGCCGTCCTGGCTCGCCACGATGCCGCCGCCGGCTGCCGCGCGGGCCAGCAGGTTCACCGAGAAGCTCTTGGTGGTGTCGATCACGGGCTGCGCGCTGCCGAGCGACCCGGTGCCGCTGAACGAGGCGGAGTCATCCGTCCAACCCACGGTCCCGGACGCCGTGAGCGGTGCCTTGCCGAGGGTCTCGGCGCCACGGACGGTCTTGTCCAGCAGCCAGTACGTGGAAGGCTCCTGGAGGCGACCCCAACGGTTCGCGCCGGGGTAGACGAAGGTGGTCCGGACGGCCTCGGCGGAGCGGTTGCCCGCGTGGTCGATGCCCCGCAGGTGGATGGTGTTCAGCCCGGGCGTGGTGAACGACAGGCTTGCGGACCCGCCGGAGCGGTTGTCGCACTGCGGGTCGGCCCACACCGCCGAGTCGTTCAGGCGGTACTCGTAGCAGGAGTAGTACGAGGTGAAACCGTCCACCGCTGCGGGATCGGTGAAGTCGTAGCGCATCGACCAGCCGCCGCTCTGCTGAGCCGCGTACCAGGAGGCGAAGTCCGGGACCGTCAGCTGCGGTGCGGTGCGGTCGATCCGGAAGTGGCAGTCGGCAGTGGGCTCGGACACCCGGTCGGCGCTCTCGCGGGCGACGGCGTGCCAGGTGTAGCTGTGGCCGTCGAGCAGCCGGGCGTTGTCCAGGGGGAAGGAGGCGACGCCCTTGTCCGACACGGTCGTGGCGGGGCCGGACAGCACGTCGGTGTCCGGAGCGGCCGTGTCGCGGACGTGGAACTCGATGCTCGGAGGGACTGTCGACGCCGGCACGGTGGCGGTCAGCGCGGCCGGAGTGCCGTTGGGCAGCCAGCCCCAGGAGTACGGGTCGGTGCCGCAGCCCTGACCGCTCTCCACGCCGAACCTGACCCACGGCTCGGGCGTCGCCTTCGGGCTGACGGGCAGTGGTACGGGCGCCGGGGCGGAGGCCGACGGGCTCGCCGACGGGGCGGCGGTTTCGGCTCGGGCCACCGGGGCGAGGGCGAGCAGGCTGCCCGAGAGGGCCRCCAGGGCGGCGGTCGTGGCGAGCTTTCGGGCGTGCAGGGTCGGCAATGGTCCCCCAGGGAAAACGAACCTATGTCTCCGTGCGGTTGTTCGGAGACCGAGGAACGATCTCGCAGGGGAAGTCCGGTGGTCAAACGGTAATCGAACGGGGCGCCTGGCTTGATCGCTTCTGTCGTGAATGTTGGACCTTGGTGCCCCGGGGCGCAGGCCGATCAGCGGTGCTCGGTGGCCGCCGGTGGCAGACCCTGACGAGCCGCCAGCCGGTGGAGCATGCCGGTCAGCACGGCGCTCTCGGCCGGGGTCAGGTCCGCGGCGAACTCGGCGTCGGCGGCGTGGGCGAGCTCGCCGCAGGTCGCGAGCAGCGCCCGGCCGTGGTCGGTCAGGGTCAGTACCTGACGGCGCCGGTCGGCCGGATCCCGTACCCGCTGGATGGCTTCGAGCTTCTCGAGGTGGTCGGCCAGGGCGACGACCAGGCTCGGCGCGACACCCATCACGCCGGCGAGCTCGAGCTGCGACGAGACCCTTCCGGCGGCCAGGACCACCATCAGGCCGACGTGCTTGGGCTTGAGTTCGTGGGCCTCGATCCGGTTCGCGAACAGATCGGTCGCCATCGCTCCGAGGACGCCGAGGCGGAAGACGACGCTGGAGTTCACCGTATCGAGGTCCATGGCAGTCATGCTACGTTAGCCAAATCATTCAGGACTCGAATGATTCTGATGCTGACCTAAGGGGACGGCCATGCTCAGCTCTGCCACCGTTCAGCTCCACCTCTCCGACCTGCAGGAAGGCATCGTCGAGCTGAGCGGCACGACGCCGCCGGCCACGATCAGGCGATCCGTCAGCTTCCTGGCGCAGCTGGTCCAGCTGCTGGACATCCCGGTCACCCTCTCGGTGGCTCCACGTCCCGGCGGTCCGGCGGTCATCGAGGAGGCGGTCATCCCGGGGGCGCCGGTCTTCGTCCGCAGCGGTCCGTGCGCCTGGGACGACGCGGCCACCCGCCGGGCCGTCACCGCGCACTCGCGGCGGAGCCTCGCCATCTGCGGAGTGACGAGCGAGATCGTCGTACTGCATACGGCACTTGACGCCATCGCCGCAGGCTTCGAGGTCTCCGTGCTCCTCGACGCGTGCGGCGGACTCTCGCCGCGTACCGAGCAGGCCGGCTTCCGTCAGATCGAAGCAGCGGGAGGCCGGATCACCAGCGTCGCCAGCTTCGCCACCGACCTGGTGCGCGACTTCACCACCCCGACGGGCCGTGAGGTCATCGCGGCGCTGCACGGTCTGATCCAGGAGTCCGCTGCCGAACCGGCAAGGTAGTCGCCGGCGCAGGCCACGGCGTGGCCGGGTGGCCGGTGGCGGGGGCTCAGGCGTCGTCGCCGCGGGATTGGACGATGCCGGGTCCACCCGGGTGCGGCGTACGGACGTAGCCCGCGGCGCCCGCGGGGAGGGCACGGAGGCACGCGTTGGAGCAGGCGTTGACCAGGAGCGGCAGGACGTCGGTGGCGACCCGGAGGGACAGCCAGGCCTGCCGGACCTTGGCCGCCTCGACCGGTTCGTCACACACGCTGCAGGTACGTACCGCATCGGTGCCCCCTGCTGCCGCGCCGAAGTCGCCGGGCCCGGTGGGGGTGGAGCGCAGCGGCGGGAACGGCGGCCGGAGCTTCTCGTTGCCGTAGAGCGCACGCGTGCTGACGGTGCTTCGCTTCAGGTTCGGGCACCTGGTCAGCTCGTACGGGAACCAGTGCAGCCGGTACGAGGTGTAGGGAGTGAACTCCTCCAGGCTGGTCATCGCCCCGATCTGCGGCGGTATCCGGACGAGGTTGCTGCCGTAGAGCACGAAGCGCCGGACCGCTGTCAGCTTGGCGATGGTCGGCGGCAGGGTGATGATCTGGCGTCGCCCCTGCGGACTCATCTGCTCCAGGGGCCGGAACTCCTCCCGCCCGTCGGCGGCCGCCTCCTCGATCTGTGCGAGAAGGTGCTGCCAGGCCGGCGAGGAGACGTCCTGCTGCTCCTGATGGAACGTCACCCGCCGTCGATTGCTCACCCTGAACTGATCGAAGCAGGCACAGAGGTCCTGACGGGGTGCGGCGTCGTGGACGGGCACGTCGCCCCATCGGTTGGTGAAGACCACCGGCTCTGCCTGATCTGCCATGGCCGACACGATACGTGGAGGCCATCGAACGGTCGAGCGATATCGGGCGTGCTGGGTCAGTAGGTCGGGAACTCCGCCGTCTCGATGTCGTACGTGCTGAGCTGGACGGTTTCGCCGAAGTGGAACTCGCGGCGGGTGCTGGAGCGCGGGCCCTCGGGAGTGGCGTGAGGGGCGGAGAGGACGAGGCCGGTGCCGGTGCCGATACGTGGGTCGACGATCAGGTAGTGGGGGATGCCCATGGTGGGGTAGTCGCGCATCTTTCCCTGATAGTCGTTCTCCGGGTTGGACTTGGAGACAACCTCCACCACCGCGAGGACGTCCCGGGGATGGAGGGCTTCGCCCGACTCCAGGGCACTCTCGGGGAAGACCATCACGTCGGGGCGCCGAAGGATGCCCGAGGCCGGATCCTCGACGTCGGCTCCGCCGTGGGCGATCAATCCGTGTGCTGCTTGTTCGAGCTGTCGGTCGAGGTGCTTGGCGAGGCGGTGGACGATGAGTTCGTGCAGGTTGGTACGACCTGTCAGCACGATGATCTCGCTGCCGCTGATCTCGGTGGCCCAGACATCGTCCGGCGCGCGGGCGGCGATTTCGTCGGCAATGGCACGCATCCGGGCGTAGCCCATCTGCCGTCTCCCAGGTGTGGCGGTGTACCCGGCTCGGGGCTCAGCTTACTGAGGTGAGCCCCGAGCCGTCGGAGTGGCGCGGCGTCAGGAGCTGATGACCTCCAGGAAGGGCTGGCGGGTCGTGTTCTCACGGCTGTTGAGGTTGACGGCGAGGCCGACGGCGCCGGTCGGCTGCCAGACGCTGACGGTGGTGGTGGAGCCGGTGACGGCTGAGGTGACGTCGAGGGCGACCCAGTCGGGGGTGGTGGAGAGGCGGCCGGCGCCGAGCGGGGTGCCGAGGGCCGGGGCGTTGTTCCAGGTGAGGGTGGGTTCGGTCCAGGGGGTGGCGGGGGTGGTGAAGGCCTGGACGCTGGTCTGGGTGCCGCCGGAGTCGGCGACCGCGCCGTGCAGCCAGAGGACGGCGCGGCGGACGGTGCCCGGCACGGTGGAGGTGTCGAAGGACAGCAGGGCGCGTCGACTGTAGCCGCTGGCGGTGGAGTTGGTGTTCTTGACGGTCAGGATGGTGGCGGTGCCGTAGGCGGTGTCGGCGTAGGAGCCGTCGCGGACGTAGGCGTCCCGGGTCGGGGCGAGGACGGTCGCGGTGGCGGCCGAGGATGAGCCGGTCTTCCGGAGTGTGACGGTGCGGCTCGCGCCCTGGGTGCCGCCGGTCTCGACCAGCAGGGTGACCGTGCTCGCGGTGAGGGAGAGGACGTTGACCCCGGGGGAGGGATCGGCCGAGGTCCAGCCGGAGCGGGCGAGGGTGACGGTCACGGTGGCCGCGAGCCGGGACGGGTCGGCGACGGTGACGGTCAACACCCCGCCGGACTCCCGGAGCAGGACGGAGCAGGGTGCGGAGGCGGTGATCGGTCCGGCTGTCCCGGCGGCGAAGAAGTTGGCCGCGGTGAGGCCGGACAGCGAGTCGGAAATGGCCTGGGCAGAAGGGGAGTTGACCAGGACGGTGGCGGTCGGCGCGGCGGCCCGGGCGGCCGCCGTCGCAGCGGTGGCGCCCGGCATCAGCAGGTACTCGTACCCGGCGCCGGACGGGTCGGTGCCGTGGTCGAACCAGAGGGTCAGGTAGCGGCGGGTCAGCTGCTCGGTGGTCCCGTTGGTGTTGATGTCGTGCCAACTGCCGCTCCGGGCCTCCCGCTTGGCGTGCAGTGTGGTGCCGGCGGGGAGGACGTACCCGCCGAAGCCGGAGATCGCGGCGGACCGGGCGCCGGTGAACTGCTGCGACCAGTCGAGGGTGGCGGGCTGGACGGTGCCGTCCACGGTCAGGGAATGTGTCCCGGTGGCGCCGAGGTTGCGGTTCTCGACCACCGTCTCGACCGGGAGGCCGTCCGTACAGCTGATGCCCGCACCCAGACAGAGCACCGAATCGTCCAGCAGGAACCAGGACTTGCGGCCGCTGAGGGTGGAGGAGAGGCCGCGCACGTCCTGGCCGACCGCCGCGTAGGTGCCGTCCGTGGCGCCGCCGGCCCAGACGTTGTCCGGGCGGGTCGCGCCCCAGGCGCCGCCTGCCGCGTCGGCCAGTGGCTTGGTCGAGACGGTGGTGCCCGGCAGGCGGTACGGGTCGACGGTGGGCCAGAAGGCGTCGGAGTACTGGCCGTTGCCGTAGTCGGCGCCCCACCAGTTGAGCAGGCCGCTGTTGGTGTGCCAACCCCGCAGGTGTTCGCCGTTGCCGGTCTCGTAGAAGGTGGTGCGGGCCGAGCAGAGGCTCAGCGAGGCGGCCCAGCCGGTGCGGCGGACCATCGCGCGGTCCATCGCGAAGACCCGGGCGCCGGCCGGTTCAGCCGTCGCGGTCACCGAGCTGTCGGCCAACAGGGCCTGGGCCCGGGCGAGTTCGGGGACGTCCAGGTAGGCGTTGGAGAGGTAGGGGCGGTAGTAGTCGCGGGTGATCCAGCCCTTCACGGCGGCTCGCCAACCGGCGGACTGGGCGGCGGGGGCGGCGCCCGAGTCGGCCAGCCGGAGAATGTGGCCGAGGATGGTGTGGCCGCGGGTGTGGTCGTCCTGCTGGAGCTGGAGCAGGTCGGTGGCCTGGCGGCCCCGGCTGACGGAGCGTCCGCCGACCGAGTCCATCACCAGGCCGTTGTAGAGGAACGGCGCCCAGGCGTTGCCGACCGCGTCGAAGACGTTCTGCCGTTGCGGGTCGGCTATCTGCCAGGCCGAGCCCGCCAGCAGGGCGAACAGCTTGCTGAGGCCGCCGAGCAGCACCTCGCCGTACGAGCCGGTGTACGGCACCCAGGTGTGCTGGACGAACGAGCCGTCGGTGTACAGGCCGTCTCCGCTCAGCACGTACGGGAAGACCGGCGAGAGTGCGGTGGAGGCGGCGGCGAGCTCGGCGGAGCTGCGGCCGAGCACGCCGCACAGGGCGATCACCCGGCACAGGTCGACCCGGTTGGCGCCGGTGCTGGTGCCGGTGTAGGAGGTCAGCCGGGAGCCGGGGACGGCGTGGTCGACGGCGGTCAGGTAGCCGGTGAGCTGAGTGGCCGTCAGCCGGTCGTGCACCAGGACGCAGACGTCCAGCAGGGCCTGGGGTGCGCCGATCTGCCAGTCCCACCAGTTGCCGTAGGCGGTGGCGGTCGGGGTGTAGGCGTTCGTGTGCAGGTGGTCCAGGCCGGTGGCGATCGCGGTGGCCAGGGCCGGGTCGCCGGTCAGGCCGGTGCCCGGCTGGGCCCAGGCCAGGGCCATGGTGCGCAGCCGGACGTAGCTGCCGGTGATGTTGGCGGAGGCGGTGCCGAGCGGCAGGTCGGGCCAGAGCGAACCGGTGGCGGGGGCCATCGTGCCGTACTGCGTGCGGGCCCGGTCGCCGAGGCCGCGCAGGGTGGTCGCGTACGGCTCGGTCGCGGGGTCGAACCCGGTGCCGGTGAGCAGGTCGCGCCAGCGCAGCCGGAGTGTGTCGTACGCGTCGGCGGCGGCTCCGGCCGGGCCGGCGGTGAGCAGGACGGTCCCCAAGGCCGCTGATCCGATGGCGAGTTGGAGGACGCGACGGCGGGAGAGCAGCGGGCTGGGCGGCACGGCGTTCATGGGGGGCCTCCTGGCCGGAGCGGGGTCCGGGCACGGCGAGCTGGCCGCTGGGCGCCGTGGGGGTGGGCGCGGCGGCGCCCGGTCGGAGCCGCTCCGCTCCGGGCGGCACGACGGTAAGCGCTTTCCCGACGGGGAGTCAACGGTCCGGACAGCAGGGACCGAAGTCAGCGTCGGGGAAGTCAGTGTCGGGGTGCGCCGGTGGTTCCGCGCAGGACGACCTCGACCGGCAGGTCGACGGTCCGCAGCTCGGCGGGCCCGAGCGCCAGCCGTACGGCCTCGGCGCCCATCCGGGCCAGCGGGAGGCGGACGGTGCTCAGCGGACGGCTCAGATCTTCGGCGAGCGGGATGTCGTCGAAGCCGGCCACCGAGAGCTCGTCCGGCACCCGGAGCCCACGGGCCCGGAGCTCGGCCAGCGCGCCCACCGCGCAGACGTCCGAGAGAGCAAGCACGGCGGTCGGCCGGGGCCCGTCCAGCAGTGCGGCCATCGCCCGGCGGCCGCCCTCCCGGCTGAACTCGGCGCTCACCACGGCCGGTTCGGCCAGTGTCAGCCCGGCCTCGGTCAGCGCGTCCCGTACGCCGGCGAGCCGTTCGCCGGGCACCCGCAGCCGGGCCGGGCCGGTGATCACGGCGAACTCCCGGTGCCCGAGCGCGAGCAGGGCCCGGGTCAGCTCGGCCGCCCCGGACCGGTTCGCCGGGCGGACCGTGTGGTAGCCCGGGCCGTGGTCGGTGACAGCCGCCACCGAGCCGCCGGTGGCCCGGTACTCGGCCAGCGCCGCGTCCAGCCGGGCGGCCGCCGCCGGGTCGGTGTAACCCGACCCGGCCAGGATGACTGCGCGGACCCGCTGGGCGTGCAGCAGGCGGACGCCGCGCAGTTCGGTGGCCGGATCGCCGTCGGTGTTGACCACCAGCGGGAGCAGCCCGGCGGCCACGGCCGCGTCGCAGGCGCCCCGGGCCAGCGCGGCGAAGTAGGGGTCCGCCACGTCGTGCAGGAGCACGCCGACGGTGGCGGTGGCGGAGCGCGCGAGGGCCTGCGCGGGGGCGTTCGGCAGGTAGCCGAGCGCGTCCGCGCAGGCCCTGACCCGCTCCGCCAGCTCCGGACGGACCGTCCGGGCCGAGCCGTTGAGCGCCCGGGAGGCGGTGGCCAGGGACACCCCGGCCTCCCGGGCCACGTCGCCCAGCGTCACGCCCACGTCCGACCCCGTTCAGCAGCGGCTGGATCTCCCTCGATCCGGGCCGCCAGGCTACCCGTTCACCAGGCGGCCGGTGCAGGGGGTGCGACCACCGGCGGCCGGTCGTCGCAGGTGAGGGTGTTGGGCAGCTCCCAGGGCGCCAGCCAGGCGCCGGTGGTGCCGCCGCCGTCGTTGCCGCCCAGGTCGGTGAGGGTGAACTCGGAGCCGGCCGGAGTGAAGTGGAAGGTGCCGCAGTTGTTGACCCCGACCGCGCCGACGTTGCGGGCGTCCACGTTCTCGAAGGTCGCCGAGCCGGCCGCCCGGGCGCTGAGCACGGAGGTGCCGGTGCCGTCGATCCTGAGGTCCTTGAAGTGCAGGTTGGTGATCGAGTACCGGTCCTTCACGGGCCAGTCGGCGACCAGCATGACGGCGTTGTAGGTGTTGTCGAGGAAGGCGTTGCCGGTGACCTGCGTATCGGCGGCGATGTCCCGCTCCAGCGCGTAGAACCAGAGCGCGCCGAGGCCGATCTTCCAGTTCAGCTCGTAAGTCCCGGACCGGACCGTGGTGTTGTCGCTGATCCGGAGCTGCCCGGTGAAGGGCTCGGCGCCGAACCGGGAGCCGACCTGGATCGCGCTGCCCTCCCGGACCGGGTCGGCGATCAGGTTGTTCGAGACCGTGTTGTCGGTGCCGCCGTACAGCGCGATGCCGTTGGCCAGCACGGGGGACTGCACGGTGTTGTGCTCGAAGGTGTTGCGGGCGGCTTGGATCCGCTCCGACCACATCGCCAGGCCGTCGTCTCCGGTGTTCCGGACGAAGTTGTCGGCGACCAGTGAATCGGTCACGCCGATATGGAAGTTGAGGCCGTCGGCGATCTGGTCGGCGATCACGTTGCCGGTGATCCGCAGGTTGCTCATCGGCCCGTCGAACCAGAGGCCGACCTTGGTGTGGTGCAGGTACAGCCCGGAGACGCTGGAGTCGCTGAGCGCGCCGCCGATCCCGTTCACCTGGTCGGTGTCGATCCGCTCGCGGACGTCGCCCTCGATCGTGAAGTCGGCGAGGTGCACGTTGTGGCTGCCGCCGGCCGAGGCGTCCCGGCCGTAGAAGCCGACGCCGGTGTGGATCGAACCGTCCGGCGCGGGGGTGGCCAGGTCGACCTGACGGCCCTTCACCACGGTGTACCAGTTGCCCGCGCCGACGATCGTCACGTCGTCGACCAGGATGTGCCGGTTCACCTGGTAACTGCCCGGCGGGAGATAGACCTTGAGGCCGGCCCGGCGGGCGAAGGCGATGGCCCGGTCGATCGCGTCGGCGGAGTCCCGGTGGCCGGTCGGGTCGGCGCCGAACAACAGCACGTTGGCGGCGGTGAGTTCGACCTTCGGCGGGGCGACCAGCTGGGAGTCGAGCAGGTCGATCACCGTCCAGGCGGCGTTGCTCACGGCCGGTACGGTCAGCCGGATCCGGTCGCCCGCACGGTACTTCTTGCCGAGCAGCAGGCGCTGCTCGTCGTAGAAGTGGTTCGGGCGGAACGGCGTGCTGACGGCCGGGGGCGGGGTGGTGGCGGCGGGGACGCAGGAGCACTCGGTGATCCACCAGTCCGGGTGCAGCAGACCGGAGTTGGGGTCGTTGGAGAACGGGTACTGGTTGTAGAGCCAGGAGTACTGCGAGGTCAGTGTCATCGTGCGGTGGTCACGGCCGTTCACCGTGACGTCCAGCGGGGCGGTGATGCCGCCACCGTTCGGTGCGTCCGGGATGCTGTAGCGGACGGTGATCGCGTTCGCCGCGTTCGGCAGGGTGAACTCCACGTACTGACCGGGTGTCAGCCTGACCGCCTGCCGGCCGGACGCCTCGCCGGGGAGGGTGTACGCCGTCCGGTCCGGGCCCAGCAGGGTGCCGTCGGTGCGGGCGTGTTCCGCCTCCTGCTCGGCGAAGTCGACCCGGGCACCCCGCCCCGCGACCMGGGCCGGGTCGAGACCGGCCCGGGTCAGCGCGGGCGCAGGGGCGGGGCCGGATGCGGCGAACGCCGCACCGCCGAGTACGGGGCTCAGGCCGATGACGGCGGCGGTCAGCGAGGCGACTGCTCTGGTGATGTTCCGTGACATCAGGTGCCTGTCTCTGGTGGGAGGTTGCGCGCCGGGAGCGCTCCGGGCGGCGCGGACGCCAGGAGGGTGAGGCGACAGTAGAGCCCTCGCACCGCCTGTCACAAGGTTCTTGCAACATAGTGCCGAAAATATTCACTGTTGAGTTGGGAAGTTGCAGACCGATCGGACTGTGCTGGTCCCGCTTGGCTAGACTCGGCCGACACCGTCCTCCCGTGCGAGCCCGAGACGAGAGCGCAGCCCCAGATGAACAAGGATCAGGCCTGCACCGTGGCTGTGCTGTCCACGGCCGCCCACCGGGAAGTCGTCGCGTTGCAGCACGAGATCGGCCTGCGGGTCTCGGGCGGTGACTTCGACTGGGTCGTCGACCTCGGCGCGGACATCGCCGGGCAGGCCGCAGCGGAGGGCGGTCCCTCCGTCAACCACGATGCGGTGCTGGGGCACCTCCGCCGGACTCTGGCCGGCTGTGCCGGGCCGGAGAGCCTGCGTGCGCTCCTCCGGACCCCGATGTCGCTCTCCTCGGAGGGTCCGAAGAGGACGCTGGCGGAGCGCGCGCTGGCGGAGCTGGTCGCCCGGGGCCAACGCGCCGAGGACATCGAGCAAGTGGTGTACGGGGAGCAGGCGCACGCGGTGCACCTCCGCGAGTTCCGGGCCTGCCTGCTGCACGAGCTGGTGCTGACCGGGGCTCAGGTCGAGGACTTCCCGGCCCTTCTCGCCTTCGCCCGGGAGCTGGTCTCCGAGGGGCATCCGCTTGCCGAACTTCCCCTGCATCTACTGCCGGAGGAGCAGGGGCTGATCCGCCCGGACGGTACGGCACCCGGCTGGACCTGGACCGTGTCGCCCCTGGACGGGGCGGTCCACAGCGCCGCCGAGCTCCACGTCACGCCGTTGATGCGGGACCGTACGGCGGGCATCGAGATGACCGAGATCAGCGTCCCCGCGACGGCCGAGGTGATGGGCTCGGCCGTCCGGCACTGGTGCACGGACTCGAACGGCCTGATTGCCGCTCAGGACTTCTGGTCGCCCGACCCGGTACGGCCGGAGGACTTCCCGGCCGTGTTCGCACGACTGCCGCTCGCCCCCTGGGAGGAGGGCGGGGCGCGACTCCACCCGTCCACCTCCGACGAGGTGTTCCGGATCCTGTTCACCGCAGCCAGGCGGACGTCGGCCTACGGCCCCAGCCAGTTCGGCTCCTACGGGAGGCTGGCCACCTGGCGCTCGCTCGCCGGGCTGACCGAGGCCCCGGCGGGCGCTCCGGTCGAGCGGATCGCCGAACTGGTGCGGCAGTCGCACTGGTTCCGTCCAGAACCCGACTCCGCCTGGTTCTGCGAGGTCGCCTGGGACCTGGCCGTCGCGGTGCTGCGCCCCGGCGGTCAGGGGATTGCCGTGCTGGCCGCCACCGACACCGACTGACGGACGATCGCGACTGGGCTTGCCGGCGTGTGAGCTCGGCCTGAGTCAGCGAGAGAACGGCTGCTGCGGGAGGGCTCTCAGGCCCCGGTGGCCACCGGCAGGTCGGACGGCATGCCCCACTCGCTCCAGGAGCCGTCGTAGACCGCGAGGTCGCGGTAGCCYGCCAGTTCGGCGCCGAGGGTCAGGATGCAGGCGGTGACGCCGGAGCCGCAGCTGAACAGCAGTCGCTCGCGGTCGCCGACCAACTCGCCGAGGCGGGCCTGTAGTTCGGTGGGCGGCAGCATGTGCCCGGCGGTCTGGAGCTCGCCGAACGGCAGACTGAAGGCTCCGGGCATGTGCCCGCCGCGCAGCCCCGCGCGAGGCTCCGGAGCGGTGCCCGCGAACCGTTCCCGGGTCCGGGCGTCGAGTACGGCCGAGGAGCCGTCGGCGAGTGCGGTCAGGACGGCGGCGCTGTCCACGATCAGCCCCGGGCGGGGTGCGGCGGTGAAGTCGCCAGGCACGACCGGCGCCGGTCCGGCGGCGGCCCTGGGCAACCCGGCGGCCGCCCAGGCGGGGAGTCCACCGTCCAGCACGGCGACCCGGTCGAAGCCCATCGCCCGGAACATCCACCAGGCCCGGGCGCTGGAGTAGACACCCGCCCCGTCGTAGACCACCACCGTGCTGCGGTCGTCGACACCGAGCGCGCGCACCTCGGCGGTGAACTGTGCGGCGTCCGGCATGGTGTGCGGGCGGGGGTCGGCGTGGTCGGAGAGCGCGCCGTCCAGGTCGAAGACCCGGGCCCCGCGGATCGGCAGCGGCTCGCCCCGGTGGGCGCCCACCCCGGCGTCCAGCACCACCAGGTCGGGGTGGTCCAGCCGTTCGGCCAGCCAGTGGACGTCGACCAGGGGGCCGGGCAGGGCCAGAGCGCTCATTTCGTACTCCTTCGGTGGCGGCGGGACGTCAGCCGGTGGACGCCATGCCCCCCGATTCTGGATCACACCGGGCGGCAGGCCGCAGTCAGCCCACGCTCCGTACGCCGAGGTGGGTCCGGTGGTGGGTCGGTCGGTCGATCTCGTCCAGCACCGCCACGGCCAGGTCGGGGTAGGAGATCCGGTCCGCCGCGTCGGCCGGGGCGAGGGCGTAACTGCCGGTGCGGGCGCCCTGGTGGTCGAAGTCGCCGGAGGGGCTGACCACCAGCCAGTCGAGCGTGTCCGGCGCGGTGTGCAGCACCTCGGTGCCGGCAGCGTGCGAGAGGTAGAACGCGCGGTAGTCCTGCGGGTAGCCCGGGGTGTCCATCAGCAGGACGCCCGAGGCGGTGGGGAGTACGGAGGCCAGGCCGACCGAGAGCAGCCGGGGGACCTGAGCCATGGTCAGCCCCTCGACCAGGGCGGTCGAAGCGGTGGCGAAGAAGTCGGGCAGCGGAGCGTACGCCGCGACCACCGCCGCGTCGTGACCGGCGGCCAGCCGGGCCACCACCGCCGGGTCGGTCACGTCACCGGCGGTCAGGACGCCCTCGGCGGCCGCGTCCGGGTGGGCGCCGGGGTCGCGGACCACGGCGGTGACCCGGTGGCCGCGCCGACGGGCCTCGGCGGTGATCGCGCGCCCGGCCCGGCCGGCTGCGCCGAAGACGATGATGCTGCTCATGGGGGTGTCCTTCCGTCGGTGGCCGCCCGGTTGGCGACCCGTCAGGAAAGGTAGCCCTGGGCCTGGTTACCTCCGGGATACCAGCGGGAGGAGCGCCTCCGGGGCCGGATGCCGCCGGTCTAAACTCGGCCCGTGCGAGAACCCCTGGACCCCGAGATGTTCGACCCGGTCTGCCCGTCCGACCTGTCGCCGATCCGGTTCGGTGACAAGTGGGGCGGCATGATCATCCGTTGTCTGGAGGACGGTCCACGACGGTTCTCCGAGCTGCGGGTGCCGCTGCGGGGGATCACCGCCAAGGTGCTGACCAGTTCGCTCCGGGTGCTGGAGCGGGACGGGCTGATCGCCCGGACCGAGCGGCCCGGCCAGCTGCGCTGGGTCGAGTACGAGTTGACCCCCGTCGGGCGCAGTCTGCTGGGACCGATGGACGTCGCCTGCGAGTGGACCCGGGCGCACTGGGACGAGCTGCTCGACGCCCGCGAGGCAGCAGCCGAGCCGCTCTCCGAGGCGGGCTGAGCTCCCCGGGTTGCGAACAACACGTTTGAAGTTCGTCGGCGGAGTGTTCGCTGTGCTGACCTCCTGAAACCTCTTCCTGGCCACCCGTCGGATGCGGCACTTCCCGGTGGGAATCGGCCCGAAGGGGCAGGATGCGAGGGGTCTTGCGTGCCCGTCCGGGCAATCCTGATGTCCGCCGACTCGACGGCTCTGACGTCGGTTTGGCCAGGTCAGTGGGCCACCTGACGGTCCGTCGAGCGCATGGCGATTTTCCCGATAGGGCGGTCACGAAGTGTCCGTCCGGGCACTCCTGGCAGACGCCCGACAATTTCGAGCTTCTGCTGCTTACGGTTCGTTGCAGACGGGTCGTGGACGCGACCCGACCGATACCGGAGGTCTCAGAAATGCGACGTACCACCATCAAGCTCGGTAGTCTCGCGGCGGTTTCGATGTTCGCGCTGGCGCTGGCGCAGCCCGCTCAGGCGGTGCAGAGTGCGGGCGCCGGGACTGCGGCGTCCTCGGCCTACTTCGAGTTCACCGACGGCACGGACAACTTCGTCTTCAAGCTCACCGACTCCGCCAAGATCCAGCAGGCGCGGAACATCCTGAGCGGTGTGGAGACGGAGAACGTCGGCGTCATGGGCACCGTCGTCAAGACCCCGGCCACCTACAACAAGCCGTGGAAGTACCAGCTCGCGCCGAGCTCGGTGTCGTTCTTCGGCATGGCGATGGAGGTGTGCGACGCGAGCATCTCGTACGTCAACAGCCACCTGAACGAGGTCGGCGGCGCGCTGCTGCCCGGCTCGACCTGGTGTCCGTGGCAGTCGAAGCTGACGCGTGAGATCACCGCGCCGTAAGTACCACCCCCGGGCGCTGACCCGACATCACTCCGGCCGCCGGCGACCCTCCGGCGGCCGGAGCTGTCAGGTCAGGGGAGTGCGACGAACGGCGCGAGGAACGTCCGCGCGGCCGGAGCGTCGAGCCGGTACGACACGTTGGTCGCGTAGCAGGGCCCGTCCCCGGTGATGGTCGTCGCGACCAGCAGGAACCGCCCGCCGATCTCGGCGAAGTTCGGCCCGCCGGAGTCCCCGTAGCAGGCGCCGCCGTTGCCCTGCGGTGCGGTCATCGCCAGCCGTACCCACGGCGCGTTCAGCGCGTTGAAGGCCACGGGGGCCTTCAACCGGACGCCGCCGCCCGGGTGGGTCTGGCCGCCGGGGCCGCGCTGTGCTTCCTGGGTGCCGTAGCCGACCACCTGGAAGGGTGTGGTGTTCAGCCCCTGCGGGCCGAGCCGGTCGAGCTGGCCCGCCGTGGGCAGGGCGGCCGGGGTGAACGCCCAGCGCGCGGCGACCGCCTGCTCGGGCAGCTGGATCACGGCGATGTCGTGCGGGTCGGAGGACGGGCCCGGGTAGGCGGGGTCCTGGTGCGCGACACCCTCCACCGCGACCGCCGAGGCGACGGCGGCCGGGTCACCGGGGTGCGCGGTTGCGGCGGCGTCGAGGTCGGACTGCACGTCCTGCCCCAGGGATACGTAGAAGCGGGCGCCGGCCGGCCAGTCGCTGGTGCAGTGCGCAGCGGTGAGAAACGTGTCGCGGTCCACCATGGTGCCCGAGCACATCCAGTCCACCCGGTCCGGAGTGGCGGGGTTCTCGTCGGCGTCCCACTGCACCACCAGTGCCCCGACCTCGGTGCGTTCGGGTGCGGGCGTGGCGTTGTACGAGTTGATCGCGGCGGCGGGCCCCGCCAGCGCGGCGAGCAGACCCGCGCCGGCGGTGACCGTACCGACGGCGAGGCCGGCCCGTCGGAGCAGGGCCGGGGTTCTCGTGCTGGGCATGGTTCGGCCGTACCCGCCGTGCGTGCGGGTACGGCCGGGCCCCGGGTCGGTCAGAAGACGCTCACGTTGTACTTGGCGAGCGCCTCGTTGACGGGCTGGAAGAAGGTCGTGCCACCCGTACGGCAGTCGCCGCTGCCGCCCGAGGTGATGCCGAGCGCCTTGGTGCCGTCGTAGAGCGGGCCGCCGGAGTCGCCGGGCTCGGCGCAGACGTTGGTCTGGATCATGCCCTTGACGGTGCCGCCGCCGGAGTAGTGGACGGTGGCGTTGAGGGCCGTCACGGTGCCGCCGTGGGTGCCGGTGGTCGACCCGGTGCGCTTGACCGACTCGCCCACGTACGCGTTGGGCGCGGAGGAGAAGCCGCCGCTGTGGCTCAGTGAGGCGTTGTCGTACCGGACCAGCGCGAAGTCGTTGCCCGGGAAGCTGGAGTTGACGGTCGCACCGATCACCGTGCTCTGGCTGGACGTCGTGTACCAGGTGTTGGCGACGTTGCCGCAGTGCCCGGCGGTGACGAAGTAGTAGGTGCTTCCGCTGACCACGTTGAAGCCGAGCGAACAGCGGTAGCCGCCACCGTAGATGGCGTCGCCGGCGGCCAGCAGCGGGCTGAACGTACCGGGGGCCCGCTGGATCCTGAGCGCTCCGGCGTCGGCTCCGGCCGCCTTCTTGATCTTGGCGAGCGCGGCGGGGGAGACGGTGCTGTCGGCGGTCACGACGACGCGACCGGAGTGCTGGTCCACGTACCACGCGGTGCCGCCGACGTCCGCGCTCAGCACGGCCTCGCTCACCGCGGAGAGCTGGGGCGGGCTGAAGGACTGGGTCGGAGCGGCTATGGCACTCGGCGCGGCGACCGCGGTGGCGGACAGCAGGCCGATGGTGGCGGCGAGGACTCGGGTGTGCCTCGCGATGTTTCTGGTGGGGGTGGTGCGCTTGATCCTCACTGATCTCCTCCTGGGAGTGCCCGTGTCGAGGGTGGGGCCGTGAGGCGCAGTCAGGAAGGCGGCAGCATAGGGTGATCTGCCCCTGACAGGCGCGCTGTCAGGGAGTATTGAGTACCCCGGTGGGGCTGCACAAGACTGCTGACACGATGACGGCGGTCGGCGGCACCTGCGGCGCCCGGTCACGATTCCGAAGAGGTGTACGGCTACGCCCTCGCCTGCTGGACCACCCTCCGCGGCGACCACGACCCGGTCTGAGCACGGCACTTGGGCACCATGCTGGGAGCCACCAGGAGCTAGCCGTCGTTGGCGCCCGGGGCGACCAGGCCGGTCTCGTAGGCGACGACCACGGCCTGGGCGCGGTCGCGGAGGGAGAGCTTGGCGAAGATCCGGGCCACGTGGGTCTTGACGGTGGCTTCGCTCAGGGTCAGGGTGCGGGCGAGTTCGGCGTTGGAGAGGCCGCCGCCCATCAGGGTGAGCACCTCCAGTTCACGCGCCGTCAGTTGGGCCAGGTCGCGGTGGACGGCGGGGGTGGCCGGGGCTGGGGCGGAGGTGGCGAAGCGTTCCACCAGGCGGCGGGTGATGGAGGGGGCGAGCAGGGCGTCGCCGGCGCTGACCAGGCGGACGGAGTTGGCGAGGTGCTCGGAGGTGACGTCCTTGAGCAGGAAGCCGCTCGCGCCCAAGGCCAGCGCGGTGTAGACGTAGTGGTCCAGGTCGAAGGTGGTCAGCATGACGACCCGGCAGTCCGGGGCGTCGGCGAGGATCCGGCGGGCCGCCTCCAGACCGTCCATGACCGGCATCCGGATGTCCAGCAGGACCACGTCCGGCCGCAGCCTGCGCGCCAGCTCCACCGCTTCGGCGCCGTCGGCGGCCTCGCCCACCACGTCGATGCCACGGGCGGTCAGGATCATCCGGAAGCCGGTGCGGACCAGCTCCTGGTCGTCGGCGATCACCACCTGGGGCCCGGGGACCTCCCGGGGCGCAGTCACGGCCGGTCCAGCGGTATCCGGGCGCGGACCCGGAAGCCACCGCCGAGGCGGCGGCGGGCGTCCAGGTCCCCGCCGTAGACGGCGACCCGTTCGCGCAGGCCGAGCAGCCCGCGTCCGGCACCGTCGGCCGGGGTGTGCGGCCGGGCGGCGTCACCGGTGAGCACGCTCGGCCCGGCGGTCAGCACCTCGACCCGCAGGGAGTGGTCGGCATAACGCACCGTCACCTCGGCCCCTCTCCCGTCCCCGTGTTTGAGCGCGTTGGTCAGGGCCTCCTGGACGATCCGGTAGGCCGTCACGTCGATCCCGCCGGGCAGCGGCCGGGGTTCGCCGGAGATCCGGACCTCCACCGGCAGGCCCGCGAAGGCGATCCGGTCGATCAGCGGCCCGAGCCGGGCCAGACCGGGCTGCGGGGTCAGCGGAGGGGCGAGTGGAGACGTGAGCGATCCGGCCGAGACGTCGTCCGAACCGTCGGCGGCCGGGGCCAGTACGCCCAGCAGGTGGCGCAGTTCGGTCATGGTGTCCCGCCCGGCGGCCTCCACGGCGGCCATCGCGGTGGCCGCCTGCTCCGGCAGGGTGGCCAGCACCTCACGGGCGGCCCCGGCCTGAACCACCATCAGGCTCACGTTGTGGCTGACGATGTCGTGCAGCTCCCCGGCGATCCGGGCCCGCTCGGCGTCCACCGCCGCGTCCGCCGCGCTCGCCCGCTCACGCTCCAGCAGCCAGCCGCGCTGCTCCAGCGCCGTCCGGTACCGCCGCCGGGCCCGCACCAGCGCCAGGACGAGCCACCCGGCGGCGCTCCCCGTGGCCGCCAGCGCGGCCGTCAACCATCCAACTCCAGATCCCCACACCCGAGCATCCTGGCAGGTCGGGTCATGATCGGCATCAACCCCTCGATGCAGCGCCGTACATCCGTGGGATGACGGGCCGTCGGGATTACACCCGGGGAGGGACGCTCCGGCCCCGGCGCGGCTTCTAGGTTTCCTGTCATGACTACTGATCACGACAGCGACCGGCAGGTCGTCGTGCACCTGGACGGCGTGCACAAGGAGTACGGCGACCTGAAGGCCCTGGACGGGGTGTCGCTGGAGATCCGGGCGGGGGAGGCGGTCGCGGTGATGGGGCCCTCGGGCTGCGGCAAGTCCACGCTGCTCAACATGGTGGCCGGCCTGGACCGGCCGAGTGCGGGCACGGTGCGGGTGAACGGCCACGACCTGGGCGGGCTGAACGAGACCGGCCTGGCGCTGTTCCGGCGGCGGCAGGTCGGCATGATCTTCCAGTTCTTCAACCTGCTGGACGACCTTCCGGCGCTGGACAACGTCGCGTTGGCCGCCCAGCTCACCGGCACCCCGGCCAAGCAGGCCAGGCACCGGGCGCTGGAGCTGTTCGAGGAACTCGGCATAGCTGATCGCCGCAACACCTACCCGGCCGCGCTCAGCGGCGGCGAGCGCCAGCGGGTCGCGGTGGCCCGGGCGTTGATGAACCGTCCGGCGCTGCTGCTGGCCGACGAGCCGACCGGCGCGCTGGACAGCCGCTCCGGCGAGCAGGTGATGGACTTGCTGATCGACCTCAACCAGATCGGCCAGACTCTGCTGATCGTCACCCACGACCCGAAGTTGGCGCACCGCTGTGCGAGCCGACTGGTGGAGTTCGCGGACGGCCGGGTGGCCCGGGAGAGCGCACTGGAGCGGCAGCTGTGAGCGCGGTGTGGCGCGCCTCGCGCGCGGCGGTGAAGCGGCGCAGGCTGCAGACGGTGGTGATCGGCCTGGTGGTGTTCTGCTCCACCGCGACCGTGCTGCTGGCCCTCGGACTGCTGGACGCGGTCTCCAACCCATTCGACCGGGCGTTCGAGAAGCAGCACGGCGCCCATCAGGTGGTGCTCTTCGACGCCGCCGAGGTGTCGGCCGGTCAGCTCGCCGAGACCGCAGGGCGGCCCGGGGTGGCGGCCGCGGCGGGCCCGTTCGACCAGGTCACGGCCCGGCTGGCGAAGAGCCCGCCCGGCGTGGGCAGCGGCGCGTTCCGGGTGGTGGGCCGGGCCGACCCGGCCGGGCCGGTGGACCGGCCGGAGCTGCGGGACGGTCGCTGGGCCACCGCGCCCGGTGAGATCGTGCTGAACGGGGAGGGCGACCTGGTCCATCCCGAGCTGGTGGGGTCGAAGGTCCAGCTGGTGGACGGTCCGGAGCTGACCGTGGTCGGTGTTTACTCCAGCATGAGCAGCTCCGCCGACGCCTGGGTGGTCCCCGAGCAGATGGCCGCGCTGCACCCGACGGCCCGTCAGATGCTCTACCGCTTCGAGACGGCCGGCTCGGCGGAGCAGCTGGAGAGCGGCCTGGAGAGTGCCACCGCCGGACTGCCCGCCGAGGCCAGGACGGCGGCGCGGTCCTCGGCCTCGCTGGAGGAGGCGTTCTCGGGTACGGCCAAGGCGTACCTGCCGTTCATGACGGTGTTCGGGGTGCTCGCCCTGCTGATCTCGGTGCTGATCGTGGCCAATGTGGTCAGCGGCGCGGTGGTCTCGGGTTTCCGGCACATCGGGGTGCTCAAGGCACTCGGCTTCACGCCGAACCAGGTGGTGGGGGTGTACCTGACGATGGTCTCGCTGCCCGCCGTGATCGGCGCGGTGCTGGGCACGGTGCTCGGTGCGGCGCTGGCGCAGCCGGTGCTGCGGGTGGCGTTCCAGGGGGTGATGCGCGGGACGGCGGTGGTCGAGGTCAGCCCCTGGGTGTACCTGGTCTGCCTGCTCGGCCTGCCCGCCCTAGTGGCGGTGGCCGCGCTGCTCCCGGCGCTGCGGGCGCACCGGCTCTCGGCGGCCCAGGCGATCAGCGCGGGCAGCGCGCCGCGCTCCGGCCGGGGCCTGCGGGTCCAGCGTGCGCTCGGCGGCACCCGGCTGCCGCGAGCGGTCAGCCTGGGGCTCGGCCAGCCGTTCGCCCGGCCCGCCAGGACCGCGCTGACGGTGGCGGCGATCCTGCTCGGCGTCACCACGGTGACCCTGACCACCGGCCTGACCAGCACCATGGTGCAGTACACGGACTCCAGGAAGAGCGACGGCGGGGTCGGACTGGACATCCGGGTCGGGCGGGCCGCGTTCGAGCAGGCCGAGCCGAAGCTGACCGACCGTCAGATGGAGGCACTGCTGCGCTCGTTGCCCGGCACGGAGCGGGTGAGCGCCCAGGCCATCAGCCAGGTCACGCTGGCCGGGTACCAGCAGTCCAGTGCCGGTTTCTTCCTGCGCGGCGACCAGGACCCGGGCGACGTCCGGCAGATCGTCGAGGGCCGACCGGCCACCGGGGCGGGGGAGTTGGTCGCCTCGCCGACCTTCCTGAGCCAGCACGGTCTCGCGGTCGGCGACCGGGTCACCCTGGAGCTGGAGGGCCGGCGGACGACCGCGACCGTGGTCGGGAAGAGCATCGACGGTGACGCCCGCTTCTTCCAATCGACCTGGGACACCCAGCTGGAGCTCGATCCGGCGGCCGCTGCCGCGTTCTACGACGTCCGGTTGAAGCCCGGGGCGGACGTGCAGGCGTACATCGACGCGGTGAAGGCAGCCGAACCCGGCCTATACCCCGGGGTGGTGGACGAGGGGAACCTGGCCGCCGACACCGTGGTGAGCTTCGCCTCGGTCTTCACCGTGCTGCTCACCGTGGTGGCCTCGCTGGGAGTGTTCAACACGGTGCTGCTGAACACCCGGGAGCGCCGCCGGGACCTGGGCATGCTCAAGTCGATCGGGATGACGCCGCGTCAGGTCACGGTGATGTTCGTGACCTCGATGGCGGTGCTCGGTCTGCTGGCCGGACTGGTCGGCATCCCGCTGGGGATGGTCGCGCACCGGGTGCTGGTGGACCACGTCGGGTCGGTGGACTTCCCGGCCGCGATGAAGGACGTCTGGCACCTGCCGGAGCTCTCGCTGCTGGCGCTGGCGGGGGTGGTGATCGCCGTGCTCGGCGCCTTCGTCCCGGCCCGGTCGGCGGCGCGGCTGACCATCGCCAAGGTGCTGCACACCGAGTAGCGGGGCGGGAGTACCGAAGGTCCGTGCCCACAACGCCACGGACCTTCGGTACTGGAGGGTCAGCCGCTCTCGCCCAGCCGGTCCCGAAGGCCCGTCAACTCCTGGGCCTCCGCCTTCAGTCCGGCCTGCTCGCAGCGCTGGATGCCGGCTGCCAGGCGGGCCCGGGCCGCGTCCGTACGCCCGAGGGTGCGCCCCTCGATCAGGGCGGCCAGTCGGACCGCCTCGGCCCGGGGGGACTCGCCGTCGGTGCCGCCCGCCTGGTACCCGGCGATCGCCAACTCGGCTGCGGCCAGGGCCGGTTCGCCCTGCTCGGCCATCGCGTTCACCCGGGCCACCTCGTAGTGCAGTGCGGCGTCCAGCAGCCAGTAGGTCAGCTCCTCGCCGTCCTGCCCGGCCCGCTCGCGTACCAGCTCGGCCTCGGCCAGCCGCTCCAGCGCGGCGGGCAGCCCGTCCGGGCCCTGGGTCGCCACCGTGAGCCGGGCCAACTCGCGCAGCACGGCGAGGACTTGTTCGGTCCTCGGCGCCTTCCGGTGCGAGGCGAGGGTCCGGTCCATTGCCGTGTCGGCGGCCTCGAAGAGGCCGCCCTCGGCCAGCGCGACGGTCGCCTCGGCGGCGACCATGGTGTGGGTGTCCTGGTCCTCCCAGCCGGTCACCGTGTCGGCCAGGCCGAGGTACTCCTCGGCCGCCGCGCGGTGCTCGCCCAGCATGAACAGCCCACGGGCCAGGTCGAGTCGCACCTGCGCCCGCAACCGCTCGTCCAGCTCGGCGGCGTCCGGCGCGAGCAGCACCGACTCCAGGACGGCGACCGCGTCGGGGACCCGGTCGCTCTCCCGCAGTGCCTCGGCCAGCTGCAGCCGGATCTGGGCGGCCTCGGCACCGTCACCGGCCCGGTCGAACCTGGCGGCGGCCTCGGAGAGCGCGCGGACGGCGCCGCCGTTGTCCCCGAGGTGCTTGCAGGCGTGCCCGAGCATCGCGTACGTGGTCCCGAACGGGAAGGAGCTCTCGCCCCAGCGAGCCGCCTCGGACAGCGCCCGGTGCAGCAGTGGGACACCCTCGCCCGGCTCGCCGCGCAGGAAGCCGAGTTGAGCCAGCTGGACCAGCACCCGGGGTGTCAGCCAAGGGAGTTCGGCCTGTTCCACGATCTCCAGGGCCTGCCGCAGCTCGGTCTCGGCGGAGTCGGTCAGCCCCTGCCGGGCATGCGCGTCGGCGACGTACTGGTGCGAGGTCGCCACCCGGCGGCGGTTGCCCTGCTCGCCGCTCTCCCGCCGGTAGCGGGCGACGGCGGCGTCGAACCGTTCGGTCTGACCCGGCGTCGGCTCCGGCAGGGCGCCGGTCAACTCGCGGTGCGCGGCCAGCGCGTGGCACTGCAGGACGGTCAGATGGCCCTCGGCCGGGGCGGCCGGGKCGGCCGCCCGCAGCTCCTCGCTGCGGGCCAGCACCTCGTCCAGCGCGGTCCAGTCGGCGGACCAGCCGTCCTGGTCCAGATGCAGCACCAGCAGCCTGGCCCGCATCGCCTGCACCTGGCCCGGCCGCCCGGCCGCCTCGAACCGGGCTTGCGCGGTGGTGAGCTCGGCCTGCGCCAGCTCCAGGTCGTCCAGTTCGGAGGCGTCGAAGGCCCGCTGCAGGGCGACCTCGGCCAACAGCCGGTCCAGGCTGCCGACTTCGGGGTCCTCGAGGTGGACGTAACCCTCGGCGCCGATCAGCTCGCCGACCCGGCGCCACAGCACCTCGCAGTCGGGGTGCCCGGTGCCGCGCAGCGCGTCGGCCCGCAGGACCAGGCCCCGGAGGTCCTCGGGGACCGGCTCGACCGGCGGCCGGTCGGCCGGGGCGACCGGCGCGGCGGCCTGCACCGCCGCGGCCCGCACC
>NZ_JBFUMY010000074.1:0-20389 GCF_054049135.1 Kitasatospora sp. P5_F3 | reverse complement strand
CCACCACCACCTCCACCACCACCCCCACCACCCCTGAAGGGCGAGAGGGTCTGCTGCGGGAGGGGGCGGCGGGTGGGACGGTCCCGGAGGGGGGCGTGGTGCGCGATTTTCATACCGCCAACGGTGACTCAGCCCCACTCACCGAGTCGGCGGTAGGAAAATCGTGCAGCCCCCCGGAGCGGACCGTCCCACCCGCCGCCCCCGGTCCCCACACACCCGAGAGCCCCGCCGTAACCCCAGCCACCCCCACCCCAGCCACCCCCACCACCCCCCGCCTCGCCCTGGCGACAACCCTCGGCACCCTCGCCCTCGCCTGCGCCGTAGCCCTGATGGCCACCTCCGGCTGGCTCATCTCGTACGCCTCCGAGATGCCCCCGGTGCTCTACCTGATGATGGCCGTCACCTCCGTCCGAGCCTTCGGCATCGGCCGCAGCGTCTTCCGCTACGCCGAACGCCTGGTCTCCCACGACGCGGTGCTCCGCGCCCTCGGCGCGATCCGCACCGCCGTCTACCGCCGCCTCGAACTGCTCGCGCCCACCGCCCTGCCGGCCTTCCGCCGGGGCGACCTGCTCTCCCGCCTGGTCTCGGACGTCGACGCGATCCAGGACCACTACCTCCGCTGGAAGCTCCCGGCCGCGATCGCCGTCACCGTCTCGGTGCTCTCCTCCCTCGCGCTGGCCGCCTTCCTCCCCGCCGCCGGTGCCGTCCTGGCCCTCGGACTGCTGCTGGCCGGAGCGGCCGTACCGGCCCTGGCCACCCGCCTCTCGGCCCGTACCGAACGCCAACAGGCCCCGGCCCGAGGTGACTTGGCGGCCTCCGTGGTCGACACCCTCACCGGCACCGCCGAACTCACCGTCGCCGGCGCTCTCCCCGCCCGCCTCCGCGCCGCCCACGCCGCCGACGGCCGCCTCACCACCCTCGCCGCCCGCTCGGCCGCCACCCTGGCCGCCTCCACCGGGCTGACCGCCGCGCTGACCGGACTCACCGTCACCGCCGCCGCAGCCGTCGGCGTACACGCCGTCAGCACCGGTGCGCTGCCGGGCGTCTGCCTCGCCCTGGTGATCCTGCTGCCGCTCGCGGCCTTCGAAGCCGTCACCGGCATGCCCACCGCCGTCCAGGCCCGGGCCCGCAGCAGGAGCGCCTCGGCCCGCCTCGACGAACTCCTGCTCACCGAACCCGCTGTCGTCGAACCTGCCGAGAGCTCAGGCACCCCCACCACAGCCCACCTGACGACCCACCAGCTCTCCGCCCGCTGGCCCGGCCGCAGCACCGACGCGATCCACGGCATCGACCTCGACCTCACCCCGGGCCGGCGGATCGCCGTCATCGGCCCGTCCGGCTCCGGCAAGACCACCCTCGCCCACACCCTGCTCCGCTTCCTCGACCCCAGCGCCGGGAGCGTCACGCTCCACTGTCCACAGCCTGTGGACAGTCGAACGATTCCGTCCGACCAGGTCCGCCGCTCGGTCGGCCTGTGCGCCCAGGACGCCCACATCTTCGACAGCTCGCTCCGCGAGAACCTCCGCCTGGCCGCTCCCGCCGCCACCGACCGGGAGCTGGCCGACGCACTCTCCTCGGCCCGTCTGCTCTCCTGGGTGCAGACCCTCCCGGACGGCCTGGACACCATGGTCGGCGAGCACGGGGCCCGGCTCTCCGGCGGTCAGCGCCAGCGCCTCGCGCTGGCCCGGGCGCTGCTCGCCGACTTCCCGATCCTGATCCTGGACGAGCCGGCCGAGCACCTCGACCTCCCCACCGCCGACGCGCTCACCGCCGACCTGCTGGCCGCCACCACCGGCCGGACCACCCTCCTGATCACCCACCGGCTGGCCGGCCTGGACGCGGTGGACGAGATCCTGGTCCTCGACCAGGGTCGGATCGTCGAACGCGGCAGCTGGTCCGAGCTCACCGCCGACCCCGGCACCGCCTTCGCCGCCACCTGGCGCCGCGAACAACTCGCCGACCTCGGCGCAGGCCCCGCCCGCCTCCCCGGCGCCCGCGACACCCAGGCCCGCGACACCACCGTCCGCCACACCACCGAACAGCCGCAACCACCCCTCCAAACCGCCACAAACTAGGCTCGACTCATGGAGATCCAGCCCGACCCGGGCAACACCGGCGAGCCCACCCCCCACCGCGTCCCCGAGATCGCGTCGCTGGGCCTGGACACCCTGGTCACCGAGGTCTCCGAACGCCTCCAGTCCGCCGCCGCCGTCACCGACCGGATGCAGCGGCTGCTGGAAGCCGTGGTCTCGGTCGGCGCCGGTCTCGACCTGCACGCCACCCTCCAGCGGATCGCCACCGCCGCCGCCGAGCTGGTCGACGCCAAGTACGCCGCGCTCGGTGTGATCTCCCCGCACGCGGACGGGCTCTCCGACTTCATCCACATCGGCATCGACGACGAGACCGCCGCCAGGATCGGTCAACTCCCCAGCGGGCGCGGCATCCTGGGCGTGCTGATCGACCACCCCGAGTCGCTCCGCCTGACCAACCTCTCCGCCGACCCCCGGTCCACCGGATTCCCCGCTGCCCACCCGCCCATGAAGTCCTTCATCGGCGAACCGATCCGGGTCCGCGGCGAGGTGTTCGGCAACCTCTACCTCACCGAGAAGCGGACCACCTCCGGAGCCTTCACCCCCGAGGACGCCCAGGTGGTGCACGCGCTGGCGGCCGCCGCCGGGGTCGCGATCGAGAACTCCCGCCTCTACGAGGAGGGCAGGCGTCGGGAACGCTGGATCGCCGGCGCCTCCGCCGTCACCACCGCGCTGCTCTCCACCGACCGGGCCCAGGTCGCGCTGACCGTCGCCGCCGAGCAGGTCCGTGAACTCGCCGACGCCGCCCTCGGCATGATCCTGCTGCCCACCGGCGACGGGCAGATGCGGGTGGCCCACGCCTCCGGCGAGAAGGCCGAGTTCGTCCGGGGGGAGCTGCTGCCCCCCACCAGCTTCGCGGCCCAGCTGCTCCGGGGCGAGAGCGTCTACCTCGACGACATGGCGAGCGACCCGGACGTGGTGATCCGGCTGGCCAAGTTGTTCGGTGCCTCGATGGCCGTCCCGATGATCGCGGCCGGCCGGGTGCTCGGCGGCCTCTGCGTCTGGCGCAGCCAGGGCGCACCGCCGTTCACGGAATCCGAGAAGCAGCTCGCCGAGGCGTTCGCCTCACAGTCCGCGCTGGCCCTCCGGCTCGCCGAGGGCCAGCGCGACCAGCAGCGCCTGGCGGTCTTCCAGGACCGCGACCGGATCGCCCGGGACCTGCACGACCTGGTCATCCAACGGCTGTTCGCCACCGGCATGATGCTCGAAGGTGCCGCGCGCCGGGCCTTGGTCCCCGAGGTCAAGACCGGCATCGGCAAGGCCGTCGACGAACTCGACGCGACCATCCAGGAAGTCCGCACCACCATCTACGCGCTCCAGCACGACGACCACGGCGACGAACCCGACACCCTGCGCACCCGGGTGCTCCGCGAGGGCAGCCAGGCTGCCGCCGCGCTCGGCTTCAAGCCCTCGATGACCTTCATGGGGCCGGTCGAGAGCCTGGTCGGCGAGAAGAGCGGCCGTCAACTCCTGGCCGCACTGCGGGAGATGCTCTCCAACGCGGCCCGGCACGCCCGGGCCTCCCGGGTCGGCGTGGAGATCGACGCCACCGTGCACCTGGACGCCGAGGGGCACCCGATCTCCGGCGACCCGGACGCGAACGACCGCCCCGGCTGGCCCGGGGTGCTGCTCACCGTCACCGACGACGGCGTCGGCATCCCGGACGGCGGCCGCCGTAGCGGCCTGCGCAACCTCACCCGTCGCGCCGAGACCCTGGGCGGCGCGGCCTGGAACGAGCCGGGACCGGACGGCAAGGGCACCCGGGTCCGCTGGTCGGCCCGGCTCTGAGCTCGGCTGCCGAGGGGCGGCCCGCCGCTGGGCTCAGCTGCTGAGGGGTTCGAGTCCCAACAGCCGTTCCAGCACCGCCGCCACCCCGTCGTGCTCGTTGCTGACGGTGTGCTGCGCCACGGCGGCCAGCACCTCCGGGTGCGCGTTGGCGACGGCGTACGCCGAGCCCGCCCAGGCCAGCATCTCCAGGTCGTTGGGCATGTCCCCGAAGGCCACCACCTCGCTCCGGTCGATGCCCTGGGCGTGGCACCAGTCCGCCAGCGTGGACGCCTTGGTGACGCCGAGCGCACTGATCTCCAGCAGGGCGAACGGCGAGGACCGGGTGATCTCGACGTACCGACCGGCCACCTCGCGGGCCTTGCCGAGGAAGGCGTCCGGGTCCAACTCCGGGTGCTTGACCAGCAGTTTGAACAGGCCCTGGACCCGCTCGTCGGCGAGCAGCAGCTCGGCCGACGCCACCGCGTGCGGCTCGTCCGAACCCCACATCCGCAGCTGGTACTCGGCCTCCCGGGCGAAGCCACCGGGGAACTCGAAGGCGAACGCCGAGCCGGGCAGCTCGGCCCGGAGCAGGCCCACCACCTTCAGTGCGTCCGCCGCCGCCAGCGGGTAGGTCCGCAGCAGCTCGCCCCGCCGGACGTCGACCACCGCGCCGCCGTTCGAGCAGATCGCCACCCCGTGCCCGCCGATGTGCGCGCTGACCTGTTCCATCCACCGCGGTGGCCGGCCCGTCACGAAGACCACCTGGACACCCGCCTGCTCGGCGGCGGTCAGGGCGGCTGCGGTTCGGGGCGAGACGCCGCCGCCGGGGCAGAGCAGGGTGCCGTCCAGATCGGTGGCGATCAGGCGGGGGAGCGGGCGGGAGGCGGTGGAAGTCACCGCTCCATCTTCGCTCACCCGGCCCGATCCGCCGCCGACCGGGACGGCACCTGATGACCGGGCCCGGTCAGGGGTGCCAGATCTCCTTGATCTCGGTGATCTTTCCGGTGCTGTCCAGGGCGATCTCGTAGATGCCGCCGGAGCAGCTGGCCGGGTCCTGCACCTCCACGCCGAGCAGGCAGTCGCCGATGTGCTGCCACAGCTCACCGACCGGCACCGTCTTCACGGTGCCAGGGCCGTTGGCGACCTGGGCCTTCACCTTCGCCGCGAACCCGTACGTCTTCTCGGCGCCGGCACCCGCGTAGTGGCCGTCGTTGGGGTCGCAGACGAACTTGGCGTCCTTCACGTACAGGGTGTCCTGCTTCGGCGGCTTCACCGCCTGGACGTACTTCCGGCCGGTCTTCGGCGCCGGGGTGGTGCAGCTCCCGGCGCCGTCCGGGTCGTCGGACGAGCTGCTCGCCGACGGGGTCGGGGCTCCGGTGGTCTTCTCCACCGGAGCCTGCGGCGGCGTGCTGCTGGCCGCCGGAGCCTGCACGTTGTTGTTACTGCTGCTGCTCCCACGCGTCGAGTGCTTCTGGCACCCGGTCAGACCGATGACGACGGCCGAAACGACCGCAACCCCCGTGAGCAGCCTACGAGCTGACATATCGATGGTTCCCCCATGCTCGATCCATTGCCGGCGTGACCGGCTCGTCACTGACGACCCGACAGGCTACCCACTCGGCCCGACGCCGCGCGCCCGGCCCTGGGGATTCAACCCAGCTGAGCGAGACCCTCGGTGGCGATCCGCTCGAATACCGCGAGGTCGTTGGCGAAGATCGAGTCGGGGACGGGCCAGTGGATCACGATCTCGGTGATGCCCAACTCCCGGTAGCGGCCCGCGTAGTCGACGAAGGCGTCGAGCGAGGCCAGCGGCTTCTCCGCCGTCGAGCCCTGGAGCAGTACCTTCGCCAGTTCGCCGACCTCCCGGCCCTGCGCCTCGCAGGCCGCCGTCAGCTTCGCCAACTGCGCCGCGATCACCGCGGGCGCCTGCTCCGCCGGCACCGCGGCCGGCCCCTTCGGGTCGCCGTACGTCACCCACCCCTGCCCGAACTCGGCCGCCAGCCGCATCCCGCGCGGCCCGGCCGCCGCGACGTAGAACGGCACCCGGGGCCGCTGCACGCAGCCCGGGATGTTCCGCGCCTCGACCGCCGAGTAGTACGCGCCGCTCTCGGTGGTGGAGTCCTGCTTGAGCAGCTTGTCCAGCAGCGGCAGGAACTCACCGAACCGGTCCGCCCGCTCCTTCGCCGACCAGGCCTCCTGCCCCATCGCGGTGGCGTCGAACCCGATCCCGCCGGCCCCGATCCCGACCGTCACCCGCCCGCCCGAGATGTCGTCCAGCGACACCAACTCCTTGGCCAGCGTGACCGGATGACGGAAGTTCGGCGAGGTCACCAACGTCCCGAGCCGGATCCGCTCGGTGGCCGTCGCGGCAGCGGTGAGGGTCGGCACCGCCCCGAACCACGGCGCGTCCCGGAACGATCGCCAGGACAGGTGGTCGTAGGTGTACGCGGCATGGAACCCGAGGTCCTCGGCCCGCCGCCAGATCTTCTGCCCCTCGCTCCACCGGTGGATGGGGAGGATCACCGTACTCAGTCGCATGCCCTCGACCCTATGCCGTACCGGACTGCCAGGGACTGTCCGACTGGGCGGCTGGTCGTCCGACGACGGGTCAGGGCGTGCCGAGGGCTTCGGTCGGGGGGAGCCGGGCGGCCCGGACCGCGGGGTAGCGGTCGGCCAACGCGCCGATCACCAGGGTGGCGCCGAGGCCGCCGACGGTGGCCCAGGCGGGGACGTCCACGCGGAACCGCGCGAAGGCGGTGGCCTGACCGTCACCGTGGCGCTGCCACCGGCCGACGGGTGACCCCAGGGCCCGGGCGTGGCCCGGCCCGTTGCGGTTCGATCACGACGTGTCCGATTGGTTCGGCATTGCGGTGGAGTGTCTGCCGGAACTGTGTTGGCGGTGGGGGCAATGGCCTCTCATAATTCTGCTGACACACGTGACAGTCGGCTTTGGCGGGGGCGAATTGAGCGCCCCGGCGGGGGAGCGGCGCGCGTTCCGTTCCTTCCGGGGGAGTCCCTTGTCTGCGCCTGAGAACGCGCCTGAGAGCGCGCCGATAAGCGTGCCCGAATCGGTGCCGGAGCCCGTACCCGAGCCGCTGTCAGAGCCGACGGCCGAGTCCGTGGCTGAGGTCGTGGCTGAGGTCGAGACCGGGCCGGTGCAGGAGCCGGTCGCCAGGAAGCTGCCGCGCGCGGTGGTGGTCGCGCTGACGGTCACCGGGCTGCTCGCGGTGACCGCCGCCAGTGCCACCGTCACGGTGGCGATCGGCAAGCCTGACGGGAAGTCGCACACCGTCGCTGCCGCGCCCACGGCGAGTGGCAGCGCGAGCCCGAGCCCGAGTGCGACGCCGTCACCCACTCCCACGCCGGCCCCGACGCCCACTCAGGTGCCGTCCCCGGTCAGCACCCTGCACGGCACGGTGAACGGCAGCACGCACGGCGGCGACCTGCGGTTCTTCCTGCTCCCGATGCCTGCCGGTGCCGAGTCCTACGGTTCGGCCGACGGGGTCGAGGTCGGGCGGGACGAGGTGAAGAAGGACTTCGAGAGTGACTCGGCCGGTGAGGAGAGTCTCAACTACCTCGGCTTCAAGGAGGGTGCGACCCGTCGCTACCGCACCGCCGACGGCCAGCAGGAGGTCGAGGTCCGGATGCTGCGGTTCAAGTCGGCGGCGGACGCCCGCAGGTTCGCGGACGGCATGAGCTTCAAGAACGCCCAGGAGTTCGACATCGACGGCGACTCCAAGGGCAAGGGCATCCTGTTGAAGCCCAAGCAGGAGGCGTGGACCGGAAGGTTGGTCGGCATCTCGAGCCTGGGTGACGTCGAGTACGAGATCACCGTCCTGGTGAAGGGCACGCCCGACAAGGCGCCGCTCCAGGATGCGATGAAGCGTCAGCGGGAAAGGCTGAACTCCGGTGGCTGAGTCGAATATTTCTCCTGAGCCCGACATCGTCGGGGAGGCGGTTGCGCCGAATCCGGTGACCGGACCGACAGCAGGGCCCGCGGTGGACGCCGACCAGCCCGAAACCGGTGAGATCCCGGACCAGGCAGACGAGTTCGGCCGGACCGAACTGCTGGCGGCAGGCTCCGAGGAGCAGCCTCCGGCGACCCCGCGTCGCCCGCTGGGCACCGGGAAGCTGCTGCTGGCCGCACTGCTGGTGGGTCCGTTGCTGGGCGGGTCGGTCGGCTACGCCGTCCAGGCCGCCAGGCCGGCCACCCCGCTCCCCGGGTTGGAGGTCACCGCGCCGCAGTACCCGACCGCTCCGGCGGACGAGAAGGCGGCGGCCGACGGGACGCTGAAGCCGCTGGGGATCGACGGTGACCTGCGCAAGCTGCTGATCTCCCGGCCGGACGGCACCGAGGAGTGGGACAACTACGGTCGCGGCGACGACAGCGGCTGGCTCAGTGCCGGTGAGAACGCGATGTCGTTCAGCGAGGCCGACGACGTCTTCCGTCGGCTGCTCCGCGACGGCTTCCGCCGCGATGCGGCCGTCACCTGGCGCAAGGACAAGGTCCTCTGGCGGGTGGAGCTGGTCCAGTACCAGTCCGACAAGGCGGGCTCGGCCGAGATGGCATCGCTCAGCGGGTACACCTATGGATCGACAACTCCGTTGCCCGGCACGGCCAGTGGCACGTACATGACGCCGACCAAGGCGTACAACTACGCCGAGAGCACCGAGCAGTACTACTACGGGGCGGCGTTGGCCAGGCGGGGTGACCTGGTGATGCGGGTCAGCGTGCACTCGCCCACCCAGGTCAACGCGGACGAGCTCAAGGATGTCGCCAAGCGGCAGTGGGAGCGACTGGTATGAGCATGACCGAGACACCGCCGGCCGGCGAGCAGCAGCCCGAACTGCCGCCGCCAGCCCAGACGGATGCACTGACGGACGCGCAGACGGATGCACTGACGGACGGTCAGACGGACGCCCAGGCGGAGCACCAGCCGGCCGCTCCGCGGCGGGCGATGAACCCGGCCCTGCGAGTGGGCGCCGCCGTGGTGGCGGCCGCCGTGCTCGGGGTGGGCATCGGCGTCGGCATCCTGCGCACGCAGTACCAGGACGAGGACACCGCGCCGGTCGCGGTGGCCGCTCCCTCGGCCACGCCGAGCGCGAGCGCCTCGCCCTCGTTCGGCGCCAAGTCCAACGGCACGCACTTCGGTTCGATGCGCGAGCTGCTGCTCCCGATGCCGGAGCAGTACCGGCTGGGGCCGGACGCGGGCGCCTACGGCAACGACACCGAGCTGACCGAGGACCAGCGCAAGAGCTGGGTCGGGGACCAGATCCGCGGCCTGCCGAAGAAGCTCCAGGACGCGCTCCGCAAGGAGTGGGAGGGCGCGCCGCTGAAGGGCGGTGGCGTCCGTACCTTCATCGCGCCGTCCGGCGACTACGTGGCGACGGTCTGGCTGCTCCAGTACCACCAGGACGCGGTCAAGGCCGACGCGGCCTGGGCCAGCGTGCTGGCCTCGGACTCCGGGCTGTTCCGGCTCGGGCCGAAGGTGCCGGGGCACGAGCAGGCGAGCTGCTTCCTCCCGCACGCAGCGCCGGGGGACAAGATCGACCGCCTGGTCTGCTCGGCGGCGGAGGGTGACCTCCGGATCGAGATGGAGGTGGAGGGGATCGCCCCGCTGCCCAAGGACAAGGCCGTGAACCTCTTCAGCCAGCAGCTCGACCGGCTGGCCCGCCCGGGAGCGTCCGTATGACCGATCAGAGCGAGACCAGCACCCCGATCCCGCCGCAGCCGACGACGGCGCCCGAGCCCGTAGCGGCTCCCGAGCCCGTGACGGCACCCGAAGCAGCCGAGCCCGGCCCCGCCACCGGCCCGGTCGAGCTCGACGCCTGGGCGCTGCCGCCCGAGGCGGTGGCGGAGGAGCAGGCCCGTCGGCCCCGCCGTCGGATCAAGGTGCGCTGGGCGGCCGCCGCGCTGGTGGTGCTGCTCACCGGCACCGCCGCCGGATTCGCGATGACCTCGGTGGAGCGGACCGACCTGCCCGGCCTGGAGACCCCGAACGACGGTCGGTACGTCTTCCAGGCCCTGGCGCTCCCGCCGCTCCCGTCCGGCAAGCCCTCGCCGGGCGCGACCGAGGCGAACCACCGTCACCACGCCGACCTGCGGCTGCTGTTGCTCCCGGCCCCGGTCGGCGGGACCGTCTCGCCCGCCCCGGCGCCGAGCCAGTCCGCGGCTCCGGCGGACTGGAAGTCCTGCGAGGACTACGCCCAGCTCGACAAGGACCCGGTCAAGCTCAAGGAGCTGTTGGACGAGAACGCCTGCCGTGGCGCGGCCCGCCGGGTCTGGACCGCGGCGGACGGCACCCGGGCCGAGACCTGGCTGCTCAAGTTCGGGTCCGAGACCGAGGCGGGCGCGTTCCACGTGAAGATGAGCAGCGGCGAGCTCAAGGAGCCGGCCGGTCTGGAGCACGCCACGCTGTCGCTGAACCGCGTCCTGGACCTGAAGTCGTCGGTGAAGTTCACCAAGACGACGGCCGGTGCCGCCAACGAGCCGGTCGGCCGCGCCGTCTACCTGCAGAACGGTGACGTGGTCGGTCTGATCGTGCTGACCAACCCGAACGGCGTGCCGTCCCAGGCGTTCCGGCAGGTGGCGATTCTGCAGAGCGACCTGCTGAACTGACGGCAACTCAGCGGCCCGACCCCCTGGCAACCCCTAGGGGTCGGGCCGCAGCGCGTCATCCTGGAGGGCTACCCGGACCTCGTCATCCCAGCTCATGCCGCCCGGTAGGGGTGCCCGCTAGGTTGGGCCTGTGTCCACTGTCATCAAGACGGACGGCCTCACCAAGAAGTTCCCCCGGGTCACCGCGCTGGACCAGCTCACCGTAGAGGTGCAGCCCGGTGTGGTCGGCCTGGTAGGGGCGAACGGGGCGGGCAAGTCCACACTCATCAAGATCCTGCTCGGGCTGGCCCCGGCCACCTCGGGGACGGGCCAGGTGCTCGGCCTGGACATCGCCACCGAGGGCTCGGCCATCCGCGAGCAGGTCGGCTACATGCCCGAGCACGACTGCCTGCCGCCCGACGTCTCGGCGACCGAGTTCGTGGTGCACATGGCCCGGATGTCCGGCCTGCCGGCCGCCGCCGCCCGTGAGCGCACCGCCGACACGCTGCGCCACGTCGGCCTCTACGAGGAGCGGTACCGCCCGATGGGCGGTTACTCGACCGGTATGAAGCAGCGGGTGAAGCTGGCTCAGGCCCTGGTGCACGACCCCAAGTTGGTGCTGCTGGACGAGCCGACCAACGGCCTCGACCCGGTCGGCCGGGACGAGATGCTGGCGCTGATCCGCCGGGTGTACACCGACTTCGGCATCTCGGTGCTGGTGACCACCCACCTGCTCGGCGAGCTGGAGCGCACCTGCGACCATCTGGTGGTGATCGACGGTGGCCGGCTGCTGCGGTCCTCCTCCACCGCCTCGTTCACCGAGGTGACCCAGCTGATCGCGGTCGAGGTGACGGACCGTCCGGACGAACCGGGCTTCGACGCCGAGGCGGCCGTCCTGGCGCGGCTCACCGCCGCCGGCCTGTCGGCCCGTACCGACGGCACCAAGATCATGCTGGTGCAGCTCGAGGACGACGACACCTACGACACCATCCGGGACACCGTGGCCGACCTCGGCCTCGGCCTGGTCCGGCTGGAGCAGCGCCGCCACCGGGTCGCCGAGATCTTCGCCACCGAGACGGGAGGGCCCTCCGATGTCGCTGCCTCCTGACACCGCGCCCGACAGCGGGGTCATCCACAACATCGGCTACCGCGGCTACCAGGGCCCCCGCCTCGGCCGCGGCTACGCCACCGGGGCGCTGTTCGTCCAGGGCCTGCGCGCTGCGTACGGTCTGGGCCGCTCCGGCAAGTCCAAGGTGCTGCCGATGCTGGTGGCCGCCGCACTGGCGCTGCCCGCGCTGGTCATCGTGGCGCTCGCGATCATCACGAAGTCGGACGACCTGGGGGTGGGGTACGCGGACTACATCTCCCTGTCGGTGATGGGGATCTTCGTGCTGATGTTCCTGGCCGCACAGGCCCCGGTGCTGATGTCCCGGGACCTCCGGCACAACACCGTGCCGCTGTACTTCTCCCGGCCGATCACCCGGGTCGACTACGTCCAGGCGCGCTACCTCGCGATGGCCGCCGCGCTGATGCTGCTGATGACGGTGCCGCTGGTGCTGCTGTACCTGGGCGCGTTGCTGGCCGGGCTGCCGTTCGGCGAGAACACCGAGCACTTCGCCCAGGGCCTGTTCGCCGCGCTGCTCTACTCGGTGCTGTACTCCGCGATCGGCCTGCTGATCGCCGCCGCCACCCCGCGCCGCGGCTTCGGCGTCGCGGCCATCATGGGCGTGATGTTCGTCAGCATCCCGCTGGTCGGCATCGTGTTCGGCCTCAGCAGCGGCGTCGGCCCCGCCCCGGAGTCCGCCAACTGGGCGGCCGTGCTCTCACCGAGCACCGTCGTCCACGCTCTGGTCAACGAGATGTTCTCGATCACCACGGGTGGCTCGTTGCACGCTCCCGGCGGTCTCGGCATCGCCGTCTTCGCCCTGGAGACCGCGGTGCTGACCGGCGGCTCGTACTGGCTGCTGCTGCGCCGCTACCGGAACATCTGAGAGGTCGTCATGGCAGTCATCACCATCGACAAGGTCTCCCGCTGGTTCGGCAACGTGGTCGCCGTCAACGACGTCACCATGGAGATCGGCCCGGGCGTCACCGGGCTGCTCGGCCCCAACGGCGCGGGCAAGTCCACCCTGATCCACATGATGAGCGGCTTCCTGGCCCCGTCGTCCGGGTCGGTCACCCTGGACGGCGCGCCGATCTGGCGCAACCAGCAGGTCTACCGGCAGATCGGCCTGGTGCCCGAGCGGGAGTCGATGTACGACTACCTGACGGGCTGGGAGTTCGTGCTGGCCAACGCCGAGCTGCACGGACTGGCCGACCCGGGCGCCGCCGCCGAGCGGGCCATCGGCCTGGTCGAGATGGAGTACGCGCAGGACCGGAAGACCGGCACGTACTCCAAGGGCATGAAGCAGCGGGTCAAGATGGCCTCCGCGCTGGTCCACGACCCGGCCGTACTGCTGCTGGACGAGCCGTTCAACGGCATGGACCCGCGCCAGCGGCTCCAGCTGATGGAGCTGCTCCGCCAGTTCGGTGCCGACGGCCGTACCGTGCTGTTCTCCTCGCACATCCTGGAGGAGGTCGAGCAACTGGCCCGGCACATCGAGGTGGTGGTGGCCGGACGGCATGCCGCCTCCGGCGACTTCCGGAAGATCCGCCGGTTGATGACCGACCGGCCGCACCGCTACCTGGTCCGCTCCAGCGACGACCGCAGGCTGGCCGCCGCCCTGATCGCGGACAGCTCCACCGCCGGTATCGAACTCGACTGGCACGAGAAGGCGTTGCGCATCCAGGCGATCAACTTCCCGCAGTTCACCGCGCTGCTGCCGAAGGTCGCCAAGGAGGCCGGCATCCGGCTGTACACCGTCTCCCCGGCCGACGAGTCGCTGGAGAGCGTCTTCTCCTACCTCGTCTCGTCCTGACGCCCCGTCGCTCTGTCGCTCCGAAAGGCTGACCCCCGTGAACCTGACCGTCGCCAGGCTGACCGTACGCGGCCTGCTGGGCCGCCGCCGCGGCATCCTGCTGCTGGTCGCCCCGGTCCTGCTGCTGGTCGTCTCCCTGATCACCCGGTACCTCGACAAGCAGTCCCAGGCCACCGAAATCCTGGGCCAGCTCTCGCTGGGCACCCTGGTGCCGATCATCGGTCTGGTGATCGGGGCGGGCGCGATCGCCACCGAGATCGACGACGGCTCGATCGTCTACCTGCTGGCCAAGCCGCTGCCCCGGTGGAAGATCATCACCACCAAACTGGCGGTGGCGATCGGCACCACCTGGCTGTTCGCCGCGCTCCCCGCCCTGCTGGCCGGCTTCATCCTGGTCGGCACCCAGGACAACCTGGCGGTCGCCTACGCGGTGGGCACGATGGTCGCCGGGGCGGTGTACTGCGCCGTCTTCCTGCTGCTCGGCGTGGTCACCCGGAACGCGGTGGTGGTCGGCCTGGTGTACGCGCTGGTCTGGGAGAGCCTGATCGGCAACTTCGTCGAGGGCGCCCGCACCCTGAGCATCCAGCAGTGGGGGCTGAGCATCGCCAAGACCATCGCGACCGAGGGCGTCATCACCGCCCCGGTCTCGCTCGGTGTCGCGGTACCGCTGCTGATCGTCGTCGCGCTCGCCGCCACCGCCCTGGCCACCGTCAAGCTCGCGGGGCTGACGCTCTCCTCGGACGAATAGACCTTGCAGCTGCGCCCGGTTGCACTACCCAGGGGCTCGGGGAACTGCGAAAGTGCCTGACCATTTACGTACGGATCACCTTTTCCGAGGTCGGCGTCGCAGTTCCCCGAGCCCCTGGCGTGTGCCTCCTGGGCGCAGTGCCCTCTCAGCGCAGGATGCGGTTGCGCCCCGCGCCCCAGCCTGCGGCGGCGGCCAGGACGGCCATCACCAGCAGCAGGGCCAGCGGCAGCTCCCAGCCCCCGGTGAGCTGGTGCAACGCTCCTGCGCCGACGGGGCCGGCTGCGGCGACCAGGTAGCCGACCGCCTGGGACATGCCGCCGAGCTGGGCGGCGCCGAGTGCGCTGTCGGTCCGCAGCACCAGGAACGCCAGCGCCAGTCCGAGCGAACCGCCCTGGGCGAGGCCGAGCACGGTGGCGGAGACCCAGGCGCCGGAGACCGGCGCGAGCAGCAGGATGACCACGCCGGTCGCGTTCAGGGCGGCCATCGAGACGGCGAGGCCGCGCTGACGGGTCATCCGGCCGGCGATCAGTGGGACCAGGAAGGCCCCGGCCACCTGCACCAGGTTGCTGAACGCGAAGACCAGCCCGGCCTCGCCCCGGGCCATCCCGTGGTCGACCAGGATGGTGGGCAGCCAGGCGATCAGGGTGTAGACCATCAGCGAGGAGATGCCCATGAAGGCGCTCACCTGCCAGGCCAGTCCGGACTTCCAGACCCCTTCGATGGGCTTCCCGACCGGAGCCGCCGCGACGGCGGCCCGCTCCTGACGGGACCTCAGCACCTGCGGCAGCCAGGCGATCGCGGCCACCAGCGCGAGCAGCGACCAGGCGCCGAGCGAGCCCTCCCAGCCGCCGCCGAACACCTTCTCCAGCGGCACCGAGACGGCCGCCGCGAGGGTGGCGCCGATCAGCATCGAGGTCGAGTAGACGCCGGTCATGGCGGCCGCCCGGCCCGGGAACTCGCGCTTGACCAGACCGGGCATCGAGACGTTCAGCACCGCGATGGCGATCCCGATCACCATGCAACCGGCGTACAGCGCGAAGGAGTTGGGCAGCACCCGGAGCAGGATGCCCGCGCCGAGCGTGAGCACCGCTCCCAGCACCACCCGCTCCGCGCCGAACCGCCGGGTCAGCCGGGGCGTCAGCGGGGCGCCGAGGCCCTGGAACAGTACCGGCACGGTGGTGATCAGGCCGCTCGCGGTGGCGGACAGGCCGAAGGTGCGCTGGATCTCGCCGAGCAGCGGGGAGACGGCGGCCAGCGAGGCCCGCATGTTGAGCGCGACCAGCACGATGCCGAACAGCAGCAGGGCGGGGTGCGCGAGGCTGGTGCGGGTACGGACCTTCGGTGCGGCGACCGGCTGGGCCTGGGTGACCGTCATGGGACTGTTTTCTCTCCGGGCAGGGGTGAACTATGAACGGGACGACGGGAGTTGGCCGGTCGTCACTTCCGCGCGGCGATGGCGGCGAGCAGCTGCTCGACGGCGCCGATCGGCTCGGCCAGCAGGGCCCGGCAGGCCGCCTCGGCCAGCTCCGGGTCGCCGCTCTCGATCGCGTCGACCAGGGCCTGGTGGGTGGCCACCACCACCTCGGGCATCTCGTGGTCACCGAACGAGGCCCGCATCGACTCGCGCACCGAGGCGCCGAAGTAGCGGTACACCTCGGTCAGCGCGGGGTTGTGCGCGGCCTCCACCACGGCGGTGTGGAACTCCAGGTCGTGCTCGACGGTGGCCTCCCGCCCGGCCCGCTCGGGCTCGGTGGCGATGATCTCGGCCTCCCGGGCCAGCGCGGCCCGCATCCGGGCGATGTCCTCGGGGGTGTGCCGGAGTGCGGCCAGCCGGGCCGCCTCGGTCTCCAGCGCGGCCCGGACCTCCAGCACGTCCCGTACGCCCGAGCGCTGGACTCCGCGCAGCACCGAGGCCGGGTCGCTGGTGCTCCGGACGAAGGTGCCCTCGCCCTGCCGGGAGACCAGCATCCCCGCGTGCGCCAGCACCCGGATCGCCTCCCGGACGGTGTTGCGCCCCACCCCGAGCCGCTCGGCCAGCTCGTGCTCGGTCGGGATCTTCCCCCCGACCGGCCAGCTGCCGGCGCTCAGCTGCTCCCGCAGCTGCTCGATCGTCTCGTCCACCAGGGAGCGTCGCCCGGCGGCCTGCAGTCCGTCACGGCTCATCGGGGGCTCCTCTCGCGGGTGGACGCCGGTCATCCTACAACTACTTGCCCGGTCATCCTACAACTGGGTGCGGGGTGCAGTGAGAGCGATTCGAAAACCTGTGGTCACAGGAGGTTCGGGGTCGTGGATACTACGCCCTGCGCAGATGGGATGATCATCCTGTCATTTCGCCCAATCTCTGGGCGTAGGGCGTCCGTTCAGATCTTTGGGGGAACAACTGGTGCCCATCCGTCGCCAGGTCGGTATTGCCGCTGCCATCGTGAGCTCCACCGTCATGGGGGCCGCGCTTCCGGTGTCGGCCGCTCAGGCCCAAGCCGCCACGCTGTACGTCAACAACGACCCGGCCGCACACTGCTCGAACAGCGGCTCGGGTACACAGGCCCAGCCCTACTGCACCGTCCAGGCCGCCGCCGACGCGGCGCAGCCCGGTACGACCGTGCAGATCGCCGAGGGCGACTACCCGGAGCAGGTCACCGTGACCCACTCCGGTAGCCCGGGTAACCCGGTCACCTTCAGGGGCGTGCCATTGGGAGCCGCTCCTGAGGCGGTCGTCGGCCTCGACTGGGGGGCCGCTGCCGCGCAGACCCTGCCGCACGGCTTCGTGCTCGCGAACGTCCACGACATCACGGTCAGCGGTCTCCAGTTCGGTACGCCGCAGGAAGCCGTCCTGGTCACCGACGCGGACCGGATCGTCCTCGACGGCAACACCTTCCTGGGGTCCGGGCAGCAGTCCTACCACTCCGGGGTGGTGTCGTACCCGAATCCGGCACCCGCCGTACGGCTCACCGGGAAGACCACCGGCACCACGATCAGCCGCAACCGGATCGGCGGCAGCGGTACGGCCGGTGTCGTGGTGGACCCCGGCGTCGCCGGTACCGTCGTCACCACCAACGCGTTCACCGCCAACAACGGTGACGGTGTTCTCGTCACCGATGCCCCCGGCACCGTGGTGGTCGGCAACTCGCTCGCGGAGAACTGCCGGACCGCCGTCACCCTTGCGGGCAACTCGGCGGGCTCGACGCTCGAGAACAACATCACCATGTGGAATCACAAGGTGAGCTGCCCCGGTCAGACCGGAGGGCCCGAGGTCGTGGTCTCCGCCGGGTCCACCACCGGGACCAAGGCGGACTACAACGTGGTCAAGCCCAGAACCGGTGTCGCCTACGGCTGGGCTGCCGCCGGCTACGACACGCCGAGCGCGTTCACCAAGGCCACCGGCCAGGGCGCGCACGACCTCCAGGAAAACAGCTTCAACCTGGATGGTTCGTCCAACGAGGAGCTCCAGCCGTCCTGGCAGTCGCTGTCGGTCGACTCCGCCGACGCCGACGCACCCGGCATGCTCGCCGTCGACATCAATGGCAAGGCCCGGATCGACGCCCCGAGCATCGCCAATACCGGTACTGGGGTGGGCTACCACGACCGCGGCGCGGCCGAGGTCCAGGTCCCGTTCTTCGTGCGCCTCGAGCAGTACTTCGGGACTCTCATTCCCTCCCACCACCCGCTGGACGCGGCCTGGACCGGGATGATCATGTCGCCCTGGTCCCCGGCGACCGGGACCGTCGACTTCGGGGATCACACGAGCGTCGAGGTGACGGCGGAGAGCTTCCCGCTGGTCCACAGTTATCCGGGGCCCGGCACCTACACCGTGACCCTCACCGCGTCCAACGGTCTCGGCCTCACCCGGTCCACCTCCCACCCCGTCACCATCGCCCCGGTCGGTCCGCTCACCGACCTGAGCGTCTCGGCGTCCCAGAAGAGCGGGGACCCCAACCCGCACGCGTGGGTCTACGTCAGTGCCAACAGTCCCTGGCCGATCGCCAGGACCACCCTCGACTTCGGTGACGGATCGCCGGTCCTGGTCACCGACGGGGAGGCGTGGGAGGTGCCCCACGACTACCCTCGCCCCGGCCTGTACACCCTGAGCGCCACCATCGTCGACGACCACGGACGGTCGGTCAGCCGCTCCGAGGTCCAGCAGATCGCCGGCGCCGACGTGGGCCACTACACGGGCACGCCGGTCGCGGGCCGGTGGACCGGGACCAGGACCAGCTACGTCGGGTTGTTCCGGGACGGCCAGTGGGCGCTGTCCACCGCCAACCAGGACGGGCCGCCGACCGTGCAGGCACGGTTCGGACAACCCGGTGACGTGCCGACCGTCGCGGACTGGGACGGCGTCGGCCACGACCAACTCGGTATCTACCGCGCCGGCGTCTTCGGGGTCCGGCACGATGACGGCACGGCGACCGCGATCCCCTTCGGCCAGCCTGGCGACATCCCGGTGCCCGGCTACTGGGACCACAACGGACACGCGCAGCTGGCGATCTACCGGTCGAGCATCCGTACCTTCGCGGTCCGCCACGACGACGGCAGCGTCTCCACCGCCACCTTCGGTGACCTCGGCGACATCCCGCTGGTCGGCGACTGGGACGGCGTTGGCCACACCCAGATGGGTATCTTCCGCCCCGGCCGGGGCCGAGTGACCAACGTGTTCGCTCTCCGCCACGACAACGGCAGTGTCACCGCCGCCACCTTCGGTGACCCCGGCGACATCCCGCTGGTGGGGGACTGGAAGGGCCAAGGCCGGACCAGCTACGGCATCCACCGCCAGGGGGACGGGTACTTCGGCCTCAGCAACGCCTACGTGAAGGCGGCCGACACGGCCTTCCAGATCACCCTGAGGTGAGCGCGCCCGATGCCCGAGGCCCCGCCAGATTCCTCCGGAGGGCTTCGGGCATCGGCGCAGGACGCCGGGCGTGTCACCCGGCGACCCTCGCAGCCCGGTGCTGCCGTGGTTGACGGGAACCGCTGGGCCGCACCCTGCGTTTCTCCGTTCGCCGTTCCCGTTTCCCGGAGTTGGAGTACTGCCCCATGGTGTTCAAGAAGCTGCTCGGTGCGCTCGGCGTCGGTGGGCCCACCGTCGACACCGTCCTGGCGACGCCGGCGGTGCAGCCCGGTGGGCTGATCCAGGGGCAGGTCAACCTGGTGGGCGGCAGCCAGGAGGCGAAGATCTCCGGTATCACGCTGACCCTGGTGGCCCGGGTGGAGATCGAGCACTCGGAGGGGGAGAGCGACGGTCTGGCCTCGTTCGCCCGCTACTCGGTCAGCCCGCCGCTGACCCTGGCCGCCGGTGAGCAGCGCTCGATCCCGTTCGCCGTCCCGGCGCCGTACGAGACGCCGGTGACCGTGGTGGCCGGGCAGCACCTGCACGGCATGTCGCTCGGCGTCCGGACCGAGGTGGAGATCAGCGGAGCCCGGGACAAGGGCGACGTCGACCCGCTCGGGGTCGAGCCGCTGCCGCTGCAGCGCGGGGTGCTGGAGGCGTTCGAGGCGCTCGGCTTCCGCTTCCACAGCGCCGACCTGGAGTCCGGGCGGATCCGGGGCACCGGGCAGAGCCTGCCGTTCTACCAGGAGATCGAGTACCTGGCCGGGCCGCAGTACGCGCACCAGTTCAAGGCACTGGAGCTGACCTTCCTGGCCGCCGCCGACCGGGTCGAGGTGGTGCTCGAACTCGACCGCCGCAGCAGTGATGTGATCAACCATCATGTACTCGACCGGAGTTCGGCCGGTCAGGACCTGGCCGCGGTGGTGGACGGCTGGATCCAGCAGGCGCTGGCACACGGCTCGCACGGCCACGGCGGCCTGGTGCTGGAGGAGTTCGTGGACGAGGTCGTCGAGGAGTCCTTCGAGGAGAACTTCGAGGACTGATCCGGGGGCTGCCCGTCCGAGAGGGCAGCCCGGCCAGTGACTCCGCAATGTTGCCTTTATATGCTCCGCAGAAGCTCCGAAGGGCTGTATGCGGTTCTTTCCGACAACAGGCCATACGGGAGCGTTGTCGATCGAGCTGTTCCTGCCTGCCGGCGGAAGGTGTGCGTATGTCTGGCCAGAGGCCGGGGTCGTCGGGCCACGACGCCGAATGGTGGCGTGACGACGTCTCCTCCGGCGCGCCCTACCGCGACCCGTACCAGGAGCAGCAGCCGGCCGCTCAGCAGCCCCGGGGCTACCAGCCGCAGCCGACGCCCCGTCAGGAGCCCCGCCAGGCCGTACCGGGCCAGCAGGGCGGCCGCGCCGAGGCCCGGCGCGCGCAGCAGCAGGGCCGGGTCGAGGT
>NZ_JBFUMY010000073.1:0-26307 GCF_054049135.1 Kitasatospora sp. P5_F3 | reverse complement strand
CGGCCGGCCGCCGACGGTACGTCAGCGCGAGCGCAGCGCCGCCGACCACGGAGTTGCAGACCCGTTGCACAGCAAGTGCGAGCAGCAGGCCGCCGTCGGCCGAGGCGTACGCGATCAGCACCATCACGGCGCCGAAGCCGAAGGCCGCGCCGAGGGTGAGCGCCACCGTCCGCCCGACGGCGGCCGGGCCGCCGCGCTGCGGGCCGCCCGCCAGCACCACGCCCAGCACGGCGACGGCGATGCCGGCGAACTGGACCGGCCCCGGCCGCTCGCCGAGCAGCAGACCGGCCCCGACCGGCACCACGACGCCGACGGCGGCCAGCGGGGAGACCACGCCCATCGGTCCGAGTGCCAGTGCCCGGTAGAAGGCGAACATCGCGAACGGCCCGACCACCCCGGCCGCGACGGCGTACCAGAGCGCGGGGGAGAGGTCGGCCAGGCCGCCGGTGGCGACGACGGCGAGCACCAGCACGACGGCGGCGGCGAGCTGGGAGGTGACCACCACGGTGAGGGCGGGCAGCCGCCGGGTCAGCGAGCCGCCACCGAAGTCCGCCAGGCCCCAGAGCAGGCTGGCGGCGAGCGCCAGGACGGCGGTCATGAGACGGTGGGCTTCTGGAACAGCATGCTGCACCTCGCGGTTCAGTGGAGTGGACCGAATCGAGCATAGTGCAGCAGAGTGAACTGTGTGGAACATTATTTTCGACTGGCTAGGATGCCCACGTGCCGGACCCCGACGTCATCTCCCAGGCCCTCGCCCGCAACCTGAAGCGGCTGCGCACCGAGCGCGGGCACACCCTCGACGCGATGGCCGCCCGCTCGGGCGTCAGCCGGGGCATGATCGTGCAGATCGAGCAGGTCAGGACGAATCCGAGCGTCGGCATCGTGGTCAGGCTGGCCGACGCACTGGGCGTGAGCATCGCCCGGCTGCTCGACTACGACGACACCTCGGTGGTGAAGATCGTGCCCGCCGAACAGGCGGTGCCGCTCTGGTCCAGCCCGGCCGGCGGCCGGGGCGTGCTGCTGAACGGCACCGAGGCGCCGGGCCCGCTGGAGCTCTGGCAGTGGGAGATGCTGCCGGGCGACGCGCACAGCTCCGACGCGCACCCGGCGGGCACCGCCGAGCTGGCCCGGGTGGACCAGGGGCAGCTGACCCTGGTGCTGGACGGCCACGAGCACCTGGTGCCGGCCGGCTCCACCGCTTCCTACGGGACGGACTACCCGCACGGCTACCGCAACGACGGCACCGAGCCACTGCGCTTCACGCTGGTGGTCTCGGTGCCGCCGCCCGCCCGCTGACCGGGCGTCACTTCTTCGGGCCGTACCGCCGCTCGAACAGCTCGACCCGGCCTGCGGTGTCGAGCACCCGCGACTTGCCGGTGTAGAACGGGTGGCTCGCGGAGGAGACCTCCACGTCCACCACCGGGTAGGTGCGACCGTCCGACCACTCGACGGTCCGGGTGCTGGTCAGGGTCGACCTGGTCAGGAAGGTCAGCCCGCCCGACTTGTCGCGGAAGACGACCGGGCGGTAGGCGGGGTGGATGCCGGACTTCATGGTGGTGCTCCCTCGGTTCTGTGGTGGTCAGCGCTCTTCGCGGAACGGCACGTGCTGCCGAGCGACCGGGTCGAACTTGCGCAGGGTCAGCCGGTCCGGGTCGTTCCGGCGGTTCTTCCTGGTCACGTACGTGTAGCCGGTGCCGGCGGCCGACCTCAGCTTGATGATCGGGCGCAGTTCGTTGCGGGCCATCTGGTCCTCCTGGTGGGCTCGTCCTCGACTATAGCGAAATGACAATCATTTTCAAGTTGGGTAACGTAAGTCCGGTCCTGCCCATTCCGCAGACCCTTCGGAGCACCCGCATGTCCGCGCACTGCCGGCTGCCCGGCCGCCTGCCCGGCTTCGGCAACGCCATCTCGCACTCGCATCGCCGCACCAGGCGGCGCTTCGACCCGAACATCCAGCGCGAGCGCTTCTGGCTGCCCAGCGAGGATCGCAACGTCCGGCTGACGCTCAGCGCGGCCGGGATCAAGTCAACTGCACCCCACGGCGCGGCCGGCGCGGCTCGGTACGGGCGAGCTCACCCGGTCCGCGCTCGGCGGCTTCGACGTGGCGGCCGCCCGGGACCGGGGCGACCCTGCCGTCGCGCTGCTCCCGCAGGAGCAGGACGAGGCGGGGGTGGCCACTGTTCACCGGCGTCCGGTCGGCACGTCCGGCCCCCGCCATCCACCGACCGACACCCGTCGACCTCCGAGGAGCACGTCAGACATGGCCGTCCCCAAGCGCAAGCTCTCCCGCAGCAACACCCGTCACCGCCGGGCCAACTGGAAGGCCACCGCCCCGCAGCTGACCCCGGTCACCGTCGACGGCCGCGAGTTCCTGGTCCCGCGCCGGCTGGTCCGCGCCTACCGGCGAGGGCTGCTCACCCCGTGACGCCCGCCCGGGTGCGGCGGTCAGCAGGACGGCCGCACCCGCGAGCAGGCCGAGCCCGGTGCAGAGCGGCCAGAGCAGCCCCGGCGCGGCCTGGTACACCGCGCCGCCCAGCGCCGGGGCGAGCACGGTGCCGCTGACCGAGGCTCCGGCGTACAGGCTCTGGAAGCGGCCCTGCAGATGGGCGGGCGCGCAGTCCGCCACGTATGCGGTGGCCGGGGTCTTGTAGAGGATCTCGCCCGCGGTGAGCAGCACCATCATGGCCACGGCGGCCCAGACGAAGGCGCCCGGCAGCAGGGCCGCGTACCCGAGTCCGACCAGCACCAGCCCGGCGCCGATGATCCGCAGCGGGGCCTGGTTGCGCAGGGCCACGGCGGCGGGCAGCTCCAGGCAGAGGATCACGCCGCCGTTGATCGCCATCAGTGCGCCGTACACGCCGGTGCCGATGCCGTGGTCGCCGAGGAAGACCGGCAGCGTCGAGTACTGCTGGCGGTAGACGGTGTCGATCACCACGATCGCGGGCAGCAGCACCAGCAGCGCGGGCCTGGCCCGCAGCGACTGCCACACGCCGGGCCCGCCGACCGCCACGGCGGCCCGCTCGGCCGGGCTCGGGTCGGCGCTGAGCACCTTGGCCGCGTATGCCGCGAAGAGCAGGGTGCCGACGCCGTCGGCCACGAACAGCCAGCCGTACGAGAACCGGGTGGCGATCAGTGCCCCGAGCGGCGGCCCGACGGTGAAGCCGGCGTTCGCGGCGAAGCGCATCACCGCGATGCCCTGGCGCCGCGCCCCGGGCGGTACGGCGGCCGCGACCAGGGTGGAGTTGGCGGCCCGGACCGCCCCGGAGGCGTACTTGCAGAGCGGCAGTACCACCAGCAGCGCGGCGATCGGCAGGACGCTGAGGAAGAGCAGGCCGGTACCGGACACGACGGAGGCGGCCAGCAGCGTACGGCGATGGCCGAACCGGTCGCCGAACCAGCCGCCGGTGAAGTTCCCGGCGATCAGGCCCGCGCCGCCGATCCCAGCGACCAGACCGGCCTGGGCGACGCCCAGCCCGCGCTCGGCGGTCAGGTAGACGAAGAGGTAGACGAAGGTGAAGGCCACCACCATGTTGACGAAGATCCCCGCCGACAGCAGCCAGACGGTCCTCGGTACCTGCCGCACGCGCGCCCCCTAGTGAGTTCCTTTGGGGAACTGACTATGTCAGCATGGGAAGGTGGGGGTCAACGCGAGAGCGGGAGGACGGATGCCCAGACGGGGTGGCCCCGGCGACGACAACTGCGCCATCGCCCAGTCGCTGGACGTGGTCGGCGACACCTGGACGCTGCTGATCCTGCGCGACGTGGCGCGTGGGCTGCACCGCTTCGACCTCCTGCAACACGAACTCGGCCTGTCCCGCAAGGTTCTGACGGAGCGTCTGCACCTGCTGGTGGACGCCGAGGTGCTGACCCGCGAGCCCTACCAGGACCGGCCGCCCCGGTACGAGTACCGGCTCACCCCGCGCGGGCGGGCCCTGCTGCCCGTGCTGGTCGCGCTCCAGGACTGGGGCGACACCTGGCTGCTCGGCCCCGGCGAGCCGACCGCCACCACCGCCGAGACCTCGAAGGAGGCCGAGCGGGTGCACGCCCTGCTCGGCACCCGGGTGCCCGAGCTGCTGCTCACCGACACCACCGGGCAGCTCCGCGATCCGGTCTCCGGCACCACGGTCCTGTACTGCTTCCCCGGCGCCTTCGTCCGCCCGGAGTCCTATCCGCCCGGCTGGGCCGCCGTCCCCGGTGCGGCCGGCTGCACCCTGGAGTCCCGTACCTACCAGGCCAGGCTGGCGGAGTTCGCCGCGGCCGGCGCCACCGTGCACGGCGTCTCCACCCAGCGCACCGACGAACAGCGCGCCTTCGCCGAGGCCGAGGGGCTGGATTTCCCGCTGCTCTCCGACGCGGGCCTCGAACTCACCGCCGCCCTGCGCCTGCCCACCGTCCGGGCCGGCGGCACCACCCGGCTCAAGCGCCTCACCCTGGTGATCGGCCCCGACCGGGTGGTCCGCTCGGTGCTCTACCCGGTCCCGGACATCCTGGCGAGCGTCGACGCCGCCCTGCTGACGGCCGGTGAGATCGCGCGGTAGCAGAACCGCGGGGGTCCTGGCGGCCCTGATTCGCTGCCCGAACGGCCGTTGACCGGCTCGGCGGGGCCCGGATTGGATCGGTGGACCAATCTCCCACCGAAAAAGGGTTCCCCGCCGTGGCTCCACCGAAGTCCCGCTTCTCCCGGGCGGCTCGCGCCGCACTGGTCCTCGTCGTCCTCGCGGCGCCCGTCGCGGGGGCGCACACCGCCTCGGCGGAGAGCGTCGTCGTCCTCCCGGCCGCGGTGAACCCGCAGAACTGGATGTCCGGCGTCACGGACACCACGAAGCTCAGCGCCATGACCATCCCGGGCACGCACGAGACGCTGGCCATCCACGGCGGCATGTTCGTGCAGACCCAGTACGACTACGGCGACAGCGGTGCGACCCTGGGGCGCCAGCTGAACAGCGGCATCCGGGCGATCGACATCCGGGTCCGGGTGGTCGACGGCGGGTTCACCATCCACCACGGCGCGTACTACCAGAACGCGGTCTTCGACGACGTGCTCGGCCAGGCACGGAACTTCCTGGCGGAGCACCGTTCCGAGACCGTCCTGCTGCGCCTCCACTCGGAGTGCGGGGGCGACACCCTCGCGTCGCCGGGCAGCTGCGTGGACTATCCGTACAAGGCCACCCAGGCCGAGCGGATGGCGATCCTCGACCGGTACGTCGGACAGAACGCCGACCTCTTCTACGACAAGTCGGTCGTCAAGCCCACACCGGCCGGGAACGACACCTACTTCGCCCACAAGGCGGAGATGCCCCAACTCTCCGACGTGCGCGGCAAGATCGTGCTCACCAACTTCGAAGGTCCCGGCGGGGGCGACTACGGCTACGGCATCGAGGGCTACACCGACCACAAGGGCGACCTCGACACGGCCGCCGGCATCGACCAGAAGTGGGAGGCCGTCCGGACCCACCTGGACGCGGCCGCGAACTCGACCGCCGGCATGTACGTCACCTACACCTCGGCGTCCACGGCCGAGCACACGCCGGACGGCTTCGCCAACGGCGAGTACCGGATGATCGGCCCGCGCGAGCGGGTCAAGATCGAGGGCATCAACAGCAAGCTGGGCGGCTACCTCGCCACCGCCGACGCGTCCAAGCAGCTGGGCGCCGTCATGATGGACTTCCCCACCGCGAGCGTGATCGACCCGCTCATCACCCGCAATCTCTTCCTCGCGGGTCCGAACAAGCCGGTCTTCCTCGCCACGCCGCCGTCCCGGTACTCCCTGGAGAACGCGTACTCCTACCTCGCCGGTGACCTAGACCGGTACGGCAGCGGCACCGACCTGCGGGTGCCGCAGAGCTACCGGGGCGGCTACTTCGACGACCCCTCCTTCGGCCCGGACGGCTTCCAGGCCAGCTTCACCTACGACAACGCGCTGGTGGTCGCGGCCTTCCTGCAGCGCGGCAACTCCGACGACGTCGGCCGCGCCACGGCCCTCGGCGACAGCCTGCTGTACGCCCAGGCCCACGACATCGTGCCGGACGGCCGGCTGCGCGCCTCGTACGAGCCCAACCCCTTCGTCACCGCCTCGGGCGCACCGTACGTCGGCGGCTTCTCGGTCTACACCGGCAACATGGCCTGGGCCGGGATGACGTTCACCCGGCTCTACCACGCCACGGGTCAACAGCGGTTCCTGGACGGCGCGTTGAAGGCCGCCAACTGGATCCAGAGCAACGCGGCGGACAGCCGGGGCGCGGGCGGCTACACCGGTGGGCTGCGCAACACCGACGAGACCGGGGCGGAGATGATCCCGATCAGCTGGAAGGCCACCGAGCACAACATCGACACCGGGGCGTTCTTCAAGATGCTCGCCCAGGTCACCGGGGACAGCGCCTGGAAGACCCGGTCCGCCAACGCCTTCGCCTTCGTCCGCACCATGCAGGCCGCCAACGGGCACCTGTGGACCGGCACCGGCCTGGACGGCGTCACGATCAACGAGGACGTCGAGCCCGAGGACGTCCAGACCTGGAGCTACCTGGCCACCAAGGACCCGGCGTACGCGCCCGCCGTGGACTGGGCGGCGGGGCGGATGGCCGCCACCGACGGCGGGTTCACCGGCGTCAGCTTCAGCGGGGTGGACACCAGCAAGGTCTGGTTCGAGGGCACCGCGCACCTGGCCGCCGCCTACCGGGCCCGCAACGCCCCGGGTGACGCGGAGAAGGCGACCACCCTGCTGGCCTCCATCGCGGCGGCCCAGACCAACGCCCCCAACAACGACGGCCGCGGCATCGTCGCCGCCTCCAGCGACGGCCTGCAGACCGGGGAGGGCGACATCTACTACGCGGCCCTGCACACCGGCGCCACCGCGTGGTACCTGATCGCCGCCCAGGGCGGGAACCCGTTCGTCCTGTAGGGAGATGCCGGCTCCCGGGCGTTCCGATCGGGTGCGCTCGGGAGGCGGCTTCGGCCCCGGCTTCTTAGGCTCGGGGCATGGTTGAGGCATACGCGGCACGGCGGGAACGGCTGAGGGAACACTGCAGTGCCTCGGGGGCCGACGCCGCGCTGGTCACCCGCGCGGCGAACGTCCGCTACCTCACCGGCTGCGCGCCCTGCGGCGCCACCCTGCTGCTCACCCGGGACCGCGCCGTGCTGGCACTGCCCGACGACCTGCCGCCGGACGACACCGGTGAGCACCTGCTGCCGGACGACCCCGAGGTCGCCCGGCTGCCGGTGGCCGGGGGCGCCGACACCGCGCTGGCCGCCGCCGAGGCGGCGGGCCGGCTCCGGGTACGGGATCTCGCGGTCGAGGAGCACGACCTGACGGTCAGCCGGCACCGCGGGGTCGCCGGGCTGGCCGAGGGCGTCAACCTCAAGGACCTGGCCCGGGCCGTCGAACAGCTGCGCGTGGTCAAGGACGAGCACGAGATCGCCGACCTGCGGATCGCCGCCGAGATCGCCGACCAGGCACTCGGTGAGCTGCTGGAGTCGATCCTGGTCGGCCGGACCGAGCGCCACCTGGCGATGGAGTTGGAGCGCCGCATGATCGACCACGGCGCGGACCGAGCCGCCTTCCCGGTCTCGGTCGGCACCGGCAGCCACTCGGGACAGGAGTTCCACCTGCCCACCGACCGCCGGGTGGAGGAGGGCGACTTCCTGACGGTGGTGCTCGGCGCCCAGTACCGGGGCTACGGCGTCTCCACCGCCCGGACCTTCGTGATCGGCGCGGCTCCGGCGCCCTGGCAGGTCGAGCTGCACCGGCTGGTGTTCCGGGCCCAGCGGGCCGCCCGGGAGGCGCTCGGCCCCGGCGTTCCGCAGCACGTACCCGACCAGGCGGCCCGCGAGATCCTCCAGTCCGGGGGGCACACGGAGAGCTCTGCGCACCCGCTCGGTCACGGCATCGGTCTGGAGATCCGGGAGGCGCCGCGTCTCGGGCCCGCGGACATGGGTAAACTGGACAATCGCGTGCCGGTCACCGTCGGTCCCGGGGTACACATCCCGGGTAAGGGTGGGGTCCGGATCGAGGACACGCTCGTGGTTCGCTCCCTCGAAGAGGGCGGGCCCGAGCTGCTCACCATCACTACCAAGGAGCTCCTCGCGCTGTAGCCGCCCCAGGGCGGTTGCGGTTGTGCGCAATCCCTTGGTTCCTTGACAGCTATATCCAGGAGTAAGTGCGCCCGTGGCTTCCACGAACGATCTCAAGAACGGCATGGTTCTCAAGCTGGACGGCGGCAAGCTGTGGTCCGTCGTCGAGTTCCAGCACGTCAAGCCCGGTAAGGGCCCGGCCTTCGTGCGCACGAAGCTCAAGGAGGTCCTGACCGGCAAGGTCGTCGACAAGACCTTCAACGCCGGCACCAAGGTCGAGACCGCCAACGTCGACAAGCGTGGGATGCAGTTCTCCTACAAGGACGGCGAGCAGTTCGTGTTCATGGACACGGACACCTACGACCAGATCATGGTCGACCCGAAGGTCGTCGGCGACGCCGCCGACTACCTGCTCGAGGGCTTCGAGGCCCTGGTCGCCATGTACGAGGGCTCCGCCATCTACATCGAGCTCCCGGCCTCCGTCGAGCTGGTCATCTCGCACACCGAGCCCGGCGTGCAGGGCGACCGCTCCACCGGCGGCTCCAAGCCGGCCACGCTGGAGACCGGCGCCGAGATCGCCGTCCCGCTCTTCATCGTCACCGGCGAGAAGATCAAGGTCGACACTCGCGACGGCAGCTACCTGGGCCGGGTCAAGTAAACGTGTCAGCTGCGCGCACCAAGGCCCGTACGCGGGCCTTCCAGATCCTCTTCGAGGCCGACCACCGTGGTGTCGACCCGCAGCGGGTGCTCGCCGACTGGATCGCGCGCTCGCGCGAGCCCAAGCCGGACGAGGGCATCCCGCAGGTGGCCGAGTACACCATGCAGTTGATCGAGGGATACGTCCAGCACGCCAGGAAGATCGACGACCTGATCTCCACCTACGCGGTGGGCTGGACCCTGGACCGGATGCCGATCGCGGACCGCAATGTCCTGCGCCTCGGTACCTACGAGCTGATCTGGGAGGACGGCGTTCCGGACGCGGTCGTCCTGGACGAGGCCGTGGAGATCGCCAAGGAGTACTCCACGGACGACTCCCCGGCCTTCGTGAACGGTCTGCTCGCCCGCTTCCTGGAGCTCAAGCCGACCATCCGTCGCGACTGACGCTCCGTCGAAAATGCCGCCGCCCCTTTGTGGGGACGGCGGCATTTTCGTGTTCCGCCGGGTGAGGGAGCTGGCGTATGTTTGGCTACCGACGGGTAACTCTTTTGGCGAGAGGGCGGCTCCACCCATGACCACCGCGACACGCAGCGAGTTCGACCAGGGCATCGCCCTCAGCCAGGACGGGCCAGGCAGCTACCGGGGCGAGCTCGGCGAGGGCTGGCAGATCGGCGGCGGGGTCAACGGCGGCCTGCTGCTCGCGGTGGCGGGCCACGCACTGTCGATGGAGCACCCCGAGCACCCCGACCCGGTCTCGATCAGCGGCTACTACCTCTCGGCCTCCCGGCCGGGGCCGGTGGAGGTGCGGACCGAGTCGGTACGGCGCGGGCGTTCGCTCTCGACCGGCACCGCCTCGCTGTTCCAGGACGGCGAGGAGCGGCTGCGGGTGCTCGCCACGTACGGGGACCTGGCGGAGCAGGACGGCGAGGTGCGGACGGGCGCCGTGCCGTTCGAGATGCCGCCGCCGGAGCAGTGCATCGGGGTCGAGCACGCACCCCCGCAGCTGATCGAGCAGGCCGCCCTGCTGGATCGGTTCGACCTGCGGCTGGACCCGGCGACGGTCGGCTGGGCGGTCGGCGCACCGTCCGGCAACGGCTGCATCCAGGGCTGGTTCCGGCTGGCGGACGGGCGGGAGCCCGACCCGTTGCAGCTGCTGCTGGTCGCGGACGCGCTGCCGCCGGTGACCTTCGACCTCGGCCTGCCGGGGTGGGCGCCGACCATTGAACTGACGGTCCATCTGCGGGCCCGCCCTGCGGCGGGCTGGCTCCGGGTCAGGCACTCGACCCGCAACCTGGCCGGCGGGTACTTCGAGGAGGACGCCGAGGTGTGGGACTCGACGGGGCGGCTGGTCGCACAGTCCCGCCAGCTGGCGCGGGCGCCTCGATAGGCAGCTCCCGAGGTTGCACTGCCCAGGGGCTCGGGGAACTGCGAGGAGATCTGGCGCTCGGGTCACTGCGAAAGTGCCTGACCGCCTACGCACGGATCACCCTTGACGAGGTCGGCGTCGCAGTTCCCCGAGCCCCTGGTGGTGCCTGGCGGGGCGCAGCCTTTTCATCACGGTCAGTTACAGAGCTGTGACACCTGGTGCGTGTGCGACCCCGGGTGGCGGGGAGGTAGAGGGCAAGCACCCGTCCACCCCCAGGAGCCCCCGATGAGCCGCAACGGTCGCACCCCCCGTTCCTCCCGCTGCACCGCCGCCGGCCGTTCGGCCCGGCAGGAGGAGCAGGCGTTCGTGACGGGCATCCTGACCAGTCGGGCGGACTTCGAGCGGGCGCGGGAGTGGCAGCTGGTCGAGGCGGCGGACTACGACAGCTATCTGCTGGACACCGCCGTGCTGCTGGACGAGGCGCGGCGGACCTTCGGGCTGGTGCAGGCGCGGATGTTCCACCCGGAGGACTTCGCGGACTTCTGCCTGCTGCACGGGCTCGACCCGGTGGAGCCGGGTTCGCGGGACCGGTACCTGGTCAATCCGCCGCTGCAGACCCAGTTGCTGCCGTACCAGGGGGAGGAGCTGACGGGTGACTTCGTCCCGCGTCTGATCCGGGCCAGGGAGAGCGGTCTGACGCTGCGCCATGCGGACCTGCTGGTGGACGGCGGGCTGTTCGAGCCGGACGAGGAGACCGATCCGGCGGTGAAGCGGGCGTACCAGTCGGCGGCCGAGCTGTTCCGGCGGATGCTGGTGGGGGCCGGGGCGGGGACGTACCAGTTCCGCTGTGCGGTGGAGGGGCCCGGGGGCAGGCTGACCGCCGAGGCCAAGATCCTGCACTGGGAGGACGGCGTGGTGCGGATCAACGACGAGGATCTCGACCTGGTGGTCGCGGTGCTCTGTGCCGGGCTCTACCGCGAGCTCCCTGGTGCGGCGGTGCTGCACGGGACGCAGGGCTCGGCGGGAGCCTGCGGCGAGTACCGGCAGGTCTCGTGGGCCTGGCAGAGCACCGGGGCCGGCTACCGGCCGGCCACCGCGCGGCTGGCGGGGATCCAGGCGGAGCCGGGCTTCAGCCTCGGCTCGGTCTGCTGATGGGGAACGGCCGACGGCGGGGTGGGTGAGGGCCTGTCTGACGATTCCCGCCGGGGCCGACCCGCCCGGCACGCACGCTCGCCGCACGGCCGAAACGCCCAGGTAGCTCCGCTACGAGGGCGCCCCGGCCGCACGCCGATCGCACGCACCGAACGACCCGGCCTGATCCGACGCGAATCGTCAGACAGGCCCTGACCCGCCCCGCCGTGACGTTTCTGCACCTGGCGTCAGGTCAGCCGGCGTCCTCGTCCCGCACCGCGCGGCGCGCGTCCGGGTTCAGCACGCCCCAGCTGATCAGCTGCTCGGTGAGGATCGAGGGGGACTGGTCGTAGATCACGGCCAGCGTGCGCAGGTCGTCCTGACGGATCGACAGCACCTTGCCGTTGTAGTCCCCGCGCTGGCTCTGGATGGTGGCGGCGTAGCGCTGGAGCGGGCCGGCCTTCTCGGACGGCACCTGGGTCAGTCTCTCCAGGTCGAGCACCAGGCGCGGCGGCGGCTCGGCCGCGCCACCCGGCGTACCACCGGGCAGCAGCTCCTGCACCGGCACACCGTAGAACTCGGCCAGCTCGGCGAGGCGCTGCACCGTGACCGCGCGGTCCCCACGCTCGTACGAGCCGACCACCACGGCCTTCCAGCGCCCCTGGGACTTCTCCTCGACGCCGTGCAGGGAGAGCCCCTGCTGAGTGCGGATCGCCCGGAGCTTGGCCCCGAGCTGCTTCGCGTAGTCGCTGGACATTGGTCTCCCCGGACGAGATTGCTTCGCGTTGAGTGTGAGTCACGAGCAGCGAGCGGTTCAGCCGCAGTTTCCGGCCGCGTTACCAATGGGTTCGACGGCCGTCTCGTAACTCACTGTGAGGTTACGTAGAGTGAGTAGTTGCGTCAAGCCGAATGGGGCAGTCGTGCGAACGACACCCGCAGGTCGGGGCGGCGGGCGGCGGTGATCGCGCTGTTAGGATGACGGTGGCTTCCGGCGCGACCGGGGGTCGTCCACAGACATCCTTTAAAGCCCGTCCAGTGAGGCGGGGAAGGAGGTCGGCTTCGGCATGACCACACACACTGACACCGCGCGTCCCCCGCACCAGGTGCTGGACGCCACCGACGTCGCCCGGGTGATCACCCGGATCGCGCACGAGATCGTCGAGCGCGCCAAGGGCGCGGAGGACGTCGTGCTGCTCGGCATCCACACCCGCGGGGTGCACCTCGCCCGTCGGCTGCACGCCAAGCTGGCGCAGATCACCGGCCGCGACATACCGCTCGGCACCCTGGACATCACGATGTACCGGGACGACCTCCAGCTGAAGCCGGCCCGCGCGGCCGAGCACACCGAGATCCCGCCCGGCGGGATCGAGGGCAAGCTGGTGGTCCTGGTCGACGACGTGCTGTTCTCCGGCCGCACCATCCGGGCCGCGCTCGACGCGCTCAGCGACATCGGCCGCCCGCGCGCCGTGCAGCTGGCCGTGCTGGTCGACCGCGGCCACCGCGAGCTTCCGATCCGAGCCGACTACGTGGGCAAGAACCTGCCGACCTCGCTGCGCGAGGCGGTCCAGGTGCAGCTCTCCGACGTGGACGGCCGGGACGCCGTCCTGGTCGGCGACCGCGACTACGCGGCCCGGTCCTCGCAGGCACTCGCCACCCAGCGCTCCGGGGAGTAGCGGCCGTCGGCGCACCAAGCACGATGCGCCCGTCCGCGATGCCCGGCACCCACGCACCGACCTCCCGGAGTACAGCTGTGACCAGCTATCTGATCCGTAACGCCCAGATCCTCGGCGGCGCCCCGCAGGACCTGTACCTCGCCGACGGCGTCATCGCCGAGATCGGCACCGGCCTGACCGTCGAGGCCGATGTCGACATCGACGCCCGCGGCCTGATCGTGCTGCCCGGCCTGGTGGACCTGCACACCCACCTGCGCCAGCCCGGCAAGGAGGACGCCGAGACGGTCCTGACGGGCACTCAGGCCGCCGCCAAGGGCGGCTACACCGCCGTGCACGCGATGGCCAACACCACTCCCACCGCCGACACGCCCGCCATCGTCGAGCAGGTGTGGCAGCTCGGCCGCGACTCCGGCTACTGCGACGTGCACCCGGTCGGTGCCGTCACGGTCGGCCTGGAGGGCAAGCAGCTGGCGGACCTGGACGGCATGCACCGCTCGGCCGCCGCCGTCCGGGTCTTCTCCGACGACGGCAAGTGCGTGGACGACCCCGCGCTGATGCGCGCCGCACTGGAGTACGTGAAGACCGTCGACGGTGTGGTGGCCCAGCACGCGCAGGAGCCCCGGCTGACCGAGGGCGCCCAGATGAACGAGGGCACCGTCTCCGCCGAGCTGGGCCTGCCGGGCTGGCCGGCCGTGGCGGAGGAGGCGATCATCGCCCGGGACGTGCTGCTCGCCTCGCACCTCGGGGCCCGGCTGCACGTCTGCCACCTGTCGACCAAGGGCTCGGTGGAGATCGTCCGCTGGGCCAAGGCGCAGGGCTGGGACGTCACCGCCGAGGTGACGCCGCACCACCTGCTGCTCACCGACGAGCTGGTGCGCACCGAGGACGCCGCCTTCAAGGTCAACCCGCCGCTGCGCACCGAGGCCGACGTGCGGGCGCTCCGTTCCGCGCTGGCCGACGGCACCATCGACGCGGTGGCCACCGACCACGCGCCGCACCCGGACGCCGACAAGGACTGCGCCTGGGCGGTCGCCGCGATGGGCATGGTCGGTCTGGAGACCGCGCTCTCGGTGGTGCAGCAGACCATGGTCGAGAGCGGCCTGCTGAACTGGGAGGGCGTCGCGGACCGGATGTCGCACCGCCCGGCCCGGATCGGCCGGCTGACCGGCCAAGGGCGTCCCGTCTCGGTCGGCGAGCCTGCCAACCTGGTGCTCTTCGATCCCGGCTACCGTGGGACCGTGACTGCCGACACCTTCGCCACCCGTAGCCGGAACACCCCCTTCAAGGGCCTTGAGCTGCCCGGGAGGGTGCACGCCACCTTCCTGCGCGGCGAGGCCACCGTGCTGGCCGGCGAGCTCGCCGAGCTGGGTGCGGCCAAGTGATCGCGCAGGAGAAGGCACAGATCACCGACTGGTCCCCCTACCTGGGCTGGATGGTCGGGCTCGCGATCCTGGTCGGGCTGGTCTACTGGCTGATGCGGCAGGGCTGGAACTGGCGCCGCACCCTGCAGTCCGACCTGCCGCCGCTGCCGGAGCTGCCCACCGACCCGGGCACCGCGCTGCTGGAGAGCACCGGCCGCTACCACGGATCCACCACCGCAGGGAACTGGCTGGACCGGGTCGTCGCGCACGGCCTCGGCACCCGCAGCCTGGCCGAACTGACCCTCACCGAGCGGGGCCTGTTGGTCCGTCGCCCCGGTGACGTGGACTTCTGGATCCCGGCCGACAGCCTGACGGCGGCCCGGACCGACTCCGGGATCGCGGGCAAGGTGATCCCCGGCGGGCTGCTCGTCCTCACCTGGCAGCTCGGGGACACCGCGCTGGACTCCGGCTTCCGGGCCGACCATGCCGAGCAGCACACCGCCTGGGTCGAGGCGGTCGACGACCTTGTGACACGACGTACGACGAAGACGAAGAAGACGGAAGAGGCCATCTCATGACCGCACCTGCCCCCACCACCGAGCGCCACAGGCGGGAGCGAGTGCCCGCCGTGCTCGTCCTTGAGGACGGCCGTACCTTCCGCGGGCAGGCGTACGGCGCGGTCGGCGAGACCTTTGGCGAGGCGGTCTTCAACACCGGCATGTCCGGCTACCAGGAGACCCTGACCGACCCCTCGTACCACCGCCAGGTGGTCGTCATGACGGCGCCTCAGATCGGCAACACCGGCTGGAACGACGAGGACGACGAGTCGAAGCAGATCTGGGTGGCCGGTTACGTGGTCCGTGACCCCTCCCGGGTCGCGTCCAACTGGCGCTCGCAGCGCTCGCTGGACGAGGAGCTGACCAACCAGGGCATCGTCGGCATCAGCGGCATCGACACCCGGGCGCTCACCCGGCACCTGCGCGAGCGCGGGGCGATGCGGGTCGGCATCTTCTCCGGCCCCGCGCTGGCGGACGAGGCCGAGCTGCTGGCCCGGGTCGGGCAGGCGCCCGAGATGAAGGGCGCCGACCTGTGCGCCGAGGTCGCCACCAAGGAGACCTACGTCGTCCCGGCGATCGGCACGAAGAAGTACACCGTCGCCGCGCTGGACCTGGGCATCAAGGGCATGACCCCGCACCGGATGGCCGAGCGCGGCATCGAGGTGCACGTCTTCCCGGCCAACTCCACGGTCGAGGAGCTCTACTCGGTGAACCCGGACGGGGTGTTCTTCTCGAACGGCCCCGGTGACCCGGCCACCGCCGACCACCAGGTCTCGGTCGCCCGCGAGGTGCTGGCGAAGAAGACGCCGTTCTTCGGCATCTGCTTCGGCAACCAGATCCTCGGCCGCGCGCTGGGCTTCGGCACCTACAAGCTCAAGTACGGCCACCGCGGCATCAACCAGCCGGTGCAGGACCGCACCACCGGCAAGGTCGAGGTCACCGCGCACAACCACGGCTTCGCCGTGGAGGCGCCGCTGGACAAGGTGAGCGACACCCCGTTCGGCCGCGCCGAGGTCTCCCACGTCTGCCTGAACGACGACGTGGTCGAGGGCCTGCAGTGCCTGGACACCCCCGCGTTCTCGGTCCAGTACCACCCGGAGGCCGCCGCCGGTCCGCACGACGCGGCTTACCTCTTTGATCGCTTTGTCGACCTGATGGCCGGCGCCCCGGCCCGCACCACCGCAGGGAGCTGACCGTGCCGAAGCGCACTGACATCAAGTCCGTCCTGGTGATCGGCTCCGGCCCGATCGTCATCGGCCAGGCCGCCGAGTTCGACTACTCCGGCACCCAGGCCTGCCGCGTCCTGCGGGCCGAGGGCCTGCGGGTCATCCTGGTGAACTCCAACCCGGCCACGATCATGACCGACCCGGAGATCGCCGACGCCACGTACGTCGAGCCGATCACCCCGGAGTTCGTCGAGAAGATCATCGCCAAGGAGCGCCCCGACGTGCTCCTGCCGACCCTCGGTGGGCAGACCGCGCTGAACACCGCGATCTCGCTGCACGAGAACGGCGTGCTCGCCAAGTACGGCGTCGAGCTGATCGGCGCCAACGTCGAGGCGATCCACAAGGGCGAGGACCGCCAGCTCTTCAAGGGCGTGGTCGAGGCGGTCAACGCCAAGATCGGCCACGGCGAGTCGGCCCGTTCGGTGATCTGCCACTCGATGGACGACATCATCAACGGCGTGGAGACGCTGGGCGGTTACCCGGTCGTGGTCCGCCCGTCCTTCACCATGGGCGGCGCCGGTTCCGGCTTCGCGCACGACGAGGACGAGCTGCGTCGGATCGCCGGCCAGGGCCTGGCCCTCTCGCCGACCACCGAGGTGCTCCTGGAGGAGTCCATCCTCGGCTGGAAGGAGTACGAGCTCGAGCTGATGCGCGACAAGAACGACAACGTCGTGGTGGTCTGCTCGATCGAGAACTTCGACCCGATGGGCGTGCACACCGGTGACTCGATCACCGTCGCCCCGTCGATGACCCTGACGGACCGCGAGTACCAGACGCTGCGCGACATCGGCATCGCGATCATCCGCGAGGTCGGCGTCGACACCGGCGGCTGCAACATCCAGTTCGCGATCAACCCGGACGACGGCCGGGTCATCGTGATCGAGATGAACCCCCGGGTCTCCCGCTCCTCCGCGCTGGCCTCCAAGGCCACCGGCTTCCCGATCGCCAAGATCGCGGCCAAGCTGGCGGTCGGCTACACGCTGGACGAGATCCCGAACGACATCACCGAGAAGACCCCGGCCTCGTTCGAGCCCTCGCTCGACTACGTCGTGGTCAAGGTGCCCCGGTTCGCGTTCGAGAAGTTCCCGAGCGCCGACGCCACGCTGACCACGACCATGAAGTCGGTCGGCGAGGCGATGGCGATGGGCCGCAACTTCCCCGAGGCGCTGAACAAGGCACTGCGTTCGCTGGAGAAGAAGGGCTCGCAGTTCTCCTGGATCGGCGAGCTCGGCGACAAGGACGAGCTGCTGACCAAGGCTCAGGTCCCGACCGACGGCCGGATCAACACCGTGATGGACGCGATCCGGGCCGGGGCCACCCAGCAGGAGGTGTTCGACGCCACCAAGATCGACCCCTGGTTCGTCGACCAGCTGTTCCTGATCGACGAGATCGCGGTCGAGCTGGCCGAGGCCGAGCGCCTCGACCCCGAGCTGCTCCGGCACGCCAAGCGGCACGGCTTCTCCGACCAGCAGATCGGTGAGATCCGCGGCCTCAAGGCCGACGTGGTCCGCGAGGTGCGGCACGCGCTGGGCATCCGTCCGGTCTTCAAGACCGTGGACACCTGCGCCGCCGAGTTCGCCGCCAAGACCCCGTACTTCTACTCGTCCTACGACGAGGAGAACGAGGTCGCCTCCCGCACCAAGCCCGCCGTGATCATCCTGGGCTCGGGCCCGAACCGGATCGGTCAGGGCATCGAGTTCGACTACTCCTGTGTGCACGCCTCCTTCGCGCTCAGCGAGGCCGGGTACGAGACCGTGATGGTCAACTGCAACCCGGAGACCGTCTCCACCGACTACGACACCTCCGACCGGCTCTACTTCGAGCCGCTCACCCTGGAGGACGTGCTGGAGATCGTGCACGCCGAGCAGCAGGCAGGACCGCTGGCGGGCGTCATCGTCCAGCTCGGCGGCCAGACCCCGCTCGGCCTGGCCCAGGCGCTCAAGGACAACGGGGTGCCGATCGTCGGCACCCAGCCCGAGGCGATCGACCTGGCCGAGGAGCGCGGCGCGTTCGGCCGGGTGCTGCGCGACGCGGGCCTGCCCGCGCCCAAGCACGGCACCGCCTTCTCCTTCGAGGACGCCAAGGCGATCGCGGACGAGATCGGCTACCCCGTGCTGGCCCGCCCGTCGTACGTGCTCGGCGGCCGCGGCATGGAGATCGTCTATGACGAGCCGTCACTGGCCTCCTACCTGGAGCGGCACGCCGGTCTGATCTCCGAGCACCCGGTGCTGATCGACCGCTTCCTGGACGACGCGGTCGAGATCGACGTGGACGCGCTCTTCGACGGCGAGGAGCTCTACCTCGGCGGCGTGATGGAGCACATCGAGGAGGCCGGCATCCACTCCGGCGACTCGGCCTGCGCGCTGCCCCCGATCACCCTGGGCGGCTACGACATCAAGCGGCTGCGGGTCTCCACCGAGGCGATCGCGCGCGGTGTGGGCGTCCGGGGCCTGATCAACATCCAGTTCGCGCTGGCCGGGGACATCCTGTACGTGCTGGAGGCCAACCCGCGCGCCTCCCGCACCGTGCCGTTCACCTCCAAGGCGACCGCCGTGCCGCTGGCCAAGGCCGCCGCCCGGATCTCGCTCGGCGCCACCATCGCCGAGCTGCGCAAGGAGGGCCTGCTCCCGGCCGAGGGCGACGGCGGCACGCTGCCCGCCGACTGCCCGATCTCGGTCAAGGAGGCCGTGATGCCGTGGAGCCGCTTCCGCGACATCCACGGCCGGGGCGTGGACACCGTGCTCGGCCCGGAGATGCGCTCCACCGGCGAGGTGATGGGCATCGACAAGGTGTTCGGCACCGCGTACGCCAAGGCGCAGGCCGGTGCGTACGGTGCGCTGCCGACCTCCGGCAAGGTCTTCGTCTCGGTCGCCAACCGCGACAAGCGCAACCTGGTCTTCCCGGCCCGGGCGCTGGTCGAGATGGGCTTCGAGGTGCTCGCCACCTCCGGCACCGCCGAGGTGCTGCAGCGCGGCGGCATCCCGTCCACCGTGGTGCGCAAGCACAGCGAGGGCCCGGGCCCGGACGGCGAGCGGACCATCGTGCAGCTGATCCACGACGGCGAGGTCGACCTGATCATCAACACGCCGTACGGCACCGGTGGCCGGCTCGACGGCTACGAGATCCGTACCGCCGCCGTCTCGCGCGGGGTCCCGTGCCTGACGACCGTTCAGGCGATGGGCGCGGCCGTCCAGGGCAGCGCGGCGCTGGTGCGCGGTGACATCGGGGTGATGTCGCTCCAGGAGCACGCGGCGCTGATCAACGCGGGCCGTAAGTAGTCAGATCCTCGTGGGGGGCACACCGCACAGTGGGGTGCCCCCCACACCCATGTCCAGGAAGGCTCAACTCGCCGTGTACAAGCTCCTGTTCGACCTGGTCTTCAAGAAGATGGACCCGGAGAAGGCGCACCACCTCGCCTTCTTCTGGATCCGGCTGGCCGCCTCGGTGCCCGGACTGCGGCAGCTGGTGAAGGCGGTACTGGCCCCCCGGGACCCGGCGCTGCGCACCGCCGCGCTCGGGCTCGACCTGCCGGGCCCGTTCGGCCTCGGGGCGGGCTTCGACAAGAACGGGATCGGCATCGACGGCCTGTCGATGCTCGGCTTCGACTTCGTCGAGATCGGCACCGTCACCGGTGAGCCGCAGCCGGGCAACCCGGCGCCGCGGCTGTTCCGGCTGGTCGAGGACCGGGCGCTGATCAACCGGATGGGCTTCAACAACCAGGGCTCGGCCCGGGTCGCGGCCCGGCTCAAGGCCCGCCCGCACACCACCTCCACCCCGGTGATCGGCGTCAACATCGGCAAGACCAAGCTGGTCGAGGAGGTCGACGCGACCGCCGACTACGTGAAGAGCACCGAGCGGCTGGCGGAGTACGCCGACTACCTGGTGGTCAACGTCTCCTCGCCGAACACCCCCGGGCTGCGCAACCTGCAGACCGTCTCGACGCTCGGCCCGCTGCTGGTGGACGTCCGCCGGGCGGCCGACCGGGCCACCCCGCACCACGTGCCGCTGCTGGTGAAGATCGCCCCCGACCTGGCCGACGAGGACATCGACGAGATCGCCGACATGGCGCTCCAGATCGGCCTGGACGGCATCATCGCCACCAACACCACGATCGGCCGGGACGGGCTGCAGGAGTCCGCCGCGCGGATCGAGGAGATCGGCATGGGCGGGCTGTCCGGCGCCCCGCTGAAGGCGCGTTCGCTGGAGGTGCTGCAGCGGCTGCGGGCCAGGACCGAGGGCCGGCTGGTGCTGGTCGCGGTCGGCGGCATCGAGACCGCGGACGACGCCTGGGAGCGGATCGTGCACGGGGCCGACCTGGTGCAGGGGTACAGCGCTTTCGTCTACGAGGGGCCGTTCTGGATGCGGCGGATGCACAAGGGGCTGTCGGCGCGGCTTCGGGCGAGTGGGTTCACGTCGATCGCGGAGGCGGCGGGGGGAAGTGACAGGGGGTCGTCCGGTTTGGCAGAGTGCAGCGCGAGTCTGCCGGAAAGGTGAGTTCTGATGGCCCATCCAGTTCAGACCGAGGCCGAGGTGGTCGAGTCCGCCCCGGCCGGGGCGTACCGGCGGCTGGTGCTCCGGGCACCCGAGGCGGCACCCCGGGTCAGGCCCGGGCACTTCGCCGCACTGGCGGTCGGCGGGCCTGGGTCCTCGATGCTGCTGCGGCGGGCCTTCTCGATCCACCGGGCCGATGTCGAGGCGGGCACCGTCGAGCTGGTGGTCGCCGAACACGGCGCGGGGACACGGGAGTTGGTCCGCAGTCGGGTCGGCGACCGGCTCAGCCTGATCGCCCCGCTGGGCACCCCCTTCCCGCTGCCCGAGGGCCCGGTCAGCGCGCTGCTGGTGGCCGTCGGCTACGGCAGCGCGCCGCTGTTCCCGCTCGCCGAGGAGATCAAGCGGCGCGGCGGGCAGGTCGGCTTCATCCTCGGCGCGGCCACCGAGTCGCGGCTGTTCGGGGTGGAGGCCGCCCGGGCGCTCACCCAGGACGTGCTGGTGGTCACCGAGGACGGCTCGGCCGGGCTGACCGGCCTGGTCACCGGCGTCCTGGCGCAGGCGATCCAGGCGATCGATGCCACCGTGGTGCACGCCTGCGGCCCGATGCCGATGCTGCGCGCGGTGACCGGGATCGCCGAGGAGCTGGGCACCCGCTGCTGGACCTCCGTGGAGGTGGAGATGGCCTGCGGCGTGGGCATCTGCATGACCTGCGTGCTGCCGGTGGTCGGCGAGGACGGGGTCAGCCGGTTCGTCCGCTCCTGCACCGACGGGCCGGTCTTCGACGGGGCCAGGGTGCGTTGGGCGGACCTCGGCACTGTCCCCGCCGACCTGGAAGGCGCCGCCGCGATGGGGGTGCGGGGCTGATGGCGCCTCAGCAGGTCGACCTGACCGCCCCGTTCGGCGCCCGTACCCTGCCCAACCCGCTGACCACCGCCTCCGGCTGCGCCGGGTACGGGCGGGAGCTGGCCAAGTTCGTCCCGCTGGACGAGCTGGGCTCGGTCACCACCAAGACGATCATGCCGTACGCCCGGTCCGGCCGGGCCACGCCCCGGATGGCCGAGACGCCGTCCGGGATGCTCAACTCGATCGGTCTGCAGGGCGCCGGGATCAAACACTTCGTCAAGCACGAACTGCCCTGGCTGGCCGAGCGCGGCGCCCGGGTGCTGGTGTCGATCGCGGGGGAGCGGCTGGAGGAGTTCGCCCAGGTCGCCGAGCAGCTCAACGGGCAGCCTGGAGTGATCGGCCTCGAGGTCAACATCTCCTGTCCGAACGTCGCCGACCGGGGCCTGGTCTTCGCCTGCAACCCGGCCACCTCCTACGACGTGGTGCGGGCGGTGCGCCGGGTGGCCGACGCCGAGCTGCCGGTCTACGCCAAGCTCTCGCCCGACGTCACCTCGATCACCGAGATCGCCGCCGCCTGCGTCCAGGCCGGCGCGGACGGCCTCTCGATGATCAACACCACCCTCGGGATGGCGATCGACCCGGTCACCATGCGCCCGGCGCTGGCCGGGATCACCGGTGGCCTGTCAGGACCGGCGATCCGGCCGCTCGCGGTCCGCTGCGTGTACCAGGTGCACGCGGAGATGCTGGCCGGACGCATCCCGCAGGTCCCGATCCTCGCCATGGGCGGGCTGCGCACCGGCCTGGACGCGCTGGAGTTCGCCCTCGCCGGGGCCTCCGGTGTCGCCGTCGGCACCACCCTGTTCAACGACCCGGCCGCCCCGCTGCGCATCCTCGACGAGCTGCGCACCGAGCTGGCGGCCCGGGATTTCACCAGTTTCACCGATGCGGTGGGGTACGCCCACCGCCCTGCCGCCAGCTGAAAGGCCGTCCATGACCCTCGCTCCCTTCGGTGCCCGCCTGCACACCGCCCTGGAGACCCGTGGCCGGCTCTGCGTCGGCATCGACCCGCACGCCTCGCTGCTCACCGCCTGGGGCCTGAACGACGACCTCGCCGGTCTGGAGACGTTCAGCCGCACGGTGGTGGAGGCGCTGGCCGGGGAGGTCGCGGTGCTCAAGCCGCAGGCCGCCTTCTTCGAGCGGTTCGGCTCCCGGGGCGTCGCGGTGCTGGAGCGCTCGGTCGCCGAGGCCAGGGAGGCCGGGGCGCTGGTGCTGATGGACGCCAAGCGCGGCGACATCGGCTCCACCATGGCCGCGTACGCCGAGGCCTTCCTCTCCCCGGACCGCGCGCTGTTCTCGGACGCCCTGACGGTCAGTCCGTACCTGGGCTTCGGCTCGCTGCAGCCGGCCGTGGACCTGGCCCGGGCGAACGGCTGCGGCCTGTTCGCGCTGGCGCTCACCTCCAACCCGGAGGGGCACGAGGTGCAGCGCGCGGTCGGCGCCGACGGCGTTAGCGTGGCCCAGGGCGTGCTGAACCGGCTGGCGGCGGAGAACAAGGGCGCCGAGCCGCTCGGCTCGTTCGGCGCGGTGGTCGGCGCGACGCTGGCCGAGTCCGGGGCGGACCTCGCCATCAACGGCCCGCTGCTGGCCCCCGGCGTCGGTGCCCAGGGGGCGACGGCGGCCGACCTGCCCCGGGTGTTCGGCGACTCGGTGCGCAACGTGGTGCCCAGCGTGAGCCGCGACATTCTCAAGCACGGCCCCTCGGTGGCGGCCCTGCGGGCGGCCTCCGCGCGCTTCGTCGAGGAGATCGCGGCCGCGGTGAAGTAGTCCGTTGTACGTGAGGAGCGTCACACCGGCCGCCCGGACGGGCCGTCAGGCCGGTTGATTTGCCCGGAAAAGTCCTGGTCGACCTTGGCTGACCAGGACTTTTCGTGTTCTTCTCCTGACGTGCGGCCTCAAGTTGGGTAGTGTCCGGCGGGAGGTCACCGAAGGGCGGCGAAAATTGCCGCTCTCGCAGGTCAGAGCCGTTGGTTCGGGCTGCGATCGGTGCGCTTCAGGCACCAACCAGTCATAGCTCATCCCTTCCTTCCACACCCTGAGGTGAACGGCGTGGCTCTTCCGCCCCTTACCCCTGAACAGCGCACCGCTGCGCTCGCCAAGGCTGCCGAAGCCCGGCGGAAGCGCGCCGATGTGAAGGCCAAGCTGAAGCACGCCGGCGCTTCGCTGCACGACGTGATCAAGGCGGGCAAGGCCGATGACGAGGTCATCGGCAAGATGAAGGTCTCCGCACTGCTGGAGAGCATGCCGGGCGTCGGCAAGGTCCGCGCCAAGCAGATCATGGAGCGTCTGGGTATCTCCGAGAGCCGTCGGGTCCGCGGCCTCGGGACGAACCAGATCGCCTCCCTGGAGCGGGAGTTCGGCAGCACCGCCGCCTGAACCACCGCTTGACCGACACCGGGTCGCGACCCGGTGGTGCCCGGACCGTCCGCGATCCGGGATAATCGGTGCATGAGTGAACGTCCGCGGCTGACCGTGCTCTCCGGCCCTTCGGGGGTCGGCAAGAGCACGGTCGTCGCTCATCTGAGGAAGCAGCACCCCGAGCTCTGGCTCTCGGTGTCGGTGACCACCCGGCATCCGAGGCCCGGCGAGAAGAACGGGGTGCACTACTACTTCGTCGACAACGACGAGTTCGAGAAGCTGATCGCCAACGGCGAGCTGCTCGAGTGGGCCGTCTTCGCCGGGAACCGGTACGGCACCCCGCGTGCGGCGGTGCTGGAGAAGCTGGAGAACGGCGTCCCGGTGCTGCTGGAGATCGACCTCCAGGGTGCCCGGCAGGTCCGCGAGTCGATGCCCGACGCGCGGCTGGTCTTCCTGGGCCCGCCGAGCTGGGACGAGCTGGTCCGCCGGCTCACCGGCCGGGGCACCGAGCCGCAGGACGTGATCGACCGTCGGCTCGAGGCCGCGAAGGTCGAGCTGGCTGCCGAGAGTGAGTTCGACACGACCCTTGTCAACAGGTCGGTCGAGCAGGTAGCAACCGAACTGCTAACCTTGCTCGGTGTAGCCTGATCAGCTCATGTTGATCTGATCAGCATTCTGTCTTTCTCATCTTTGCGGAAGGTTTTCGCGTGTCCTCTTCCATGACCGCGCCCGAGGGCATCATCAACCCGCCGATCGACGAGCTGCTCGAGGCCACGGACTCGAAGTACAGCCTGGTGATCTACGCCGCCAAGCGCGCCCGTCAGATCAACGCGTACTACTCCCAGCTCGGCGAGGGTCTCCTCGAGAGTTCGCTCCGGCGGGCCCTTCCGTGTGTCCTGCGTGTGTCCAGGGCCATGGTGCGGCGCGGATCTGATGCGCCGTAGGGTTGGGGCTGGTCCCGCCCGTACGGCAGAGAGAGCCCGCGATGAATGCCAGCCCGCCCCAGGTCGTTCTCGGCGTGAGCGGCGGCATCGCCGCGTACAAGGCCTGTGAGCTGCTGCGCCGGTTCACCGAGTCGGGGCACCAGGTGACCGTGGTGCCGACCGCCGCCGCGCTGCACTTCGTCGGCGAGGCCACCTGGGCGGCGCTGTCCGGCCGCCCGGCCGCCACCGAGACCTGGGAGCGGGTGCACGAGGTCCCGCACGTGCGGATCGGCCAGCAGGCCGACCTGGTGGTGGTGGCCCCGGCCACCGCCGACCTGATGGCCAAGGCCGCCCACGGGCTGGCCGACGACCTGCTCACCAACACCCTGCTGACCGCGCGCTGTCCGGTGGTGCTGGCCCCCGCCATGCACACCGAGATGTGGGAGCACCCCGCCACCCAGGAGAACGTTGCCACCCTGCGCCGCCGGGGCGTGATCGTGCTGGAGCCCGCCGTCGGCCGGCTCACCGGCGTCGACACCGGCAAGGGCCGGCTGCCCGAGCCCGCCGCGATCTTCGAAGCCTGCCGCCGGGTGCTGGCCCGCGGCGAGCTGACCGCCGACCTGACCGGCCGCCATGTGGTGGTCTCGGCCGGCGGCACCCGGGAGCCGCTCGACCCGGTCCGCTACCTGGGCAACCTGTCCTCCGGCAAGCAGGGCTACGCGCTGGCCGTCACGGCCGCCGCCCGGGGCGCCAGGGTCACCCTGCTCTCCGCCAACGCGACGCTGCCCGACCCGGCCGGGGTGGACGTGGTGCACGTCTCCACCGCGCTGGAGCTGCGCGAGGCGGCGCTGAAGGCGGTGGCCGACGCCGACGTGGTGGTGATGGCCGCCGCGGTGGCCGATTTCCGCCCGGCCGAGTACGCCACCGGAAAGATCAAGAAGGTGGACGGCGTGGAGCCCGCGCCGGTCGCCCTGGTCCGCAATCCCGACATCCTGGCCGAGCTCTCCGCCCACCGGGCCCGTTCCGGCCAACTTGTGGTGGGATTCGCCGCCGAGACCGACGACGTACTCGCCAACGGCCGGGCCAAACTGGCCCGAAAGGGCTGCGATCTGCTGGTCGTCAACGAAGTGGGCGGGGGTAAGGCATTCGGGCAGGACACCAACTCCGCAGTTCTGCTCAGCGCGGACGGCGCGGAGGCCGAGATTGCCGACGGGCCCAAGGAATCGCTGGCCGACGCGGTCTGGGACGCCGTGGTGGCCCGGCTCGGTTGAGGAGTTCGATCCGTCTCACTTGTTGAGGGGATTGCCGCAGCCCGATAGCCGACCGTTACACTCCAGGGATCAGAGTCTTTCCGGATGCCCGGACAACCGGGCATTCAGTCAGCAGCCGCTGCAACCCCAGGGAGCGCTGTGTCTCGCCGCCTGTTCACCTCGGAGTCCGTCACCGAGGGACACCCCGACAAGATCGCTGACCAGATCAGCGACACCATCCTGGACGCGCTTCTCGCGGCCGACCCGAAGTCCCGGGTCGCCGTGGAGACGCTGATCACCACCGGCCTCGTGCACATCGCCGGTGAGGTCACCACCAAGGCCTATGC
>NZ_JBFUMY010000072.1:0-35475 GCF_054049135.1 Kitasatospora sp. P5_F3 | reverse complement strand
GGGGCGGCGGCGGTCTGCGCCGCCCACTCCTCGTAGAGGTGCACCAGCCACTGGCGAGGTGTCCGCCCCTCGGTGAACTCCTCCCCGAAGCCGAGCCGTTCGGCCAGTGCGGCGAGCACCGCGTGGTCGTCGCGGGCCTCGCCGTACGGGGCCACCGCCCGGTGCATGGCGATCAGGTGGGTGTCGCGGCGGCCGCCACCGAAGTCCTCGCGCTCCAGGGTGGTGGTGACGGGCAGCACGATGTCCGCGTGCCGGGCGGTCGCGGTCCAGTGCGGCTCGTGCACGATCACCGTGTCGGGGCGGGCGAACGCCCGGCGCAGTCGGCCGAGGTCCTGGTGGTGGTGGAACGGGTTGCCGCCGGCCCAGTGCACCAGCCGGATGTCGGGGTAGCTGTACCGGGCGCCGTCGTAGTCGAACTCCTCCCCCGGGTGCAGCAGCAGGTCGGCGATCCGGGCGCAGGGGATGAACTCCCGGACCGGGTTGGTGCCTTGGGGCAGGAAGGGCAGGCGCAGGGTGGGCCCGGTGTCGCCGACGTCGCCCATCGAGCCGTAGCCGTGGCCGAAGCCGCCGCCGGGCAGGCCGATCTGGCCGAGCGCGGCTGCCAGCGCCAGGCCGGCCCAGACCGGCTGCTCGCCGAACCGGGCCCGCTGGAGCGACCAGGTGACGGTGACCAGGGTGCGGGTGGCGGCCATCCGCCGGGCCAGCTCCCGGATCCGCTCGGCGGCGATGCCGCAGATCGGCGCCGCCCAGTCGGCGTCCTTCACCGTGCCGTCGGTCGCACCCGACAGGTAGTCGGCCAGCTGCGGCCACCCGGTGCAGTGCCGGGCCAGGAAGTCCCGGTCGTGCAGACCCTCCTCGACCAGGGTGCGGGTGAGCGCCAGCATCAGCGCGGTGTCGGTCCCGGGCGCGACCGGGAACCAGTCGGTGGCGGGGCCGGTCGGCAGGTCGTCGCGCAGCGGGCTCACCAGCGCCACCTGCACGCCTGCGGCGGCGAGTTCGACCAGGTATCCGGGAGTACCGTGCCGGGTCACCCCACCCGGGGTGACGTGTACGTTCTTGGCCGGGATGCCGCCGAAGGCGACGATCAGCCGGGTGTTGCCGATGATCGTGGGCCAGGAGGACCCGGCCCGCAGGACCGCGTCCGCGTCGCCGACCAAGTACGGCAGCAGCACCAGCGAGGTGCCCAGGCTGTAGGAGTTCCGCGAGCCGGTGTAGCCGCCGAACTGGTTGAGGAACCGGTGCAGTTGGCTCTGCGCGTGGTGGAACCGCCCGGCGCTGGCCCAGCCGTACGAGCCGCCGAACACCGCCTGGTTACCGTGCTCACCGCGCACCCGGGCCAGCTCGGCGGCCACCAGGTCGAGCGCCCTCTCCCACTCCACCTCGACGAACGGCTCCGCGCCGCGCCGGGTGGACGGGCCGGGGCCGTGCTCCAACCAGCCGGCCCGGACGGCCGGCCGCGCCACCCGGGTGGGGTGCCGGAGCGATCCGGCCACCCCGCCGAGCAGCGGGGAGGGCGAGGGATCGCCCGGATGCGGCAGCACCTCCACCCCGCCGCCCGCCAGCGGCCGGACCCGGTACGCGCCCCAGTGCGAGGTGCTGGGCGTACCCGTCACAGTCGGCTCCCCGGTACCGGGGTGGTGCGACCGTGGGTGGCCGGCTCCTGGCGGCAGGGCCGGGTGGCGACGATGGCGACGAGCTGGAGGGCTGACATGGCACGGGCTCCTGACGGGAGGTCAGCGGGTGAGGTGGGCGCGCCAGTCGGGCGCGTGGTGGCAGGCGGCGGCCCGCTCGGGGCCGTGCGGCTGCGGTTCGGGCAGCTCGCGGCAGGCCGCGTCGGCGAACGGGCACCGGTGCGCGAAGACGCAGGCCGCGTCGGACGGGGCGGCCGGGGCGGGGGTCCGCAGCAGGGCCAGGTCGGTGCGGTGCGCGCGCAGCAGGCTGGGCGCCGAGGCGGCCAGCAGGGCGCTGTACGGGTGCAGCGGCTGCTCCAGCACGGCTTCGGCCGGGCCCTGTTCGACCAGCCGGCCCCGGTAGAGCACTGCGATCCGGTCGGCCACCCCGGCCAGCGAGTCGAGGTCGTGCGAGATCACCACAACGGCCAGGCCGAGTTCCCGCCGCAGCTCGTCGAGCAGCCGCAGCACGTGGTTGCGGTTGGACGCGTCCAGCGCGCTGACCGGCTCGTCCGCGAGCAGCAGCCGGGGGCGGGTGACCACCGCCCGGGCCAGTGCGACGCGTTGGCGCTGGCCGCCGGAGAGCCGGGCCGGGGTGCGGTCGGCCAGCGCCCGGTCCAGGCCGACCTGGTCGAGCGCGGTGAGCACCCGCTCCTCGCGCTCGGCCCGCTCGGTGCCCGCCACCACGAGCGGCTCGCCGATCAGCCGGCGGACCGTCAGATCGGGGTCCAGCGAGCGCAGCGGGTCCTGGAACATGTACTGGACGGTGCCGTCCCGGCGGACCGCCCGCAGCGCCCGGCCACGCAGGCCGGTGCGGTCCTGCCCGTCGACGGTGACGGTGCCCGCGACCACGGGGGCCAGGCCGACCACGGCACGGGCCAGTGTGGTCTTGCCGGAGCCGGTCTCCCCGATCACGCCGAGCAGTTCACCCGCCCGGGCGTCCAGGTCGACGCCGTCCAGCACCCGGGGCCCGGGGCCGTACGCGACGCTCAGGCCGCGCAGCCGCAGCAGCGGCTCGCCCTGCGGCGCGGCCGTCGGCGCCTCGGTGCGGGCGGGCAGGTCGGTGGTGACGGTCATCGGAACACCTCCGTGCGGTGGGCGGTGCCGGCCAGGGCGAGCTCGCCGGCCCGCAGGCAGCGCACCTGGCGGTCGGGCGCGGTGCTGGTCAGCGGGACGGTGTCGGTGCCGCAGGCGTCGGTCGCGTAGTCGCAGCGGTCGGCGAACCGGCAGCCTGGCCCGGCCGTGCCCGGCTCCGGTGGACGGCCCGGGATGACGGTCAGTTCGCGGCGGGTGCGGKCGCCGAGCGAGGCGACCCGCAGCAGTGCCTCGGTGTAGGGGTGCGCGGGGGCTGCGATCACCTCGGCGGTCGGGCCCTGTTCGACGATCTCGCCCGCGTAGAACACCAGGATCCGGTCGCAGACCTCGGCGACCACGGCGAGGTCGTGGGTGACCAGCAGCAGGGCCAGGCCGCGTTCGGCCCGCAGCCGGTCGAGCAGGTCGAGGATCTCTGCCTGCACCACGGTGTCCAGCGCGGTGGTGGCCTCGTCGGCCACCAGCAGCTCCGGGTCGCCGCAGACCGCGATCGCGATCAGCACCCGCTGCAGCATGCCGCCGGACAGTTCGTGTGGGTAACTGTCGTACACCCTGGCGGAGTCGAGGCCGACCGAGTCGAGCAGTCCGGCCGCCCGGGCGCGCGCCTCGGCCCGGGGCAGGCCGTGCCGGACCCGGAGCGGTTCGGCGAGCTGGCGGCCCACGGTGAGCGCGGGGTTGAGGTAGGAGCTCGGGTCCTGGAAGACGGCGCCCAGCCGGGTGCCGCGCAGCTGCTGCCACTGACGCCCGGTCAGGTCGGTGAGCGCGGTGTCGCCCAGGGCGATCCTGCCCTCCGCGACCTCGACGCCGGGGGCGAGCAGGCCGAGCACAGAGCGGCAGGTCAGCGTCTTGCCGCTGCCGGACTCGCCGACCAGGCCCAGGGCCTCGCCCCGGCGGACGGTGAACGAGACGTCCCGGACGGCCTCGGTGCGGCCGTGGCCGACGGTGAGGTGCAGGGCCTCGACGGTGAGGGCGGGCGGTTCAGACGGCGGCGAGGTCATCGCGGCGCTCCTTCCCTCGGGCGGTGGACTTCTCGGTCTTCTCGGTCTTCTCGGCGGTCACCGGCTCCGCCGCGTTCGGCTCCGCGTCGCGGACGGCGTCCGCGAGCAGGTTGAGCGCGCCGACGGTGAGCATGATCAGCGCGGCGGGCAGCGCGGGCGCCCAGGGCTGCTGGGCCAGGAAGCCCAGGTCACCGGCCAGCATGCCGCCCCAGGTCGGCGCGGGCGGTTGGACGCCGATGCCGAGGAAGGTCAGCGAGGAGACCGCCAGCAGGCTGGTGGCCAGCGCGTGCGCGGTGGTGACCGCCACGGTCGGCAGCACCTTGCGCCAGATGTGGGTGCGCAGGATCCACCACCGGGAGGCGCCCATCAGCTCGGCCGCCTCGACGTACTGCGCCCGGTCCAGGCCGAGCGCGGCGGCCCGGGTGACCCGGAAGAACAGCGGGGCGAGCAGCACGCCCAGGGCCAGCATCGCCTGGTGCAGCCCGTTGCCGAGCACCCCGACGGCGGCGATCGCGAACAGCGTGAACGGCAACGTCATCAGGGCGTCCACCGCGCGCAGCGAGACCCAGGTGAAGGCGGCGCCGAAGCGCACCGAGGCCAGCCCGGGCAGCACGCCGAGCAGCATCGCGGCACCGACCGCCTCGACCGCACTGAGCACCGAGCTCCCGGTGCCGGCCAGCAGCCGGCTCAGCACGTCCCGGCCCAGGTAGTCGGTCCCCAACAGGTGGGCGCCACTGGGCCCTTGGAGCGTCCGGGCGGTGTCCTGGGCGAGCGGGTCGAGCGGGGCGAGGGCATCGCCGAACAGCGCCAGCAGGGCGACCACGGCGAGCACCCCGAGGGCGGCCCGGGCCACCGGCACCCCGCCGGTGGAGCGCAGGATGCTCATCGTGCCTCCTTGGCCTGGGCCGAACTGGCCTTCCGGGCAGCGGGGTTGAGCGCGAACAGCCCGGCATCCACGGCCAGGTTGGCGATCAGCACCACCACCACGGTGACCAGCAAGGTGCCCTGGATCACCGGGACGTCGTGCTGTTCGGCGGCCCGCAGCGAGAGTTGGGCGATCCCCGGCAGGTTGAAGATCCGTTCGGTCACCACGGCCCCGCCGATCAGCATCGGCACGCTCATCCCGAGCACCGTGACGGCCGGTCCGGCCGCGTTGCGCAGCACGTGGCCGAGCAGCACCCGCCGCCGGGACAGGCCGCGCATCACCGCGCCGGTGGCGTAGTTCTCCCGCAGCTCGCCGACCAGCGAGGTGCGCAGCTGCCGGGCGATCGCGGCGGCCGCGTCCAGGCTCAGCGCCAGCGCGGGCAGCACGGCGAACCGCAGCCACTGGGCCGGATCGCGGCCGAACGGGACGTACCCGCCGGAGGGCAGCAGCCGCAGCTGGACGGCCAGCAGGGTGATCAGGCCGATCGCGATCACGAAGGCGGGCAGGGTGCCGAGCACGGTGCAGACGGCGGTGACGATCCGGTCGGTGCGGCCGCCGTTGCTGAGGGCGGCGGCGATCCCGGCGGCGCCACCGAGCAGCACCGCGAACAGCAGGGCCAGGCCCGCGATCGAGAGGTCGACCGGCAGCGCGGTGGCGATCGAGTCGGCCACCGGCACGGTGGTGAACCAGGACCGGCCGAGGTCGCCGCCGAGCGCGTCGGTCAGCCAACTCCCGTACTGCACCGGCAGCGAGCGGGCGAGCGGACCCGCCGTCAGGGGCCGGCCGGGCGCGAGTACGGCGCTCACGAGGCGCTCACGCCCTCGAAGCGCTGGACCACGGTGAAGGCGGGGATCTGCGAGACCGACCGGCGACGGGCCAGTACCCGGGGGACGCTGTACAGGAAGACGTTCGGCATGGTCCGCACGGCCAGCGCGGTGGCCGCCTGGAGCACCTTGGGGTAGTCCGGTGAGTCGAGCGGGGTCCGGGAGACCTTCTCGACGGCCTCCTTGAGCTCGGGCGGGGTGGTCCGGCCCGGGTTCATCAGGCCCTGCTCGCCGAACAGCACCTGGAACGCCTGCGGGGCGGAGTCCCGCCCGGCGAACTGGTCGGTGAACAGCGCCTTGGAGTGCTGGATGTAGACGATCTGGGTGGCCTGCGCGGCCGGCACCACCTCGATGGTGGTCCTGATCCCGACGTCCTTGAGCTGTGCCTGCAACTGCTCGGGCAGGCCCTGCGCGGCCGAGGTGGTGATGGTCAGGTCGACGCCGTTCGGGTGTCCGGCCTTGGCCAGCAGTTCACGGGCCTTCGCCGGGTCGAAGCGGTACAGGTCCTCCGAGCCCGGGTCGTGACCGACGTAACCCTTCGGGAAGGGTTGGTAGTTGGCCTCGCCGAGGCCGAACTGCTGGGTCTTCACCAGCGCGTCGCGGTCGATCGCGTACTTCAGCGCCTCGACCACCTCGGGCTGGTCGAACGGCGCCTTGGTGATGTTGATGTCCAGCACCGCCACCACCAGCGAGGGGATCACCTGGACCTCCAGGCCGGCCGCCTTCGCGGCGGCGACCTGGCTGCCGGGGATCTGGGCGACGTCGTACTGACCGGACTGCAGGCCGGCCACCACCGTGGCGGCGTCCGGGAGCGGGTGCAGCTCGAAGTTCTCCAGCTTGATCGAGGCCGCGTCCCAGTAGCTCGTGTTCCGGCGCAGCACCGCCTTGCTGTTCTGGGTGTACGAGACCAGCGAGAACGGACCGGCGCCGGCCGGCTTGGTGGCGATCCCGGCGGTGTCCGTCTCGAACGCCTTCGGGTTGACGATCAGGCCGGTCTTGCCCGCCAGCAGATTGGGGAACTGGTAGTCGGGCTGGGTGAGTTGGAGCACCACGGTGCCCGGGTCGGGGGCGCTGACCTCCTTGAGGTGCACCAGCTGCGGGGCGACCAGCGACTTCGGGTCGGTCCGGCCCCGGTCGAGGCTCTTCTTGACCGCGGTGGCGTCCAGCGGTGTGCCGTCGTCGAAGGTCAGGCCGGGCCTGAGCTTGAAGGTGACCGAGGTGCCGTCGGGGGCGTAGCTCCAGCCGGTGGCCAACGCCGGTACGGCGGCGCCCTGTTCGTCCAGCTTGGTGAGTCCGGCGTAGACCAGCGAGAGCGCGTGCACGTCCCAGCCCGCCGAGGAGAAGACCGGGTCCCAGGAGGTCGGCAGGGCCCAGCCCCAGCGCACGGTGCCCGAGCTGCCGCTGCCGCCCACCGCATCGCCGGTGTCGCCGCAGGCGGCCAGCAGCAGCGCGGCCCCGGTACCGAGACCGAGCCCCAGGAAGGAGCGTCTGGCCAGCGTCGAACGGCCTTCGGGCAGTGCGTTCATGAGTGTGGGTCACCTTTCGGGTGCACGCCCCGCCCGCCCCGGACCGGTAGGTCGGGGCGGCGCACGGGGCATGGCGTCGGCGTGCACCGACGGTTCTGGGCGTGGATCGGCGCGGACGGCTCCGGCCCCGGGAGGGGCGCACGGCGGCCGGGCAGCGAGGAGAGGGGTGCGCGCCGTCGGGGACGGCGGGCGGGCGGTCACCGCGGTGTCGGGTGACCGGGGCCGGTCGGCGGGACGGTCAGCGACCGCGGGCCGGACGGGAGTGCGGGCGGGCAGGGCCCGGCCGGTACGGCGGGCAGGTCTGCCGCCGGGAGAGCGCGCTCAGCGACAGAGGTCGCTGCTGGTGCGCCGAAGGTCCACGTAGCGGCACACCACGTTGGGGTGCGTGGAGAACATGCGCACATCCTGGCGACTGGAACACCCCGCTGTCAATGGACACCAAAAGGTGTCTCATTCCCTGGCGGCCCACCCCAATTCACCGACCACGCACGATCCTTGCAGCTCAGGGGCGCCGGGGCCGGCGAGCAGCAACGAGCCCGAACGCTCGGTCGGGTGCAGGAACAGGGCCTCGCCGGCGGTCTTCACCCGGACCGCACCGGCCGGCACCTCCCCCTCGGCCGAGGCCAGTTCGGACGCCGACACACTGCGGTAACGCTCCATCAACATCGCGGCCGAGGGCGCGTCCTGAGCCGGCACCAGTCCGGGGCAGACCGCGCGGGCCGCCGCCAGGTACTCCGCGAGCGGACGCCAGCCCGGCACCGCCCGCCGCCCGGCCGGGCCGACGAACACCAGCGTCGGCAGTGCGTACCGGTGGCCGTCCTCGGTCTCCTTGGCAGACCCGGGGTGCGGCCCCGGACCGCGCAGGCCGACCACCTCGGGGACCGGCCGACGGGTCTCCGCCCGGTCCGCGCGCACCCGTTCGAGCACCGCCGCCGAACCGGCGTCCGCCTCCAGCCGGTCGAGGTCGAGGTCCGGCACACCGTGCAGCGCGGCCCGCACCCGGTCCGGGGTGTCGGCCGGTTCACCCAGCACGAAGGCGGTCTCCCGCAGCCGCCGCAGCACCCGCTCGGCCACCAGTGGGCCCTGCGCCTCGGCGGCCGCCGCCGCGAGCGAGGCGGGCCAGCTGCTGGCGGCCACCCAGCGCAGGCCGGCGGCGCGCGGCGCCCCCGTGTGCGCGGTGATCCCCTCGACGTAGCGGGCGTACCAGGCCGTCTCGGCGGCCGGATCGGGCGCCGGGTCGTCGTCCTCGTCGAACAGGATGCCGAACACCCGGCGATGGTCCGCCGCACCCGCCAGCACCCGCAGCAGCGCCCGCACCTTGGGCTCCGAGCCCCAGGCCCACGGACAGGCCGGGTCGGTGTACTCGACCACCTCCAGCCGGACCGCCGTCACGCCGGGACCACCGCCGCCGGACGCGTCGACTCCCGCACCAGACCGGCCACCGTGGTGGTGGCCAGGATCCGCACCGCGCGCTCCTCCACCGCCCGCCAGACCGCCGGCAGCGCCTCGGCCGGGCCCGGGTAGGCGAGGTCCGCCAGCGGCTCGCCGCGCAGGGTGATCACCTCGCCGTCCACCGCCCGCACCACGTCCAGCAGGGTGATCTCCTCGGCGGGCCGGCCCAGCCAGTACCCGCCCTCGCAGCCGCGCTGACTGCGCACCAGACCGGCCCGGCGCAGATCGCCGACCACCGACTTCAGGAATCGGAACGGGACTCCCTGCGAGGAGGCGATGGCCTCGCAGGTGAGCGGACGAGCCGCGTCCCCGGCCAGTTCGACCAAGGCGCGCGCGGCGTAGTCCGCCTTCGCGGAAATATGCATGAGCATGAGTATCCCCGGCCCGCCGCGCACTTCAAGTGCCTTCCCCGGCAGGCCCGGAGGAAAGGACACCTCTTGACATCCTTTCCGGCCGCACCCTAGCGTCCTGACCATCCGGCGGGGCCCGGCCGTTGCAGCCCGCCCACTTCCCGTACCTTCCTGGAGCCACCATGCCCACCGCCCACAGCCACGCCCCGACGGCCGACGGCGAGCCCGGCGCTTCCTGCACCGAGGCCGGCACCGGCTTCCACCCGCACCTGCCCGACCACGGCCGGCCGGCCGCCGACACCACCCCGTTGCGGGCCCGTCTGCACCACGTCCGGGCCGGTGAACTGGACGGCGACACCGCGCAGAGCAGCGGCATGCGCAGGTTCGCCGCGATCAGCGGCGGCACCGTCGGCTCGGAGAAGCTCTGGATGGGCCAGACCCACGTCGCCCCCGCCACCGCCTCCTCCGACCACCACCACGGCGAGTCCGAGACCGCGATCCACGTGGTCAGCGGCCACCCGGAGTTCGTCTTCGTCGACGACTCCTCCGGCACTCCCGAGGAGATCCGGCTCCGCACCTCCCCCGGCGACTACGTCTTCGTGCCGCCCTTCGTGCCGCACCGCGAGGAGAACCCGGACCCGAGCGAGGAGGCCGTCGTGGTGATCGCCCGCAGCACCCAGGAGGCCATCGTGGTGAACCTCCCGAGCCTCTACCCGCCGCCCTCCGCCTGACCGGCCGGGGCCGGCGTCAGCCGCGCTCGACCGAGATGCCGCCCACCAGGCCCCAGGCGGCCACCCGCACGGTCGGACCGCCGGGCTCGGTGGGGCCCGTCGTCGCGGACCCCGCCGAGCCGGAGCCCGCCGGTCTCGACCCGGACGTCCGGGCGCACCCGCAGCCTGACCCCGCCGATCAGGCTCAGCTTGGAAGCGGAGGTGGCCGAGTGCCACCGCCGCCTGCTGGCCTCACTCAAGGCGGGCGTCACCCCGGAGCTGGAGGAGCTCGCCACGGTGACCTTCCTGGGTGAGGTGACCGCCCTTGGGCCGGTCGTCGACTACCAGCCGGGCCTGCTCGCCCGCTGGTTCGCCGCACCAGCACCCAAGCGGGGGTAAGCCGATCTGAGACGCCGGCCCCACGCGAGGACTTCCGCTCCAAGCCCGCAGCCCCCCGCCCGGTGTTCATTTTGCCGCCTCCAGCTGGATGGTGAGTTCCTCGGTGCAGACGCCAGCTCTCCACCCGGCCGGGCAGCCACTGGCCGCTGATCCGGATCTCGACCCACTGCGCCGAAGCGCGATAGGTGTCACCAAGGCAAGCGTGTTGTCACCGGGGCGGCGAACGGAGCGCGCAGGGCCGACTACCTGGTACTCGCCGCCGAGGGCTGATCTGAAGGGAACGTCACGTTCGGATAGCCCCCGGGGTAAGTCACTCGGTCGACACCCGTGTCCCGAGCTCACGGCGCGGGGAGGTGGGTGGAGCGGAAGGTGTTGAGGTAGATGCGGCTGTCCACGCCCAGGCCGCTGGGGTTGCGGTCGCAGGCCTGGAACTCCAGCAGGTCCTGGTCGGGCTGGAACAGCCCGGCGCCGAAGCGGAAGTGGATCAAGGTGTCGCCTACGTTCCTGGTGTACATGTGCCGTTCGCCCGAGCGGTGCATCGTGCGGGCCGCCAGGTCGACCTCGTAGCGGTAGATCCAGTCCTCCTTGGGCACCTCGAGCACGGTGGTTCCGGTGAAGGAGAGCAGGTGGACCTTCCCGGCCCGGTCGGTCAGCAGGGCCATGCTGTCCGGCCCCGGATTCCCGGTGGGGGCCTTGAAGGCCACCTCGAACGTGCAGTCGGGGGACCACAGCGGGGCCGCGGTGGAGGTGAGGAACGTGACCTGCCCGTCGTCGTAGACGCCCAGCAGGTAGGACCGCCCCGCCCCGGTGCCGACGGCGGTGAGCGCGGCGGATCCCGCCAGGCCGGGCATGTCCACGTGGCTGACCATGACCGGCAGCAGGCCGTCGGCGACCGGTCGCAGGTCGTAGAAGAACACCGCCCCGTGGTGTTCGCCCTCGGCGGCCTGCACCAGGTAGTCGCCAACGACCTGGCAGCCGCCGGTGTGCGGGAGCACATAGCGCGGGTGCTGGACCTCGAAGGAGAACGGCCGCGGCCCGTGCTCATGCAACGGAACCACATGCACCCGGCCCTGGATGTCCTCCCAACTGTTCCGGGGCATCAGGTACCGGTCGCGGTAGCGCGCCATCGACTGGACGTGGTTCTTCCAACCGTCGCAGTAGTTGTGTGGGCCGAACCAGGTCCGTGCGAGGTCGCCGTCATCTTTCGTCCACCTCAGCGCCTGCGTCAGGTCGGTGATCCGGGTGCCCCACGGGTCGGGGGCAAGGAGTTCCATGGTGCGCACGGCCTCGGTTGGCTCGCTTTGGGCGAGCAGGGCCCGGTAACCCGTCGGCAGCACGGTGGGAGCCACCCCCGAGTTGATCAGGCCGAGCGTGTCGATCTCGGTGCGCCACGTCCTTCCGTCGGTGGTGGCCACCGCCGAGAAGGCCCACAGGGACCGGTCCAGCGCGCCGACCACCGCCAACCGGTCGGGCAGTGGAACCGGTGCCGCGGGCGCCACCAGGCGCTGCATCGGTGGCAGCGGCAGCGCCGTGGCCGCCGACCAGCCCGATCCGGGCGACAGCACGGTGGTGCCCACCAGCGTCGGCTCGTCGCCAACGGTCGGCATCGCCAGCACGGCGTGCAGCTCGTCCTGGAACACCGCGCCGACCGGGGTGAACGCGCTCGAACCCGCCGAGAGGTAGTCGAAGTCCGTCCAGTGCGTGGCGTCCTCCGAGGCGATCTGCCACGGCCGCTGCTCGTCCGGCGTGCGGCCGAAGACGTGCAGCCGGTTCCTGTGGACCGTCACGGTCGGGCTCTCGCCGAGTCGGCAGCGGTGGTCGGCGGCGGTGATGTTGATCTGCGGATTGGCCCAGCCGCCGCTCGGGGTGCGCACTTGGCAGTAGGCGGTGCCGGCCGCCGAGGTGCCCCGGTAGAACACGAGCAGCATGCCGTTGAACGCGGCGACGGCGGGAGCGTGGCTGGTGGCGGCGACCGGCACCGCCTCGCGCCTGGTCCAGCTGCGACCGTCGCCGGTCGAGGCCACCCACATGGTGGACTCGTGCCCGGGGGCGCCGCGCAGCACGACGAACAGCCGGTCGCCGACCACCACCGGGACGGGCGGCTCCACGCTCTCCGCCTCGATCGCATTGGTCAGCGAGTGTGGCTCGCTCCAGCCGTGGCCCTCGGCCGCGGTGCAGTAGTACAGCTGGGCGGTCTCCGACTTCCGGTAGAACAGATAGCGAATGGCACGGAATCTGGCGATGGTCGGCCGGTCGGGCGTGCGGGGCGCGTGCCGGCCGCCGAGCGTGGTGACGGAGCTGCTGGCAAGCAGCGGGGGTTCGACCATCTGGACCTCCTGGAAACAGGTTCAGCATGGCACTTCGGTTCGCACCTTAACCATCGCCGGATCGGGTGATTCGCCCCTCGGCCGGGCGCCGGCCGCGGAGGCCTACTCGGGGATGTGGCCAGCCTCGGTGAGGAGCCGGGTCCGCAGATAGAAGTCGGAGCCGCGCATCCGGGTCTCCTTCGTCGTGCGGTCGGGCGGGGGCGGCCCGGTGGGCCGGGCCGCCCCGTGGGCGGTTTGCTGCTACTGGTCGGTGGCGCAGTGGTGGTTGGACTCGATGTACTCGCCGTCGGTGAAGTCGGTCTCGGTGGACCAGCCGCAGGCGGAGCACTCGGCCCGGCCCTCCCAGCCGATCTCGGGCCCGTCGTCCCGGTCGCAGTCGTGGTCGGCGTCCACGCTGGTGCCGTCCTCGAACTGGGTACCGCCCCCATCGCGGCACGCGTCACACGTCCAGTCAGCGGACCAGGTGACCAAACCCTCGGCCAGACCCTCGGACTGCTTCTCGGCGAGAGCGGCGGGCAGCGCGTCCAGCAAGGCAATCTGCTGGACCGTCAGCTTGCCGTCGGTGCGGGCCTTGCCCTGCTTGCGCAGCCACGCACCCGGCCGGAACGCCGGGTCCGCGGCGCCGCCGGTGCGGTTGGCGGGGCCGTCCAGGGCTCCGCCGGTGGCGAGGTAGGCGAGCAGGCGGCGGTAGGAGCGGTTCCAGTCCGGCTCCAGGCGCCACATCGCGTCCAGCGCGGTCAGCTTCGTGTCCTGAGTGGCCGTCAGCTTCGTGTTCTTGCGCTGCCGCGTCAACAGGGCCGCGCGGCGGCCGGCTCCACAGGGCACGGGAAGCCTGCTTCGCGAGCAACGGCGCTCAGACACTTGACCGTTGGGTGCGGGCGGTGAAACCGTCCACAGGTGGTCAACACTGTGGGGGAATCGATTTCGGCCCGACCGGAGGACCGCGGCGCGTCCGTTCTGCGCTTCGCGGTGGAACTCGTCGCATGGGTGGCGACGCCCTGGGCGCTGGCCGGCCACTCCTGGCTGCTTGCCGCGCTGTCCGTCGTGCTCTTGGTCGGCCTTCCCACGTGCTTCTCCACTCCGGGTGACAAAGCGCAGGTGATCATCGCAGTACCGGGCTGGGTGACAATCCTTCTGGTGCTGCTCCAACTCGCCGCGGCCGTGGCTTCCTCGTGGCTGGCCTGGCCGGTGTGGGCGGCCGGCCCCGTGACTCTGCTGGCCGCCGCGACTGTTGTCACGGAGCGCCGACGCTGGCGGTGGCTGGTCTCCGGCGGACCGACTCCTCACCCAGGACACTCGTCCGCCAGCTGAAGCGCCCGGCCACAGGGGCTGCTGGTGCCGCTACTGGTCGGGCACCCAGCCGCGGACCTCCAGGTACGCGATGTCGGCGTCCTCGACGGCGCGGCCGGTCTCCACCAGCCAGGCCTGCATCGCCTCGGTGACATCGCCGTGATGCTCGGCGACGCGCCGGGACCGCTCGGGGCCGTCCCTCTCGTCCAGCTCCAGCAGCGACCGTGGGGCGCGGTGGGCCGTCCTGGCGGGGTATGTCGAAATCCGCTTGCGGCGCGGCGCCGGACCGGGCAAGCATGGGCGGAATGAAGGTCACTGAGGACAAGAGCGCCCCGGACCAGACCGCTCAGTACCGGGGGTTGGCGGTCCTTCACTGGGCGGCGTACGACGAACCCGGTTGGGACCACCCGGTCTTCGAGCGGATCATCCGCACCTCGGGAACGCCGGCGCTGGAAATCGGGGTCGGGGCCGGTCGGCTGCAACGCCGCTATCTGGCCGCCGGACTKCCGGTGGAGGGGCTGGACGCGTCGGAGGAGATGCTCGCGGTCTGCCGCGAGCGCGCGGCGGAACAGGGACTCGCACCGGTTCTGCACGCCCAGCAGGTCCAGGAGTTGGACCTGCCGAACCGCTACCGGACCATCTACATCCCCTGCGGCAGTATCGCCTGCCTGCCCGACCGGCAGGCCCTGACCGAGGCGTTCCGGCGCTGCCGGGAGCATCTGGAGCCGGGCGGTGTGCTGGCGTTCAACCTCGAACCGATCGACCACGACTACAAGAGCGCTGCCGCCCCGGCCGAGGACTGGCAACCGCACGTTCGACTCGATCTGGAGGCCGGCGAAACGCTGCGCGTCGAGCGTCGGATGCTCGCCGAGGACGCGGTGGAGCAGAGCTGGACGGAGGAGCGCCGATACACGCTGCTGCGCGGCGAGGCCGTGCTGGCCGGCCCGCAGGTCCGCCCGGCGACGCTGCACTGGTACCACGCGCACGAGGTCCTGGCCCTGCTCCGACTCGCAGGCTTCACGTCGGTCGAACTCACCGAGGCGGACCTGTGCACGCCGTACCGCGGCGCATACGACCGCGGGCCTGTCATCGTGACGGCCACGACCGGCTGAACCGTTCGAGTGCCCGACGGCTGCTGGCCACCACCTTGAATCCGGCGCGGTCGCGGGCTCGGGAGACGGCGACGAGCCGGGGGACGATGGCCCGCCACTCGGGTCCGGCCTCGATCATCGCGGTGACTCCGGCCGACGACCGTTGTGCTCGGTACCGCCCACGGGGGCGGTGTGGCGAGCACTCCCCGGCAGCGGTGGCCCGAGAGGTCTGATCGGGGGCAGCCCGACTGCAGGGGCGGCGCAGCGGGTCTGAGAAGTACGGGTTCGGGTGTGGCTCACGGGGCGAAAGTGCGGCGGGACAGTAGCACTGCGGACAGGCAGAGCGCCCCGGTCACGACCATGGCCTCGGCAACGGTGGTGACTGTGGTGCCGGGCAGGCCCGGCCTGGAGCCGAACCGGGCCGGGACGCGGTCCTGCGGGTCGTAGGTGACGCTGACCTCGCTGTTCACAGCGGGGCGCTCGGAGCCGGTGGCCTCGACGGACAGCGTCGACCCGTCGGCCAGCTGAACGTCACTGAGCAAGGTCAGCGGCAGGTCCACTGTGCCACCGCCGCCCCCGTACTGACGGTGGGCGTAGATGACACCGGAGGCCACGACACCCCGGTCGTGCAGAGCTCGCTGGTCCGAACCGCTCACGGCGGCGGTCAGCCAAGCGGCGGCACCCAGCAGTACCAGCAGCGAGCCCAGGAGAAGCAGGGCAGCCCCCGTTCGGCCGGCCGGGAGACAGACTGCGGATACGAGCAGCAGCACCACTACCAGGAGGCCACCTGCGGCCGATCCCGCCGAGATGGACAGCAGCGTACCGCTGCGCTCGTGCAGCAGGGTGATCCCCTTCACCGCGCCCGCCAGCGCGGCGGGCAGGGCGATCGGGAGGACGACGCCTGCCGCACCCCGGACCGGCACGCGGCAGACGGCGGGGGCCGACTCGGCTTCCATCCACCAATACTGACGGTGCGTCAGCACCACCGCAAGAAGCAGCAGTGCGGCGACCACGACGCCAAGAGCAGCGGACCAACGGCACCAGCGTGGGCACTGGCGGCGACTCACCGGCTCTGGTGGGCCGGTGCAGCAGTAGGACGCCGCAGTGGCGACCCGGCAGGCAGGCCTCGAGGGTCATCGGCTCCCGCTTGGTCGGCGCCGGCAGTGCCAGCGGGCCCAGCCCCTCCAGATCCCGGTCGCTGACGCACTGCGGGCACTCCAGCCGCTCCGGGCCGGCCTCCTCCGTGAGCTCCAGCAGCGACCCGGCCCTCCCGCCGATCGGGCCCCGGCAGGTCCAGCACGGGCGCAGCTCGGCGTTCGCCTTCTGGGTGTCCAGCAGGCGCTGGCGCGCGGCGGCTGCCTTCTTCTCCTGCTTCTTCTCGTGTTTCTGGTGGCAGGGGTAGCAGCGGCCGCCGGTGCGGCGGGTCCAGTCGCGGCGGAGGGGGCCAGCCAGGCTCGTTACCTGGAAAATGTTCGCCACTCGTCGTCCAGCGACGCTAGCCTCGCCGGTCATGGGAGCACGAGCGCAGTACGTGGTGGTCGAGAACGGCGCCTGGCGGCGGTACTACTCGCACTGGGCCGCCAACCGGGTGGTCAGCGATCTGCTGCCAGGTCCGGCCGCGGCGACACGCGGCTTTCGCGCTAACCGGGAGACCGACGAATGGCTCGACGACGTATGGTGCGAGGGCGCCGCACTCGTCGACCACGACCGCAGGATCCTGCTCTGGTTCGCTTTCGCGGAGAGTTGGGCCGACCACCTCGCCGCGCGCGCCGTACTGGCTCGGACATGGCCCGGCTGGGACATCCGATTCGCACACGACGGCATGGGCGATCTGACCCATCACCTAGGCCTTGGCAGGGACCTGACCCGTGCGCCGGGCTGGTTCGAGACCTCCGAGCCGTTCTGGTCCGCAGATACCGAGGACACCAAGCCCTGGTCCGTCCTCTCCCTGCGCCTGCCCGACGGAAGTGTTCGCGCGTGGGGCAGCGGGCGGGAGCTCATGGAGCACGTCGCCGAAGGCCCCGGCCTGATCGACCTGCTCCACGCCTCGTCGGCCACCCCTGTGCCCACCGACATGCCGTACGGCGGCGTCCATCTCGACCCGCAGACCCGCACCCTCTCGCTCTGGGCAGTAGAGACCGTGACCGGCATCCACAACAGGACGTTGCCGGGCTGGGAGAACTGGGTCCTGGACTTCCGTGGCGACGACCATACCCAGCAGGCCTGCCTGCTCCCCGCCGACTTTCCCTTCCCGCACCCCCCGCTCGCGGCCGCACTGCGGCGGCTCAGCGACAACCTGGGCACCCCGCCACCCGACACCAGCGCGTTGCTCGCCCGCGCCACGGGTACGCCTCACCCACAGGGCACCACCCCCGTGGTGAACCCCGCCGCGCTGGTGCCGCACGAACCAGCCGATCCCACCCCGGCCGAACTGGCCCAGCTGCGCACGGCGCTCGATGCGCTGATCGCAGGGGCAGAGACTGACTGACCACCGCACCGGGCGCTCCGCTCGCCTTCCCGCCGCCGCCTCGGCAGCACCGTCCCGGGGACGGCACACACTTACCGCACCGACTCTCACCTTGTTCTTTAACTTCTGCGATCTTGGTGTTCGGTCATGGTGAGGTCGCGTTTGACGATCTTTACGACGTCGTGGCGGGGTGCAGGTGTGCGGTTCCTGGAGCCGGGTGGCCGTCCGGGGCCGGGTTTGCCGGGTTTCGGTGCTCTGGCGGGAAGTGTGCTGATCGGGCGGATGTTCCTGAACCCGCGGCGGACGCGGGCCGGTGTGAGCCGGCCCGGGGCGGCGGGCTTCTCCCAGGGTCGGCGGAGGTCTTCAGCGAGTGGGCGGGCGAGGCGGAGCTGGGTGTGGGTAGTGATGACGATCCAGGTCCAGTGGTCGGCTGCTGCCGGGGAGCGGAGTCTGGGGCGGGTCCAGCCGAGGGTCTGTTTGAACAGCCGGAAGGTGTGTTCCAGGTCGCATCTGCGGAGGTAGGACTGCCACCAGCGATCGACGTCGGCGGCGGTGGCGCCGGTGGCCGAGGACCACAGCCACACCGGCTTGGGATCGCGGTCGCCGGGCAGGTGATCAACCTCCAGGCGGACCAACGTGCCCTCGATGACGGGCAGTTCACCGTCGTGGTCGAGCCAGCAGGTGCGGTGGGTGAGCCGGGGGTGCATTCGGTCCCAGCTGTCGGCGGTGGCGGTGCCGTAGCGGGTGGTGGAGGTCGTGGTGGTGTGCTCCGGGGCGTGCCAGGTGGCGGGCTTGTTGAGGGCGAACTCGGGCCCGTGCTTGGGCGGGCGGCCGTTGGTGCCGGGAAGTCTGGGCGGCTTCGGGCGTCGCAGGACCCGGTCGGAGCGGATGCGTCCAAGGAGTTCGACGGGCAGGTCGGCGATGACGAACGCCAGGCGGGTGACGTCGTAGCCGGCGTCCATGACCACCAGGACGTCCGGGTCACCCTGGGCCCAGTGTCCGGCAGCGACCAGCCGCTCGACGACGGCGCGGAGCTGGTCGGCGGTCACGGCGGTGGCGTCGTCCTCGGGGCCGAGGCGGACGGCGTCCAGGATCCCGGTCCAGGAGGTGCGGCCGCTCTCCAGCGCGACGACGAAGGAGTAGGGCCAGCCGGGGATCAACTGCGCGGCGTTCTTCGCGCACCCGTGGACGTGGCAGAACAGCCTGTCCGGGCTGGTCGCGGCGTCCGATCGCAGCCAGGAGCTGATGTCCACCGCCAGGACGATCCGCCCGTCGGCGGTGCGGGGCAGCGGTAGAGCGGCCAGTGCTGTCCGCAGCCGGTCCGCCTCGATCCAGCCGCCGTTCAGCGCGTCGTAGAGGGCGCCGTGTCCGCGACGGTGCTCGGGCGCCAGCGCGAGGTCGACGAGGGCCTTGACCGGCCCGTCCGTGCAGAGCAGGGCGTCGGTCAGCTCGAACAGGGCATCCGCGCGGGCGGTCAGGCAGTCGTAGAAGTCGCTCCGGAACCTGGACAGCACGGACAGGGACTCGACGCGGGCAGCGTCCTCCAGCACACTCGTCCTTACGGCCTTGGTTGGTGATCATAGGTGCTTCGCAGCGCACATGATCACGCCAAGGCCATACTGCTGTCCGGCGAATCGGGAAACCGCACAGGTCGCCCTCCCGGCAGGCCGCTGCTACGGCTTGCCAACGACTCCAAATTCTCCGCAGACGGCCGCGAGAGCTTCTGCGGGGTCGGACGTGTCTGTGCGGCTGGCACCCTCGACAACGAACGGTGGCTGGCCTTGCTCGCCCGAATCGACTTGGACGCAGCCGACGCCAGAGCCGACGCTGAGGAAGTACACGTTGTCGTCGTCGCCGGGGTGGGTCACCTGCAGCCGTTCGACCCTGAGCCCAGGCAGAACGCGGCGGGCACCATCGACAACATCATCAAGCGGGCCACCGCTACGGTCGGCGGGCCCCCACACCCTGCCCCGGATCAGTTCACTCATGCGCCGAATCATCCAACATCTGACGCGCGTTCACACTGTCTCCAGAACCCCAGTGGTTAAAGAACAAGCTCACAGCTTGTCATTTATCCAGGCGGCGGGGCTTGGTGCCCTTCTTGTGATGGGCGGGTCTGGTGTACGCCTCGCCGGTGGCGAGGACCCGTCCCACGTCGTGACGGGTTGCCGAACGGCTATTTCTCGAACCGAGCGGGCGCCCGGGGCCGGGCCGGGAAGGTTTGGGTGCACGCGCTGGTGTCGGAGTCTGCGCGTGGAGGTTCCTGAACCCCCGTCTGACCCGGGCCGGGGTCAGCCTGTTCGGCTCGGCCCGCTTCTCCCAGGGACGGCGGAGGTCGTCGGCCAACGGGCGGGCGAGCCGGAGCTGGGTGTGGGCGGTGATCACCAGCCACGTCCACCGATCGGCTGCCTCCGGGCTGCGAAGCCTCGGCTTCGTCCAGCCCAGGGTCTGCTTGAACAGGCGGAACGTGTGCTCGATGTCGAAGCGCCGCAGGAACGACTGTCAGCAGCGGTCGACATCGGTGAGGGTGGCTCCGGTACCGGACCACCAGGGCCAGACCGGCTTGTTGACCCCGCCGCTGGGCAGCCTCTCCACGCTCAGGCGGATGACGGTGCCCTCGATGATCGGCAACTCGTCGGCGTGCTCCAGCCAGGCCCCGCGCCGGGTCAGCCGCGGGTGGAGCCGGTCCCAGGCCCGGGCGGTGGCCTTGCCGTAGAGGCGGGTGTCGGTGGCGGTCACTGCCTGTTCCTCGCCCCAGGTGTCGCTCTGGCCGAAGACGAACTCAGCCCCGTGTCTGGGCGGCCGGCCACCGGTCGGGTTGTAGACCCGGGGTCGAACGCAAACGGCCGAGGACCTGCACCGGCAGACCGGCCAGTAGGTGGTAGATCCGGGGCGCGTCGTATCCGGCGTCCAGGACGACCAGGATCTCCGGGTCACCCTCGCGCCACTGACCGGCATCGAGCAACCCCTCAACCACACAACGGAGTTGGACTGCCGTGATGGCTGCGACGTCCGCGCCGGGCTCCAGCCGGATGGCGTCCAGGATCGCGGTCCAGGAGGTGCGGCCGGTCTCCAGCGCGGCGACGACCGAGTAGGGCCAGCCGGGGATCATCCGGTGCTCGTCCTTGCCCCGGCCGTAGGTGTGGCAGAACGAGCGGTCCGGCGCGGTCGCGGCGTCCGGCCGCAGCCAGGGCGAGACGTCCACTGCCAGAACCAGGCAACCGTCCGCAGCCCGGGGAAGCGGCAGGCCGGCCACCGTGCGCCGCAGCCGCTCGACGTTCAGATGCCCCTTGTTGAGCGCGCCCTACATGGCGCCGTGCCCGCGCCGGTGTTCCGGCGACAGCGACAAGTCCACCAACGTCTTCACCGGCCCGTCCGTACACAACAGCGCGTCGGCCAGCTCGAACAGCGCGTCCCGACGTCCGTCCAGGCAGTCGTAGAAGTCCGCCCGGAAGCGTGACAGTTCCGCGAACGCCTCCCGTCGAGCATCGTTCTTCGTCAAACTCGTCACCACGGCCTTCACGTCGATTTCCGTACCTCGTAGCCGAGTTCAGGATCACGTGAAGGCCGCTCGGGTGTCCGCCATATCCCCGTACGGGTGACAGGCAAGTCGTTCTTCGCAGACGGCTGCGCGTGCTGCAGCGAACGCCCCGGCTACCAGCAGGAGGGCCGAGCTCGATGCCGGCACCTCACCATTTGTAGGCCTCGGGCCGGATCACGGGCAGTCCCCATGGCTCCAGCACACCGCTGATCAGCTCGGCCAAAAACTGCACCAGCCCGCCGCTGTAGTGCCACCAGTCACCATTGCGTGAGGCCACGGTGACCGTCCACTCCTGCGGGCCTGCCGTGCTGGTGCTCCACAGGAAGAAGTCACCCTGGTTCGACCCACCCCAGGGGAGCAAGCCGCCCGGGGCGGGGTACGGGTGCAACGGGATGACGGGTTCGTTGTCCTCGCACCACTCCATGACGGTCTCCAGATCCTCCTGGATACCCTGCGGCCAGTCCTGCTCGCGACCAGCCCCCGGGTAGTAGACGGAGAGGAAGTCGCCGAGCACGAATGTGGGGTAGAGCTCGCAGAGCCGCTTGTAGTCGGCAGGGAGCGAAGCTCCCAGCGCGCCTTCGAGTGCCGGCCAGTCAAAGGTCTGAGGCACCGCGAGGCGAAGCGAGCTGAAGCCGGGTACGGCACGCTCAAGTTCCGTGATCGCCTCGTCAGGGTCGATCAGACGGCGGTGCGGTGTCTGGATACCAATGAGATCTTCCACCGGCTCAGGCTGTCATGGTGGCATCGTCGTCCCGGTGTCGGGTGGCATGGCGGCCAGCCGCCCGCCCTGGCCGATCCGCGCCTCGCCGCCGGCGGGTCCTGTTCCACCACGCCGCTCTGACGGTCGCACAGTCGGCAACAGCTCGACTCCCGCCAGCGCCAGACCGGTCGGGTGACGTGGGCGGCGAGGCAAACGGTTAAACGGCAAGCACAGCCTCGGCGCGGTGCGAGAGGGCGACCGGCCGACACGACCGGGTGAAACCAGGTCCGGGCCTGAGAACACAGCAGGATGACGGGCTGTCAGGAGGGACTCGGACAGGCACCGACGGGCGAACAGCACGCCACCAGCGACCAGCAGTAGCAGCAGCAGGCGACGGTGGCCGGGAGCAGCAGCCCGGCACAGCGAACGAGCTCACCGAACAGCACGTGCCGTTCAGGGAGCAGCGGCACCGGGTACGGCGGCCAGGAGCAGCAGCAGCCCGGCTCGGACGGCACGGGGCGCGTCTGGGAGCGGCGCTGGAAGCGTTCCCCAGCGTGCTGATGGTCCTGGTCGGCACCTCGGCCGCCTCGGTGAGTACGGCGGTGGAGGACCTGCGGCTCGCTGCCGAGGAGAACCTGGCCGTCGCCGAACTGCTGGACTCCGTCCCGGCCGGCGCGGCCCGCCTCGGTGACCATCAAGGTTTGCGGGGCGGTCTCCAAGGTGACGTCCCGGGCGCTGAGCGCCGTCACGGTGTCCGGCTCGTACGGACGACTGCGCTTCCCGGGGGGCGGGTCAGAACGCTGTGCGGGTGCGGCTCCTGGGGTCGTCGTCGGCACGGTGCCGGGCTGGTCGGCCACCTGAAGGACGGCCGGGCCGATCTCGACGCAGCGCGGGCGGCAGACAGGGACCTGACCCGGGCCCTCGACCAGCGCGACTGATCGGCTCCGAAGCCGCGAGCCCGCTGAAGCGGGCCAGCGGCTTCATCTCACGGGGCGAAGGACGCCTGCGGGGTCGGCGCGGGCGCTCTCGGCAAACTCCTGGAAGTCCATGTTCCCGATCGACAAATGCGCATGCACGCCAAGCGCCGCAGCCGGAGTGGCGCGGAACTCGCGGGCCGACGGGAAGTCGATCAGCTCCTGGTAGTACATGGGGTCGAGGTCCTCGTCCTCGTGGGAGGGGTCGATGGCGAGCAGGGCGTGCTGGGCGGACTTCATCGTGATGTCGTCGGCGACGAAGACCACGTCGAGATACTCGTCCCGGCTCACTGCAGTGACCACTGCCTCGACTGTCGCCCCGGCCCAGACCGGGTCGTCGACCAGGTGGACCTCGGCCTCGTACTCTCCGCCCTCCCCCCCACGGCCGGGAAACCTCCTCCACCATCGCCCGCCATGCCGCCTCATCCTCGTAATCGGTTCTGATGATCAGAACAGCAGGCTCGTCGAGTCTGATGATCTCCGGCAACACGTGCACGTTCCTCCTGCCTTGTCCGTGTGGTTCAGGGCCTGACTGTTTCACCGGGTTCTGACGCCGACTTCGCTTGGCCTCACCGGCAAGGGGGCCGCCAGGCAGGCCCATCGCTCCGGAGCGGGATGGCACAACACCTGTTGCAGTCGATAGCGTCCTCAGCACCGCTGCTGAGCTGCGTCGATTCACTCTGCATCGCCACGCAACGCGAAGGCTGCCCCAGAGAAGGACGCAGTCGACGTCCAGGCGCTCGTCCTCGGCGAACAGCGAGGGGAGTTAGCCTCGATGCAGGTCGCCAGACCGAGGCGGACCCAATCGACCCCGAGGACGGTCGGCTCCGGTCGGCCGGGGGTGCAGAGGTAGGTCAGTTCGGTCTGCGACAGGAACCTCTTGTCGTACCGGGCGACGAGTTCGGCCGTACCCGAGGTCTCCACCACCACAAGGTCAACTACACTCCGCACACCACTACGGACGTGACGTCAGCGGGGACGGCGGGCGGTACCGCGGCCCCGCAGCATGGCGAGGCGCAATCCGGTGCTGGTCGACAGCTTCGGCGGCGGCCGGCACAACTACAACGACAGGACCATCTGTGGCAACTGACTACGACGCTCCGCGCAAGACCGACGACGACAGCTCGACGGACAGCATCGAGGAGCTGAAGGCCCACCGCAGCGACAAGGCGGCCTCCGCCATCGACGCCATCGACGCGCTGGAAGCCGCCGACGGATCGGAGCTGCCGGGCGCCGACCTCTCCGGTGAGGAGCTCACCGTCGCCGTCCAGCCGATGCTGAACGACGAGTTCACCTGCGCGAGCTGCTTCCTGGTCCACCACCGCAGCAGGCTCGCCCGTCTCAAGAACAACCAGCCGATCTGCAACGACTGCGACTGACCCGCCCGTACAACGGGCGACGGCCAGCCCGGAGCCTTTGCGACTCTCGCGCCGGCCGGGCAGGCGAAGGCAGGCAGCGGCCGGGGGGACTACCCGGCGCCGACTCCCGGCCGGGTAGTCCCCCCGGGAACTGCCACACCAGACCCGACCAGGCCGGGGCGGGGCGGGGCGGGGCGGACCCCGCCCCAGCGGGGCCCCAGCCCGGCCGGCCGCCACCACCCGGCCACCCGTGTATCCGTCTCCTCCGGCGGCCCTTCTGGGCCGCCGCGCCCCTCCCCACCACGCGCGGCCGGCTGCTCCCCGGGGGACGCCACAACTCCTTCGCGCCTGTCGGATCTTGACACTAGAGTGCCCGCCATACGACATCGCCCTTCGGGGCGCTGGGGGAGGGGTTTTCCAACCATGGCAAGACATATAGGACGGTGGCGGGGCATTCGTCCTGCAACCTTGGTCACTGCAGCCGCAGTTGCCTTCGCGGGGGTGATGCTGTCCGCCTCGTCGGCTGCCGCTGCGCCGCCGATCCAGCAGGTGCCGCAGGTCTCGCTGGCGTACACCGACGCGACCACGCCGACGACGAGTTACCCGCAGCCGACGGGCGAACTGCCGCTGGGCAGCTGGCTCGACGAGCAGGGCACCACCCACAAGTCGCGGGTCTACGCCTCCTTCGACCTGGCGGGCTTCGCCGCCAAGGACACCGGGAAGCACGTGGTGGCCGGCTGGTTCCTGTTCGGTGAGACCTCGGCCACGAGCTACGTCCCGCGCACCGTCGAGGTCTGGCAGACCGCGACGCCGACCACCCCGGTCACCTGGCGCCGGGCGCCCGCCGAGAAGAAGCTGCTGGGCACGGTGGCCACCACGGCCGGCGGCCCTGCCTCGTACCTGCGGCTGGACCTGAGCAGCGCGGCCGCGAGCGCCGCCGCGTCCGGTAGCCACACGCTCTCCGTCGAGCTGCGGCTGTCCGACGCGGACGAGGCTAACACCGCGCTGGGGCGTCGGCTCAGCCCCCGCATGATCATGTACGCCACGTCCAACACCGCGCCTGGCGTGCCCACCGACCTTTACAGCCAGCAGTACACCTGCGCCGACAAGGCGCGCCCGTACCTGGGGACTCTGACGCCGCCGCTGACGGCGATGCTGCACGACGCCGACTCGAACGACGAGTACCTCACGGGCACCTTCGCGGTCTGGCCGGTGGGGCACCCGGAGCAGCGCACCGAGTTCACCCGCGACAACATGATCAAGGACCGCGGGAGGGCCGCGAGCGTGCCGCCGGGCGTGCTCGCCGACGGCGGAACGTACGCCTGGCAGGTCCGGGGCGGCGACGGCACCGAGCTGTCCGCCTGGTCCAAGCCCTGCACCTTCCACGTCGACGTCACCCGACCCACCGCCGCACCCGTGGTGACCTCGGCGAACTTCCCGGAGGGCCAGATCGGGCCCGGCGGGGTCCCGGCCGAGTTCACGCTCACCTCGAACTCGACTGCGGACGTGGAGGGTTACCAGTACGGCTGGGCCCAGGACTTCCCCGTCGACGGCTGGTCCGACGGCCCGAACGGGCTGCCGCAGTGGACCGACCCGTACACCCTGCCGGGCCGCGTCCGGGCTCCCCTGCTCGGTGGCGCGGTGAAGCTCACTCTGTCACCGCCGGACGACGGCCCGGCCACGCTCTTCGTCCGTAGCCTCGACCGGGCGGGCAACCCCTCGCCCACGACCAGCTACCGGTTCTACGTCCCCAGCACCATGCCCGTGGTGACCGGCCTGCCGACACCAGTACTGCTGGACACGCCCTTCACCCTGCAGCTGGCGCCCAACGCGAGCCTGGCCGCAGTGGACAGCTACACCGTGCAGGTGAACTACGACACGCCGCAGACCGTGGCGGCCGCCGCGGACGGCACCGCCTCGGTGACACTCGCCCTCGCCAACGCGGGCGGCAGCCTCATCACGGTGCGCAGCCACAGCCCGAACGGCTGGGTCAGCTCCTCCAACCGGCTGTTCGCCTACGTGGACACCAGTCCCACCGTCACCTCCGAGACCTACCCGGAGGACACGGGATCCGGCACCGCCGGTGGCGGGGTCGGGGTCACCGGCGTGTTCACCTTCGCTCCGAAGGTGAAGAACACGGCGTCCTACACCTACGCCCTCGACTTCGGTGCCGAGACCACCGTCGCCGCAGCGGCGGACGGCACGGCGCAGGTCTCCTGGACCCCGGACACCAGCGGGCAGCACATCCTCTCCGTCTACCCGACCGACCGGGACGGGCGGACGTACGAGACGTACTACTACTACTTCAACGTGAGCTGACGCTGGCGCGGGGCCCCGSGGGCCGCGKGCCCCCTCGCTGTGTTCCGTCCCGTCCACGGGTGCCGGCTGTCAGCGCAGGGTCAGGACGGTGTCAGGGCGGCGTCAGGTCCGCCGGGCACAGTGGTGTCACGCCGGAAGGGACAACGCACCGTCCCCGAGGCTGGGAGAGGTGCCCGGAGCGGCTGATCGGGTGCCAGGCTGGCAACAGCCGAGCAGGGCCTTCGGGCCCGCGCAGGTTCGAATCCTGCCCTCTCCGCCCTGCCTTCTCCGCCCCGCGGGCCGGTACGGGGGGCCCGTCAGTTCGTGGCGGCCGGAGTGCCGGAGCCGGAGTGGGCCCCGGCCGTGGTCGCCGGGTCGGCCGCCCGGTCAGGCTGACCCAGAAGCTCATCGAACGCGCGGCCTTCGGCTGGCCTGAGTCCGCCGCTCCCCTGCAAGCCACCACCCGCGGCGTCAAGATCCACTACGAGGGGACGGCGGCCTCGACCTCGCTCCTCGACGACCGCGACGCCTGCACACGTAGGTGGAGGAGCATCCGCGAGTCGCACCTCGCCAATCCCACCGAGCACTCGATTCCGACGGCGAGGAGGACACCGGCCAAGGGATCGCCATGACCGAAGAAGATCCGGCCGCCATGGCGATCGCCGAGGTCGGCACCGGAGCCGCCCCCGACCGGTGGGTGGGCGCCGGCATCGCCCACGACGACTACCTCGACTTCGTACGAGCCGGACGCTCACCACAGCCGCCCGCCACCGAACCGAGCTGAACCCGTCACCCGACGACGCCCATCAACGCCTCAGTCACAGGTCAACCTTCCGAGCAAAGCCACTAGCTGCTCATGGCGGGAAGGTCGCACCCGAGCGAGGCGACCGGGCGGGAAGGCGCAGTGCCGGCCGGGTCACCGCTTGCGGGCCAGGCCCGACCAGTAGTAGGCGGCGGTGGGGTCGGCGGGCGCGTCGCCCTCAGGACGCCAGCCCATGACGGGCACGACGCCCGGGTCCACGAGCTCCCAGTCACCGAAAAATCGCGCCACCTCTTCGCGGGTGCGCGGCACCAGCGTCATGTTCCCCTTGGCTGCGGCTTCGACCACCGCAGCCATCGCGGTCGGGTTGAAGTCCGTTCCGGGGTGGGTGATCGCCATGTAACTGCCGGGGGCCAGGGCGTCCATCAGCACCCTGGCCTTGGCCCAGGGGTCGTCCCGGTCGGCGATCAGCATGAGGACGGCCACCAGGGTCAGACCCACCGGCTGGTCGAGGTCCAGGGTGCGGGCCAGGGCCGGWTCGGCGAGGATCTTCTCCGGTTCCATCAGGTCGGCGTGAAGGTAGGCGGTGCGGCCGGAGCCGGTGCTGTCCATCAGCGCACGGGCGTGGGCCAGGACGATCGGGTCGTTGTCGACATAGACGACCCGGCTGTCCGGGGCCGCGGCCTGGGCGACCTCGTGAGTGTTCCCCTCGGTGGGGATGCCGGTACCGATGTCGAGGAACTGGCGGATACCCGCCTCGCCGGCCAAGTAGCGCACCGCACGGCCCAGGAACCTGCGGTTCTCCCGGGCCATGACCTTGATACTGGGAATCGCCTGCTCGAATGCCTCGCCAAGGGCCCGGTCCGGGGGAAAGTTCGTCTTACCACCGAGCCAGAAATCGTACATCCGGGCCGAGTGCGGGAGGTCGATGCGCAGGTCCACCGACTCCACCGCCGGCTCCTGAAGCCTGTGCCTCATCCAACTGGTGCCGTCCGTCATAGCATCCACCCCTGTTCACGCAGCCCACTCTGATGGACCGTCACAAACCGATCCTAGCCAGCAACAGGAGAGGTGATCCAGGTCTGCGGTCAGCAGGACCTGTACCGCTGCAGGTCGGACACGAGGGGTATCAAGCAGATCCGCCCGTTCCTGATCCACCGGCAGGCGCAAGGGCCAGGCCCCGGGGCTGGCCACCATCTACCGGGCGCTCGCCGAGCACAAGAAGGCCAGGCCGTACCCGGAGGTCGTCGAGGCGGCCCACACCGACTTCGCTGACCTCCAGGCCCCCGGTCTCCGGCCAAGAACCAGACGCGGGCAGGCTCGGATCCGGCGGCTGGGCGCGGTTCGACGACTCCCCGGGCTGGGCCGCGGCCGTCCTGGAGGTGGCCGGTGACGTCCTCGCCGTGACCGGCCCGGCCGGGTCCCCGTTCTGCGAGGGCGCTCTGAAGAGCTCTCAGGCCTGGCAGGACACCGCCCGTCGGCAGGGTGTGCCCCTCGCCCTGGCGGGCGCCATCAGCAGTCCCCTGGACATCGAGGGGGCGCAGCGGCGGGGGGAGATGTTCGCGTTGTTGTGTCCGGTGATGTTGGCCTGGGGTGGTGTAGGTGAAGGGGCGCCAAACGCTTGCCGGATCCGCGCCGGCCGGTATGGCGATGAGTGCCGCCGGATTCGTTCTCGCTCCGTTCTTCGGCCGTCCGGTCCAGGGCCTGGCCGTGAGTTGAGCCACCGTCATCTTCCCGTGGTGCCTTGGCCTGTGCGCTTTCGGAGGCTGTTGACACGTGTGCCGGGCGGGCACTAAAACTCACACTGTACAGATTGAGCTCGTGCCGCCGTTCCCGTGCCTCGCCTCGCCCCGAAAGAGGGCCCCTCCGCCATGTCCGTACTGACCCCACGCCCGCCGACAGCCACCAACTCGCCCCGACGCGGCTCCCGTTTCAGCTGGACCGTGATGCTGCTGCTGTCGGTGGCGATCACCGGCTACTCCGTCGGCCAGTACGCGGCCGGCAGCCTGCAGGCCCTCGCCGCCGACAAGGTCGGCCTCGCGCCGACCTACGCGGACCGGCCGTTCGCGGTCCAGGTCGCCTTCTACGTCCACATCGTCACGGCCGGCCTGGCCCTGGCCGTCGGCCCGTTCCAGTTCGTCCGTGCGATCCGTCGCCGCTACCCCCGCGTGCACCGCTGGATCGGGCGCGGCTACGTGGTCGCTGTCGGAATCGGCTCGGTGGCGGCGTTGGTCATGTCGTTCTTCAACTCCGTGGCGTTCGCCGGGTTCTTCGGCTTCGGCAGCCTCGCCGTCCTGTGGGGGTGGACCACCTACCGTGGCTACCGGGCGGCCCGAAAGGGCGACTTCGCCGCGCACCAGGCCTGGATGATCCGCAGCTTCGCCCTGACCTTCGCGGCGCCGACCCTACGACTCTGGTTCGGCATACTGATCCTGGTCCAGGTGCTGGCCGGCCGTGCCGCCGGGGGCGACGTGGACCAGATGGTCCGTCAGGCCTACGCCGCGGTCCCGTTCCTGTGCTGGCTGCCCAACATCGTCGTCGCCGAGCTGATGATCCGTCGCCGCGACCTCCCGGGCCTGCGGCTCGTCACCCCGTAGCCCAGGACCACCGATCGGAGCGGCAGGACCAGGGGAGCAAGTGGCTGCCCGGCACACGTCCGTGCCAGGATCCGTACATGACCCAGCCGACCCGCCGCGCCCGCCCCACCTACCACCACGGCGACCTGCGGGCGGCACTCATCAGAGCGGGCATCGAACTGGCCCGCACCGGCGGGCCCGAAGCGGTGGTCCTGCGCGAGGTCGCCCGCCTCGTCGAGGTCGCGCCCAACTCCGCGTACGGCCACTTCAAGACCCTGGCCGGGCTGAAGGCGGCGGTCGCCAAGCAGGCCCTGCGCGAGCTGGGAGCGGCCATGGCGGCGCACGTCGCGGCCGTCCCGGAGCCCCCGGACCCGCGCGCGGCGGCGGAGCTCCACCTGAGCGAAGTCGGCCGTGCGTACGTACAGTTCGCACTCGACGAGCCGGGGTTGTTCCGCACCGCCATGGACGGCAACCCCTCGGGTGTGGGCACCCCGGGATCGCCCGGCTACGAGCCGGACCCCGACACCGAGGGTCAGCCGCAGCCGGACGCGATCCTCCTGGCAGCGCTCAACCGGCTGACCGAGGCGGGATGCCTACCGCCGGAGGAAACCGGCGCGGCGGTGATGGCCAGCTGGGCCACCGTGCACGGACTGGCCACCATCCTCGTCAACCTGCAGCCCGACCTCCCGGCCGCCGAGCAGCGCGCGGCGATCGACAACGGCCTGCGCGTCCTGCTGCTGGGAGTCACGGCGCTGGGGTAGGGGCTGCCTGAGATGACCGGCAACCCGGCATACGCACTACGTCGTGGGCGTCGGCCGGAGYGATCGGGGTCGCTCTGGAGCTCACTGTTGATCATGAGATCCCGGGCGTCGGCCGGCCGAACGTGCTGTGGCCCTGATTCGCTGTCCGAGTGGCTCCGAAATGACCCGTCTCAGGCGCACGGGGTGTTGCGACGACCAGTTGAATCCGCCAGCTGCCCGGCAGGCCGATCGGACTGGCACCGGACCAAGCACACCGGCGACCCCCGCGACTACGACTCCGAGTCAGTCGGCAAGCAACCGAGCAGCGAACCGCCGCGGTAGGAACCGGTACTGACCTCGATGCGAAATCCCACCTGCGCGTCCCCAGCAACCCGGCCAGGCGCAGCCGACAACGGGTGGCCGGGCCCGACACGGCCCGGCCACCTACCACCACCGGGAACGGCCACCACCCCAGGGCCCCCAGCCATGACGGCCGGCAGCCCAGGACAGGGCGACCGCCTGACGGACCGACAGCAACCGGAACAGGCGTCGGCCTGACCGACCACCTCCCCCGACAGTTGTCCTCTGACAAGCGATCTTGATCGATTGCCAGGCGATCTTGACCGCGAGTCAGACGGTGGGCTGACCTACTGGGTTCAGCGGCAGAGTTCCGTGATGGTGTCGTCGAAGCCGGGGAACTCTGCGGTGGCCTGCTCGATCACGGTAGTTGCCGGCCGGCGCCGGTCGGGCGCGAACCGCTCTGCCACGGCCGCCAGTTCACTACTGGGATGCGGGGTCCAGTCAGGCTCGTACGAGGTGGCTGCTTCCCACGGGCCGAGGCCGCCGGCCAGCAGCCACAGGAAGCCGGCCAGGTCCTGTGCGACAACTCCGGTCTCCCCTTCGGATCCGAGGAAGACAACGGGTTGATCAGCGAGCGGTCGGCCCGGCCGGACGAGCCAGAAAGCCGCATACCCGCCTGAGCCGTCCTGGCCGAACACACGAAAATCGTCCCCGCTCAGCTCAGCGTTCCCGGTCCAGGCCCGGAACCAGCCAGTGGTCTCCTCGGCGGAGAGGAAGGCAGTGAAGGGTTCGAAGTCGACACCGTCACCGCCTGCGTAGTCGAACGGGACAGCCAGCGCAGCAGCAAGGGCGTCAGGGAACTGCCGGTCATCAGTGAGCGTCACCCGCACACGCTAACGGCCTGGTCAGACAGTGCTGGGACAGCCGCGTCCCAGCACCCGGCCAGGCGACCGGAACCGACTGCCGTACGGCCCGACGGCCAGCACCGGGCGCAGCCGGAGCGCCGAGGGGTCGAGCCTGGGGCCGGCCGCCAGGGCCACGCCTCAGGAGCGGGAGCGAACTGCATCGTCCCAGGCATCGGGGCTGCGGTAGTGGTTCTCGTGCCCCGCAGTGAGCACGTGGCGGAGTTCTGCAAGGTCTTGGGTGTTCGTCGGGAGATCCAGCTGGTCGAGGAAGGCCAGTGCGGCGGTCGGTTCCAGGTCGCCGTAGACGTCGTGGTAGCTCGCCAGCATGGCGCGGAAGAGTGCCGGGTGCAGGGCGGGGAGCCGCATGGCAGTGCGGTACGTCGGCTCCTTCACGGGCCAGTCCACCGGGCCTGAGTGCTCCAGAACCCGGCAGGCCCGGCGGAGCAGGGCTTCGGATCGATCGGCCACCACTCGGTCGATGTCGTTACCGAGCACTTCGGCAAAGGCCGTCGCGGAAGTGCTGTGGTCCTCGAACCAGTCCACCCACAGCGAGTAGGTGACGGCCTCGGCATCCCTGTCCGCCTCCAACCGTCGGCGGTAGCCGTCCCACAACACGTCGGTGGGCAGAGGGCCTTCTGCGCCGTGGTGCGCGAACCGGATCTCGCACGTCACCCAGTAGTCGCCGAGGAGATCCAGCAGCCCGAAGGCCAACCGCAGTTGGTCGGCCGCGTCCAGGTCTTCGACAAACACATCGCAGGCCCAGGAAAGCGCCACATCGCTTCCTGTGAGCAGCACGTCCGGCTTCTCACAGCTCACCCACCCGTCGCGCACCTGGCGGACGCCCTGATCAGCCAACCAACGCCGCGCCGCCTCTACGGCCTGCATATCCATTCCGGAAGTATGACAAGCAAGATCCGAAGGAAACGGCCCAGCCGTAGAGACTGTGCCTTGTCTTCCGGCGGTTCTTGGCCGCGCGCAGCGGACAGCAGCGGGAGAGGGCGAAGATCGACCACGGCCCGGCCGGCGGTTCGGGTCTGCGGACAGCTGGCAGGCCGGGCGGGAGCAGCGGCGGGGGCGGCTGTCGCGCCCGGGCCAAGCACAGGGGAGCCAGGCCATCCGCGCACGTCACAGAACGCGACAGCATCCCGGCGCGACAACCCACCAGACAACCCCTGCGACAGACCACGGCAGGCTCCAGTCCGGCAACACCCGGCGGGAGCAGCAGTCGGCCGCCACCGGGCCGGGCCCGGACGGCGACCGTACGCCAACCATCGCACTTCTTTGGGATGACCCGTCAGCAGCGTCGGATCGGGCACCACAGCGCCCGAGCTACGACTCCGATTCAATCGGCCGATGCGGAAGTGCTGCTCGACGTGAGCTTGCTCCAAGGCCGGGTAGCTAACGTATACGCGCTGGTGGCAGGGGGTTTATGGGTCGCCCTGGCTGGTGTAGGTGGCAGGACCGGCTTTGTGGATGAGTCCGTTGCGGGACCATCGGTCGAGTTGTCGGCGCATGGTGCCCAGAGTGACGTCGCCGAGGTGGCGGGCAAGGTCACGCGGGTGCCAGTGGCGGTCGCGGTCCGCTTGGAGGAGTTCCAGGACGTGCTGCCTGCGGCGGTCGTTGTAGCGGGAGATCGGTGACTTCACCTTGCGGGTGCTGACCCGGGGTCGTCTCGGTGGGAGGAGCCCGGCCAGGATCCGCCGGCCGATGACGCCGATCGTGCCGTTGCTGGTGATGCCGGCGGCTTGGACGACCAGATCTCGGGCTGTGTGCAGGGCGACGGTGAAACCGCAGCGGTCCGGGTCGGTGCCTGGCTGGGACTCGGCGCGGCCTCCACCATGACCGTCCGCAGGGCCTGGTAGGGCGCGAGCAGGCCCCACATCTCCTGCTCGACGCCGATCCGGTCACCCGATCGCAGCACCCGGCCCCGCAGGAGGGTGTGCCGCGCGAGGTAGGCCGATTCGTGCTCCCATCGCTGGTGACAGAGGGCGACCAAGGCCGGGGCCGGGCAGCGGTGGGCGCAGGTCAGGGTCGTCGCGAGCCGGTAGGAGCCGGTGAACGAGCTGCCGTCCTTGCAGGCCCACTGCCCTGCGGGGCGGGCCTCGGCGATCGCCAGATGCTCCCGGCCCCGGACGGCGTTCGCCGCCGCGCAGCTGGTCTCATCGCTCGACCAAGAAAGTGTCGCCGAAGCACTCCAGGTCGCCCGCGTCCGGTTCGCGCCGGCTCAGCGCGCCGGGCGGTAGGTCGCAATGATCACCCCGCTGCTGGTCGGCTGGGCACTCACCAACTGCAGCTTCTTCAGCGCACCGTCGTCGGCGAACAGCTTCTTGCGCCCCTCACCGGCCACTACCGGGTGGATCAGCAGCACCAGCTCGTCCAGCAGATCCAGCTCCAGCAGCGAGCGCACCAGCGACGGGCTGCCCGCGACGGTGATGTCCTTGCCCTCGCCCGCCCTGAGCTCGTTGACCGCGGCCTCCAGATCGCCCTTGACCAGCGTGCTGTTTCCCCAGTCCGCGACGCTGTCCAGCGTCGAGGACACGACGTACTTGGGCGAGTCGTTGATCCACTTCGCGAAACCGGCGTCGTCACCACTGGTCACCGTCGGCCAGTACCCGGCCCACTCGGTGAACGTCACCCGGCCCAGCAGGATCGTGTCCGCCGACTCCAACGTGCCGGCCAACGCCGCGCCCATCTCCTCGTCGAACGCGAACTGCCACTCGTTCGGCGCCTGCGCGACACCGTCGAGCGAGACGAACAGACCCGAGACAACCTTGCGCATGATTCCTCCACGATGAGTCGGGGTCCTCCGCCCGCCCCGACCGGAGCGGGCCGACCCCGTCGGCTACGGAGTGAACACTAGGCGCGCGCCGAGGGTCAGGTCTTGTACAGAAGCGACAGCGGCTCCGACGTGTTCACGGCGCTCAGCTCGGTCGCGGTCCGCCCGACGTACCGCTTCAACGACCGTGCCAGGTGCGGCTGGTCGAAGTACCCCAGCCGGTGCACCAGCTCCTGGACCGGCTCCCCCTCCTGGATCAGCACCGCGGCCTGGCGGGCCCGGTGGATCTGCCGCACCGCGCCCTGGGTCAGGCCGGTCGCCGCGACGAACCGACGCTGCAAGGTTCGATCGGAGACATCCGGGTGGGCGCCGCCGAGCACGGCGGCCACCACCGGGTCCAGGTCCACGATGCCCTCGCGCACCATCCGCAGCACGAACGCCTCGGCGTTGTCGTAGTTGGGAACGTGCCAGGCGGAGCCCTTCAACCACAACGAACGCCGCGTCACGTCGGGGATCTCTGCGTTGCCCCCCACCAGCCTGCTGACCGGGATGTGCGGCATCGACGTACCCAGCGCGAAACTGATCCCGAAGAAGGCGGCGTCCCCGGGCACCGGCGCCCAGGACGCCCTCGCCTCCGGACCCAGCACCGCCGCCTGCACCTGACCCTCGTGTTCCCAGAACACCAGCTCCCAGTGTGACGTCGCGACCGACATCATCCGCCCGACGTCCTCGCTGCGACTGCGCCACACCCGCTCGACGTACGCCAGCTCCGACGGCCGGCTCTCGATCACCAGACCCAACCCGATCCCCTTCGCCTTCCACCTCGGCCCGCCCGAGACCACCAGTCTGACACCCCAAAGGCACCAACTAGTGGTGTTGCTCGGTAGGTTGACCGGTGAATGAGGCGTTGATGGGCTGATGGGCGTTGTCGTGTGACGGAGTCAGCTCGGTTCGGTGACCGGCGGGTGTGGTGGGCGTCCGGCTCGTACGAAGTCGAGACAGTCGTCCTGGACCCCTGGCCGGGCCACGATCAGCCACTGCCGGCACCGGGCAGCACGGGGTGGGACGAGGGCTGGCCGGGCATCAAGGTGTCCGACCAGCATCTCGAAGCGGTCGAGCGACGTGGAGTCCCGCCGCAGTGGACCGGCTTACGGCCCAGCTGCCACCCGCTCGGAGACCAGCGGGGGTCCTACCGCATGGCCCCGGCCATGCGGGTGCGGTGGTCGGGGCGGTCAGTGTTCGAGGTCGGCGCGCATGGCGATGAAGAGGCGGGCAGCGTCAGCCGGTGTGGTGCGGGGGAAGAGTGCGACGGCGGCGGTGGTGGTGTCGGCCCAGCCGCAGATGACGTCGGTGGCGGTGGCGGACTCGGGCAGGCTGAGGCACTCGAGGGATCCGCCGAGCGGGCCGGGCTGGTACGGCTTGGCGG
>NZ_JBFUMY010000071.1:18998-48138 GCF_054049135.1 Kitasatospora sp. P5_F3 | reverse complement strand
CTTGCCGCCGCTAACCTCGGCCAGCTGACCCGAGCCGTCAAGCGCAAGCTCAAACAGATCCAGTACCGCCCGCACCTCGTCGACGGCTGCCTCGCCGGCACCGACCTGATCATGGACGGCTGACCGACAACACCCAATCAAGTTCAGTATCCCCCAACGGTTCGTCAATTGCCGCGCTTCGACACCCTTGGCCGACCGGTTGCCGTGATCGCCTCGGGCGACTGGCTCTGTTCGCGAGATTCGGTTCTGGCTCCCATTCCGTATAGCCGATACGGAGAGTTAGATCTTCGGGGCCATGTGATGGCGGTTTGGGTGGGCACGAAGCCGAGGTGAGGTGACCTCCAGGGCCCGGTTGTCGCGTCCGGCGCTCATGTGGTTGAGCCAGCGTTCGTACCAGTCGAGGAAGTCAGTGGCGGAGGAGACGTTGGGGCCCCAATACCCGTCGCTGTTACCGATGAGGACGCGGCTGGTGAGGGGACCGGTCACCGCGATGACGCACACGTCGGAGCAGCCCATCTCGATGACGTGGAGGAAGAGGTCGCATTCGTGTCCCCCAGGTCCTGGGCTGTCGAAACCGCGAGGTGTTCCCGGTTCTCCACGCGGATTCATGACCAGCAGGGAACACCGCTCCAGCGGTACGAGGCCGTAGAACGGTGCTGCGCCTGATCCGCCGATGTGTGTGAGGAACTGTTGATAGGCGTCGGGCAGAACGATGTCGTGTTCGGCCTCAAACGCAGCGACGCGTGCTTCCGCCAGCTTCGGACCGAGGAGAAACTTGTGTTGCTCTTCCCCGAAGGAGTGGCTGCGCAGCGGTTGGAACGGGATCGCGGCCAGCTTGCGACGCAGGCGGGGTATGCGGGGATCCATGGTGCGTCTTCTCTCGTCCCTGTCATCCTATGGGTGGCTGTAGTCCGCCGGCCAGGAGCGCTCTCTTCCGCAGTAGAGCGAAGCCGGCCCGTCCGTCGGCGTACACGATGAAGTGCTCAGCCGGGTAAGCGCAGACGTGCTCTGCTCGGTGATGGCAGGGCGCTCACTAGAGTGGCCTGATGTTCGATCAGTTGGAGATCAGGGTGCTGCCGCCGGGGCCCCGGTTCGCTGCCCAGCTGCGGTTCTGGGTCAACGGCGAGGACGTGGTGGAAGGCGCAGTCGAAGTGGGAGGCCACGGGCCGTACGGGGCTGCAGCGCTGCCCGTCGGCCACCCCAGTCCCCTGCGGGCGACCAGCGAGGCGCGGCGCGTGGAGCTGGGAGAGCCCGCTTGCACCGGCGGTTGCTGCGGGTTCCTCTCTGTGGTCGTACAGCGGTTCGGAGACATCGTGCAGTGGTCGGACTGGGAGGTTCCGTACGCCCCGGCACCCCTGCCGCTGGAGTTCCATTTCGACGCGGGCCAGTACGACGCTGAACTGGCCCGCGTCGAGGCGGACCGGTGGTGGCAGGTCCATACGTCGCCCARCACGGTTCCGCCATCCGCGTGGCTGACCACCAGGTGAAGCATTCATGTGTACGCCGACATCGCCAGCCACCGGGCCCGGTCCACGATCGCCAGCCAGGTCTACAACGGCAAGGAACCGATGACCCTGTTCTAGTGGCTTTGCTCGGAAGGTTGACCTGTGAATGAGGCGTTGATGCGCTGACGGGCGTTGTCGTGTGACGGGTCAGCTCAGTTCGGTGGCCGGCAGGTGTGGTGGGCGTCCGGCTCGTACGAAGTCGAGGTAGTCGTCCTGGGCGATGCCGGCGTTCACCCACCGGTCGGGGACGGCTCCGGTGCTGGCCTCGGCGATCGCCATGGCGGCCGACTCTTCCTCGGTCATGGCTATCTCTTGGCCGAAGTCCTCGTCCTCGCCGTCGGAATCAAGTGCTGGGAACTCGACGAGGTCGCGGAAGTGCTCTCCGCCGACGTCTTGGGCGGCGTGGAGCATGACGAGGAAGCCCGACGCTACCGGTCGGATCTCGACCCAGCGGATGCCGGGGTTGTCCGGCGTGCCTGCCGCACCGAGGAACTGCTCGATGCGACGGCCTCGTCGCAGGGCACCGAGGGCGAAGGATCCGGTCAGGTAGCGCACGTGCCCAGCGTAGAGGGATGCCTCAGGCGGCCAGGGCCGCGCACTCGGTCCAGGCGCGGATGGGTGAGTCGGGGGCGAAGTAGCGCAGGGCCGCGAACTCCGACTCGATCCAGTTCAGCCACGATCCGTAGGTCGGCAGGAAGATCAGCTCGACGTCGTTCGCCGCCACCCACCCGCGGACGTTCGGGTGCTTGTGCGGGGAGAARTTGTCCAGGACGACGTAGAGCTTCTCGCCGGGCCAGCGGACGCGCAGGGACTTGAGCAGGGCCAGGAACTCGCGCCACCGTTTGCGGAGCCGGATCCGGTAGTACATCTTGCCGGTGGCCAGGTCGAGGACGGCGAGCATGTGCATCACCCCGTCGTAGCGGTTGTAGGTGGCCCGCAGCCGGCGCGGTGAGCGAGACGAGCGCCATGCCTTTCCCTTACGGGGCATCAGGTTCAGCGGGCCGAACTCGTCCACGCAGACCACCCGGCCGTCGGCGGGCGGAGAGTCGTAGAGGGCTAGGATCCGGTGCATCTTGGCGATGAAGTCCGGGTCGTTCGAGGACTTCCAGGTTGTGGTGGTCTGCCAGGAGACCTTGCCCTCGCGCAGTATCCGCCGCAGCGACTCGCGGCTGACCGCCGGGACCACGTTCTGCTTGACCAGGTGCTCGGTCACCTTGGTCAGGCTCCAGGTGGAGAACGCGGCGATCTTTCAGTCGGCGGGGGACGTCCGGGCGATCAGGCAGATGTGCTCACGCACCTGGCTGCTGATCGTCCTAGGGCGTCCCCCGCTCCATCTTGGGTCCAGCGCGTCGAACCCCCGCTCGTTGAACGCCTGGATGACGTCGCGCACGTAGTCGGCGTTGACCTGCATCAACGAGGTGATGTCCGGCACCGACTGGCCCTGTGCGGACATCACCACCACGATCGCCCGCCGAAGCCTCACCGGGTCCTTCGCGGTCCGGCTGATTCGCTGCAGCCGACGCCCCTCCTCCATGCTCACCGGCCGGACGAACACTCCCGGACGACGCCCCACGACCACCTCCACGATCATGACCTGAAAGGCAGCCTGCCCTCCAGCGGACGGAGGATCAATTACCCGGCCAAGGAACTGAAGCGAGCCGCTAGCTGGTGAGCTCGCTGAGAGTCTCGCGGGCCTGGATGGTGCCGCGATGACGGGGTCCGAAGATCTGGACGCGGTCGAAGATGACGCTGATGAGCAGGTGGACTGCCTCGGAGCGGTTACCGGCTATTGCGAGGTTGTGGGCGTGCCGGTACCGGGCTTGCAGGGTGTCTGTGTGGTCCGGCCCGGATACCCGTAGCCGGTCGCGGATCAGGTGGGCGTACAGCTTGACTGCCTCGGTCCGGTCGCCCATCTCCCCTACATGATGGGCGTGCTGGTGCCGGGCGATGAGGGTGATCTGGTGGTCGGCGCCGAGCAGGTGGATGGAGTCCTCGACTATGTCGGGGTACAGCCTGACCGCCTCGGTCCGCTCGCCCATCTCCCCAAGGCCATGGGCGTACTGGAGCCGGGCCAGGAGGGTGTCAGGGTGGTGAGCGCCGAACACCCGAACGTAGTCCCTGACGAGGTCGGCGTACAGCTTGACTGCCTCGGTCCGCTCGCCTCTCTCCCCCGCATGATGGGCGTGCTGGTACCGGGCGAGGAGGGTGTCCTGGTGGTCGGCGCCGAACGCCCGAGTGGAGTCCCGAGTGAGGTCGGCGTACAGCCGGGCTGCCTCTGTCGACTCACCCGTCTGGCCGACCCAGTGGGCGTGCTGGTGCCGGGCTTGGTAGGTGGCTCGGTGGTCCACCCCGAACAATCGGGTGCAGTCTCCGACGATGTCAGCGAGAAGCACGACTGCCTGGTCATGCTCACCGGCCTCGCCGACGCAACGGGCGTGCTCCCGTCGGGCATTGAGGGTGCTCTCATCGTCCGCGCCGACCCTCCGGGTGCAGTCCCCGACCAGGTCTGCAAACAGCTGGCTGGCCTTTGCGTAGTCACCGGCTGCCGTGAGCCGGAGAGCCTCTTCCCGGAGGAAGACGGGGTCGGTGCTGGTCGAGGGGTTGTCGGTGTTGTCCAGGACAACCTCGAATGACCCGAGAAACGCGGACCGACGGTCGGGTGGTGTCTGATGGGATGGCTCGGCCTGGAGCTCTTCACTGATGCGTTGCAGAGTCTGGTCGTCGGCGTCGTTGACGGCGACGGCGTGAGCGAGGGCTTGGGCGATGTCGTCGCCGACCGGGTCAACGACATCCGATGATCCAGGGTCTGTGTCGGCCCCCTCCCCAGGCTCCGGCCTGCCGTCGAGGAGGTCGGTGGTTCCAGTTCGGAGCCGGTTGAGCTCCTCGTTGAGTTCGAGAACCTGCTGCTGGACGCGGACGGCCAGGTCTTCTGCCTGCCGCTGCTTTTCCCGCGCGCGCTCCAGTTCTTCCTTCGCCTGCCGTTCCTGGTCCTGCGCGCGGACGAGCTGTTGCCGGGTGTCCTCCAGCGCCTGCCGGTGATCAGTGCGGTTCAGGAGCTGGTCACGCTCCGCCGACAGGCCCATCACCCGACCTTCCAGCGTCTTGATCATCGTGAGTAGCACCATGACCAACTGGGCAGAGTTCTTCGCTGCCTCATGCAGTTCTGCCTGCTGCTCCAGGGCGCGGGTCAGCCGCTCGTAGGTCTCAACCTGCCGCATCCGCACTTGCTCCAGCTCGGCCGCAGGGTCCTGGCCCGGACCTCGGCCGGCGCCATACGAAGAGGCCGGGTGGGTGGCGGCGTACAGCAGCTTCTCGGCCTCGGCCAGCCGGTGTCTGCGGAGTTGGGGCGCGGGCACCGTCACACTGATCAGCGCGGCCACGAACTTCTGCTCAGGTACCCGGAGACCGGACAGATACTGGCTGGTCTGCGTACTGGAGTAGCTGATCCGCTTCGCAACCACGGTCATCGTCAACGGGCAGGCGTCAATCTGGGCCCGCAAGAACAACGCCAGCGCTTCCGCCTCTGGTGTCTGCGCCTGCACCGACCCCCACGGCCTGCCTCCGCGGCTGCGCTCCGGCATGTCCAACTCCCGCCCCTAGGCGGGCCTCTCCCTTGTCCCGAACATCCCCGGGACAACCCGCTGTTGTCCGGACCTTACCTGGGGTGATGCCTCTGGCGTTTGGGGACTACCAAGAACAACCTGATGGTCAGACCAGTTACCCGGCACGCTGCCGGTCCGGCACCGGAGAGACATGGCTCCGGCAACTCGAAGGAGGACAGCACATGACGCAGCCCGACCAGACGTCGCAGGTGCAGCCCGAGCCTGCACCATTCCTGACCCTGCACACCACGCTCGTCCTCCTTGCCGCAGCCTTCATCGGGTCGGTAGTTGGGATCCTGACCTTCCTCAGTGGTGGACCTGCGGCCGGCGCGGTCCTAGCCGGGCTGACCGGCTTCGGGGCCAGCGTTCCGGTCCTGCGTCAGCTGGTCCGCTGAGGCACCCGGCAGCGGGCGGCAGCAGCTCAGCTGCCGGGTACAGCGCTCGTCTTCCCTATAGCGTGACGTTCGCGGCGACCACATGCACGGCCAGGAGCAGACCGAAGGTGTCGGTGACGCTGAACACCGCTTACGGCCCTTGACCTTCTTGCCCGCGCGCGTCTTGGCCTTGTGACACGGGCGGCACAGCGGTTGAACGTTGTCGTGCGTGTGCGTGCCGCCGAGGGCCGGCGGGATGACGTGGTCGACGTCCACAGCGCTTGGTAGGTAGTCGAGTTGACAGCGGGCGCGGCAGCGCCGTTACCGGCCGCTACAGCCGCTTGGCGTCTCCGCCCCGGACTGCTGGACGCCCCTCGTACGCCGCGCGGTGAGCCTCGCAGCGTCCCCGTTGGGCGGCAGGCTCGGGGCAGTCGATACAGCTGCCGCCCCCTCGTTGGTAGTTGGAAGACGGACCGCAGCAACACATCCGGCTGCGTTCCGTCTTGATGCCCGCCCCCGGACTCGAGGCGGCTGCCAATCCGGCGGAGCACCACGCCGACGGCGTCCGAGTCGAACGCGACACTTGTCGACGGTGATCCGCATGACCTCATGCCTACGGTCCGTCAGGCTGCCCACCCGGTCCGACGCTCGCGCCCGGAGCGCCCGGAGCGAGTGGCTGCCCAGGATCGCCGCTCTTGCCGCCGGACCACCGACGGTGACAGGATCTGCGGCATGAAGAGAATCGAGTCCGACACCCTCCGGTGACCGCCCCCCGCACGTGGCCCACCTCGACGGTCCCGTTGTACGAATACGCGCTGCGCCTGCACCAGTTGGATCCAGACGACCTGCTTCCAGGGTTCGAGTGCCTGCCGGACCGGGAGCGCCACCAGCGGGCGGAGCGTCAGCGCCGGTGCTACCGCGACTCCAGGGAAGCGCGTCTGCGGGGCGCCCGCACCGCGGCCGTCATCGGCCGGCGCCTGGCCCGCCCGCTGAGCCCGGCTTCGCTGCGACTGCTCGCGAGCGCCCTGGCCCAGGTGTCCGTGCCGTCCTCGCCCGACCCGGCCATCCAGGAGCTGACGAAACGCCACCCGCCCGAACTGCTGCGCACGGTGGGCCGCTGGCTGACGCGCCACGGCACCGAACGGGACGTGGTGTTCGCCGGTCTGGCCCTGCTCGCCGAGACGGCCACCGAGCGCGACATCCTGATGATCCAGACCATCGGCCTGCTCGGCTCCCCGTTCGCCGTCCTCCCCGCCCACGCGCTGGAACGCCTACCGGCACCGACACCGGCCCTGACCTGGCTCGCGGCCCGCACCACCGGCACCGGACGCATCCACTACATCCACGCCCTGAACCGCCTCGCCGACCCCAGAGCCCGGTACCCCTGGTACCGGAACGGCCAGGACCCTTACGCGTCGCTCGACCGGCCCGCCGACCCGCAGGCCGTCCACTGGCTGCGGCGCCGAGCAGTGGACCTCGGCGACTTCAACGGGTACTTCGCGGCCCAGACCGTGATCGCCGCCGCCGTCGACCAAGCGATCGGCGACCCGCAGGCCGACAGCGAGGTCGTCGACCAGACCGGCAGACTGCTGCGCACCATGACCGACTGCTTCGGCATGGGAGCCTCCCTCGCCGAACTCGACAACGCCCCGGAGCTGCTCGCCCACTACGCGGACCACGTCGGCCGGCTCCGACCCACGGTGGACCGCTACGAATCCGTCCTCCAGCTGGCCGCCTACCTCGCCGACCCGCACGGCGAGGCTGCGGGACTCGACTGGCCCCCGGGCCGCCGAGCCCTGCTCCACAGGCAGCTGACCGCGCTCCTGCGCAGGCCCGGCTGGTCAGCCTGTCTGGCAGAACTCACGGCCTGGCCGACCGGCAACGTCGCACAGTGGGTGACGCAGCTGGCCCAACGCCTCGATCTGCTGCCGACCGAATCCTGACCACGGCGGCTACGCCGGACGGTCCGGCGTCACGCCTGGTTGTCGCCCGCGCTGTCGGCCTTGCCGATCGGGTCCGGCACCGGATCCAGCAGGTCGGGGCCGTTGCTGCGAACGGAGTTGACGGCGGTGGACACCGCCCGGACGGCCAGTTCGTCCCCGCCGGGCGTGTGCAGCAGGTGCCGGGCCTCGGTCGGGTCGGTCAGTTCGGGGTCCAGCCAGGCGTCGATGTCGGCGCGGTTGATGGTCAGCGGCATCCGGTCGTGCACGCGGCCTGCTGCGTCGGTGGCGTCGGTCGTGATGATCGTGGCGGTCGCCAGCCAGGCGGCCGGGTCGCCGTCCGGCACCGAGTGGTCACGCCAGAACTCGTACAGCCCGGCCATCAGCATGGGATCACCCGAGGCCGGATACAGGTAGTACGGCTGCTTGAACGCCTTGCTGCCCTGGAGGGCAGGCACCGGCACCCACTCGAAGTAGCCGTCAGCCGGAAGGACGCAGCGGCGGGTGCTGAACGCCTTCCGGAACGCGGGCTTCGCGTGAACGGTCTCGGCACGGGCGTTGATCATCCGGGCAGCGCCCTTCGGATCCTTCGACCAGGAGGGCACAAGCCCCCAACGCAGCACCCGGAGCTGCCTCGTCAGCTCGCCGGTGTCGCGGTCGACGCGCTCCAGCACCGCCGGGACCGGGTCGGTCGGGGCCACGTTCCAGCTCGGCGCCAGCTCCTCGAGTGGTGTCCCCCGGTTCACCTCGAACAGCTCGACCAGGTCCTGTGTCGTCGTCGTGGAGACGAATCTTCCGCACATGGGAATCACCCTGCCACTTCCCACTGCCGAAGGCGCCTCCCTCGGGAGACCGACGGTCGTGTCCTCGCCCACGCCCGACCCGGCCACCCCGATGGCCCGGACGGGCTACCGAGCCGGTGCCGGAGCGTAGCCCGTGGCCCTGGTGGTGAAGGTGCCCCGGCCCTGGGTCCGGCTGCGCAACTGGGTTGCGTAGCCGAACAGTTCGGCCAGCGGCACCGTCGCGGTGAGCACGGCCGTGCCGGTCCGGCCGGTCGAGCCGGAGACCCGGCCGCGCCGGGCGGCGAGGTCACCGAGCACTCCGCCCACGGCAGCGTCGGGCACGGTGACCGTGACCTCGACCACCGGTTCCAGCAGTGCCATCGTCCCGGCTCGCAGCGCCTCGCGGAGCGCGAGCCGCCCGGCCGTCCGGAAGGCGAGCTCCGACGAGTCCTTGGAGTGGGTGGCCCCGTCGGTCAGGGTGACCCGCAGGCCGGTCACCGGGTGACCGCCGATCGGGCCCTCGGTGAGCGCGTCCCGGCAGCCGGCCTCGACCGCCCGGACGAACTCGGCCGGCACCCGGCCGCCGGTGACGGTCGAGCGGAACTCGAAGCCCACCGGCTGGTCGGCACCGTCCTCCACCCGCTCCAGCGGAGCCGTGTCGATCACCACGTGGGCGAACTGCCCCGCCCCGCCGTCCTGTTTGACGTGCCGGTAGGCCAGGCCGGTCACCCCTCGGAGCACGGTCTCGCGGTAGGCCACCTGCGGCCGACCGACCTGGACCTCCAACCCGTGGGCGCGCCGGATCCGCTCCACCGCCACCTCCAGGTGCAGTTCGCCCATCCCGGACAGCACCGTCTGCCCGGTCTCGGGGTCGGTGCGGACCAGCAACGACGGGTCCTCCTCGGTCAGTCGGGCCAGCGCCGTGGCGAGCCGGTCGGTGTCGCCACCGGTCCTGGCCTCCACCGCCACCGAGACCACGGGCTCGGCGGTGCTCGGCGGTTCGAGGACCAGCGGCGCCGTCGGTGCGCACAGCGTGCTGCCCGCCCGGGCCCCCTTGAGTCCGATGACGGCCACGATGTCCCCGGCCACCGCCAGCTCCACGTCCGCGTGCCGGTCGGCCTGCACCCGCAGGATGCGGCCGATCCGCTCGGTCCGCCCCGTGCCCGCGTCCAGGACCGTTGCCCCCTTTCCGATCGTCCCCGAGTAGATCCGCAGGTAGGACAGCCGCCCGGTGGCGGCCGAACTCACCTTGAACACCAGCCCGGCGAACGGAGCTTCCGGSTCGGCCGGCCGTTCCTGCGCCGTGCCGCCCAGCAGGCCGCGCACCGGCGGCACGTCCAGCGGCGACGGCAGATAGGCCGTCACCGCCTGGAGCAGCGGCTCGATCCCCCGGTTCCGGTACGCCGATCCGCACAGCACCACGAGCGCCTCGCCGGTCAGGGTGAGGTCCCGCAGCGCGGCGGCCAGCGTCGGTCCGGAGACCGCCGAGGTCGCGCAGAACTCCTCCAGCGCGGCCGGGTGCAGCTCGGCCACCACCTCCTCCAACAGGCGACGCCGGTGCTGCGCCTCCTCCCGAAGCTGCTCGGGTACGTCGGTCTCCCGGTAGCCGTCCCCGGCGTCCCCACCGTCTTCCCAGAGCAGCGCCCGCATCGTCAACAGGTCGACCACGCCGGTGAATTGCTCCTCCCGGCCGACCGGTAGCTGCACCGCCAACGGGACGGGGTGCAGCCGCTGTCGGATCGACTCGACGGCGGCGTCCAGATCCGCCCCGGCCCGGTCCAGCTTGTTGACGAAGGCGATCCTGGGTACGCCGTGCCGGTCGGCCTGCCGCCAGACCGACTCGCTCTGCGGCTCGACGCCGGCCACCGCGTCGAACACCGCGATCGCGCCGTCGAGCACCCGGAGCGAGCGCTCCACCTCGTCGGAGAAGTCGACATGGCCCGGGGTGTCGATCAGGTTGATCCGGTGGCCGTCCCACACGCAGCTGACGGCGGCCGCGAAGATGGTGATGCCCCGGTCCCGTTCCTGGGGGTCGAAGTCGGTGACGGTGGTCCCGTCGTGGACCTCCCCGCGCTTGTGGACGGCGCCGGTGAGGTAGAGGATCCGCTCGGTCACGGTGGTCTTGCCGGCATCCACATGGGCGAGGATGCCCAGGTTGCGGACGGTGGCGAGCGGGTCGGTGTGCTGCAGGTGCGGCTTGGTACGCACGGCCGTTGGCCTTTCGGGGTGATCCGGAGAAGGGCGGCGCGATCTGCGGACGGAACGGTCCGACACCGGGTCGTGCAGAGCCACTGCGCCGGCGTACCGGGCAGGGCGGGGCAGGAGCGGGTCAGACGGTCGTCGCGGTCATCCGGTGCCGGGCGCGCAGCGGGCACCGGGCGGACCGAGACACCAGGATCACCTCGTACCGGGACAGGGGGACGACGACAGCGGTGCGGTAGCGCATGGCCGGTCTCCCTCACTCGTCACGGTGGACACCGCCCGGTCGGACGGCGCTCGGTGTGCCCCGAGTCTAGGGACCCCGCCCCGGCCCCCGCACCGGGTTTTCCCGGACAGCCGAACGCCCCGGGCACCGGCACAGGGCCAGCACCTGGGGCGAACTGACTGCGGGTCAGCCAGCTGCGGGCGGCTGTGCCCGCCGGGGCTGGCGCGGGTCGAGGCTCGCCACCACGCTGTGCTGGAACTTCTCGACGGCGGCGTCGACGCTGCGGATGAAGCCGGACTCGGCGTTGCCCCGGGTGCTGCCGACGCTCTTCGAAAGCGACAGCCGGAACCCGGTCACCTTGGACGAGTCCTTCGGCAACAGGTCACCGGGCTCGGGGCGGAGCTTCTCCAGGGTGCCGCGCGGACCGGGCGCAGCACCGTCGGTCAGGGTCTCGACGTGCAGGTCGGCCGGGGCCTCGGCGAGTTGGCGGACCAGGCGCTTGACCCAGCTCAACGGGTACCCCTGCTCCGGGGCCGGAATCTCGATCGAGGTCCGCAGCTTCCCGACCCGGAGATCGGCCACGATGGAGATGTTCCCCGGGGCCTCGTCGACCCGGATCTCCGCGTGCAGCCGTCCGTCCGAGCACAGCCCGTCGGCCAACGCCACCCGCCGGGCCCGGGGGTCCTCACCCCGGCGGGCCCGCTGGACCGGCAGGACCTTCGCGCCCAGCTCCCCGCCGAGCTGGAGGCAGACCTGCCGGATCAGCCGCTCCCAGCTCTCGACGACCTGGACGGCGCGCTCGTCGCCCTGGCAGAGGGTCTCGTCGTCTATCCCGTTCCGGACCGGAACCCAGGCGGGGCCCATGTTCTGGAAGCCGTGGCAGCCCGAGTTGTCGTGCTGCAGGTAGTGCAGCAGTTCCTGCAGCAGCCAGGCGTGCGCCGGGTTGCCCACCCCCTCGTGGCGGATCAACATCTTGGCCTGGTAGGCGACTTCGGCCCAGGACAGGTGCCAGAGTGCGACCTTGTGCTTCCGGCGCCCGTCAATCTTGACCGGTACCAGTGGGCTGCCCTCCAGCGCGACGTCGTTGGAGAGCGTGATGACCGCCTCGTAGCCGCGCCGGGCAGCGATGTCCATGTACGCCTGGACCTGGTCGGCCTTCAGCGGGTTGCCGTTCGTCTTGCTCTCCAGCAGCGCCGTCCAGAGCCGGCCGGCTCGCTCGACCCGGATCACCCCGTCGGGACGCCTGGGGGATTCACCGTGCGGCAGCGAGACCTCGGTGAAGGTCTCCATCCGGCCGGCCGGAGCGCCGAACGCGGCCGTGAGCTTGCGGCCGAACTCCGGGACCTGTGCCATCACCGACAGCAGGACCGAGGTGGCCCGGACCTCGCGCTCCCGGTCGCTCTTCAGCGTGCTGGCGGGGAACAGCCGTGCCGAGCTCCAAGTCTCGTTCTCCGCCAGGGACTTCTTTCGCTCCTTGGGCAGCGTGACCTTCTTCTTCGCGGTACGCAGCCGTCGCGCCGGCTCTGGCGCCACCGCCACCGCCACCGCCACCGCTTCCGTCGGGGCGGGCGGTTCGACGGCGGCTGGCTCCGCCGCCGGGACGGCCGTAGGCTCCTCGGCGGCCGGCTCCTCGATGGCGGACGGGGCTTCCGTGCCGTCCTCCGAATCGTCGATCTCGATTCCGAAGTCGGTGGCCAGCCCGGCCAGCCCGGTGTCGTACCCCTGCCCGATGGCGCGGAACTTCCACTCCTGGTTGCGCCGGTAGATCTCGCCGAACACGAAAGCGCTCTCCGTGCTCGCGTCGGTGATGGCGAAGCTCAGCAGCTGCTCGCCGGTACTGTCCGCGAGGCCCAGCCGAAGGTCGTCCAACTGGCCGAAGGCGGCGCGCTCGTGGCGGCTTGCGGCGATCACCAGCCGCGCGACGTCCACGGGAACGGCGGCCAGGTCGAGCTGGATGCGGTCCTCGCTGCCGGTCTCGGCCGGTACCTGGCCCAGCAGTTGCACGCTCCCGTCGGCGGCGGTCGGGTTGTTGTAGAAGAAGAAGTCCGCGTTGTTCCGGACCTTGCCCTCCTCGGTGAGCAGCAGCACCGAGACGTCGGCGTCGCCGTCGCCGGTGGGGCTGCTCCAACCCAGGCTCACGATGAGGGAGTCGATGTCCTCGTCCAGCGCGGCCAACCCGACATTGGCGCCCTTGACCATTTCGTGCACTGATATCCCCCACTGGAACCGGGCTGCGCGCAGAGACCGGGCAGCCGTCCTGCCTAGTTAGTCACTCTTCTGCCGCCGGCTCAGGACCGCACGACTGGTGGGAGCCTAGCCCTCTGGCAGGGAATATGCCGATGGTATGAGCGGATTGTGTGCACGCAATCGGATCACGGTCGTCAGAAGCTGGGAATGCGTCAGCTCATGTCCCAGGAACGGGATTAAAGACCTGCGATCAAGACAGAGCAGGGCGTATGGTCATGAACCCCCTGAAGGTGGAAGGAGGTGCACCAGGCCATGGGACTGTTCAAGGACGCACCACCCCGGGAGCATCCGGACTACACGCAGCTACGCTTCATGGCGGCCGGTTCGCCGTCGTGGTGGAAGAGCAACCGTCACAAGGTACTCGCCGTCGCCGGCCTCCTGGCCGGTTTCTGGCTCGCCGACCACCACGACCCCACTCCCGCCACCACGCCCCCGCCCCCACCAGCCGCCACAACCCGCTGACCCCGGGCGCACACCACGCCCCGCACGCCCCGGCAGACCCCGTCTGCCGGGGCTGCCCGAGGCCGAATCCGGTTGCGAGCGCAGCCCGGCGCCTGCGACCGTGCGGGTTCCCACACCTGCCACGAGGCTCGGATGACGATCTACTTCTACGGTGCCGACGAAGTCCCCYACGGCTGCTTCTCCAACTTCTCCGCGCACGGCCTGGACCTCGACGGGCAGGTGTGGCCGACCTCGGAGCACTACTTCCAGGCCCAGAAGTTCATCGGCACCCGCCACGCCGATCTCATCCGTCGGGCTCGCACGCCGTTGCGTGCCGCCGAGTTGGGCCGTGACCCGTCCAAGCCGTTGCGGCGGGACTGGGACCGGGTCAAGGACGACGTGATGCGTCGTGCCGTGGCGACCAAGTTCCGAGCGCATGCGGACATCCGCGACATCCTCCTGTCCACCGCCGACGAAGAGATCGTCGAGGACACCACCACCGACCACTACTGGGGCCGCGGCAGGACCGGTACCGGCAAGAACATGCTCGGCCGGATCCTGATGCGCACCCGAAAGCAACTCCAGGCAGAGATTTCCTAGTCCTGCGGGATGTGCGCCAGCATCCGCTCCATGCCGCCCACCCAGTTGGCCTTGAGGGCCTCGATCGCGCCGGGCAGGTCGTCCTCCAGTAGGCGGCGGGCGATCTCGCAGTGCTCCTCGGACTCCCGGGCCACCGGTTCGTCCTCGGCGACGACCAGGTTCTCGTAGCGTCGCATACCGGCCTTGACGCCGGTGAGCAGGTCCAGCAGGCGCTCGTTCGGGCAGCCGCTGAGCAGCAGGCCGTGCCATTCGTCGTYGCGGCGGTCGACCACGGCGTGCTCGGCCACCGGGTCGGGGAAGCCCTGGGCCAGCCTCAGCAGCTCCGGGGCGATCTTTCGCAGGTGCTCGGAGTCGGAGGACTCCAGCGCCAGCGACTCCAACGCCGCTACGACGGCGACCAGTTCGCGGAACTCCTTGCGGCTGACCGGTGCGAAGCGGAAGCCACGGCCCTGGTTGCTCTCCAGCACGCCCTCGCCCGTGAGGGTGATCAGGGCCTCCCGCAGCGGGGTCCGGCTGACGCCCAACTCGGCTGCCAGCACAGCCTCGTTGACGTCCGTACCGGCGGCGAACTCGCCGCGGGTGAGCCGCTCCATCAGTTCGTCGCGTATCTGCTCGCGCAGTGGCCGGCGCTCGATCACCATCTGGCCCCCCAATCTCCCGTCCCAGCATAGCTCTTGACCGAATGCAGAGTACTGCACTAAGTATTCTGAATACAAAATGCCGATGGGGCGAAGGGGAGACGAATCCATGGGCTTGACCCGGGTGCCGGGGCTGCTGTTCGGCGGCGACTACAACCCCGAACAGTGGCCCGAGCAGGTGTGGCAGGAGGACGTCCGGCTGATGGCCGAGGCGGGGGTGAACGTCGCGACCGTCGCCGTCTTCTCCTGGTCCCGGCTCGAACCCGAGCCGGGCGTCTACGAGTTCGGCTGGCTCGACCGGATCCTCGACCTGCTCCACCAGCACGGGATCGCCGTGGACCTCGCGACCGCTACGGCCACCCCGCCGCCCTGGCTGGTCCGGCAGCATCCCGGGATCCAGCCCGTCGACGCGAGCGGGACCAGGCTGGAGTTCGGCTCCCGCCAGGGCTACTGCCCCTCCTCCCCCGTGTTCCGGGACGGCACCGTCCGGCTGGCCCGCGCCATGGCCGAGCGGTACGGGACCCACCCGGCCCTGGTCATGTGGCACATCGGTAACGAGTACGCCGACCACACGGTCGAGTGCTTCTGCGAGGAGTCGGCCCGGCACTTCCGCCGCTGGCTCATGGATCGCCACGGCAGCCTGGACGGTCTCAACGCCGCCTGGGGCACGTCCTGTTGGGGCCAGCACTACACCGACTGGACGCAGATCAGCCCGCCCCGGAAGGCGCCGGGCCCGGTCAACCCCACCCAGGTGCTGGACTGGCGCCGGTTCTGCAGCGACGCACTGCTCGCCTGCTTCGAGGCCGAGCGCGAGGTGCTCAAGGAGGTCACCCCGGACATCCCGGTGACCACCAACTTCATGAGCATCCTGCACCACCTGGACTACTGGAAGTGGGCCGCCGCCGAGGACTTCGTCAGCGACGACGCCTACCCCGACCCCGCCGACCCGACCTCACACGTCAGAGCCGCACTCAGCTACGACCTGATGCGGTCGCTGAAGCAGCAGCCGTGGCTGCTGCTGGAGTCGGCGCCCGGCGCGGTGAGTTGGCGCGAGGTGAACGTCCCGAAGGAGCCGGGCGCCATGCGGCTGCACAGCCTGCAGGCACTGGCCCACGGCTCGGACGGGGTGATGTTCTTCCAGTGGCGCCAGGCGAAGTACGGCCCGGAGAAGTTCCACTCGGCGATGCTCCCGCACGGCGGGACGGCCACCCGCCAGTGGCGGGAGACGCTCGCCCTCGGTGCGGACCTGCGACGGCTGGCCGAGGTCGCGGGCACCACCACCCAAGCGGATGTCGCGCTGGTACTCGACTGGGACAGCTGGTGGGGGCTCGAGGCACCCGAGTCGCTGCCCTCGGACCGGCTCAGGCTGCACCGGCTCCTGCTCTCCTGGTACGCCCCGCTGCACGCCCGGGGCATCGCCGTCGACCTGGCGCCGCCGGACCGCGACCTCTCCTCCTACCGGGTCGTCATCGCCCCGAACCTCTACCTCTGCACCGCCCAGCAGGCCGCCAACCTCGCCGCCTTCCCCGGTCAGCTCGTGGTCGGCCCGTTCAGCGGGGTGGTGGACGCCGCCGACCACGTCCACGACGGTGGGGCACCCGGGCCGCTGCGCAGCCAACTCGGCGTGCGGGTCGAGGAGTTCTGGCCGATCCCGGACGACCGTACCCAACTGCTCGAGATGGCGGACGGCACCCGGCTGACCGCCCGGACCTGGAGCGAGTGGCTGGAGCTGGACGACGCGCAGCCCCTCGCGCACTACCGGGGCGGCCCGCTGGACGGCCGCCCGGCGATCACCCGGCGCGGCACGGCCACCTACCTCAGCTGCCTGCCCGACGACCTGACGCCCGTGCTGGACGAGGTGCTCGCCGCCGCCGGCCTCACCTGGACGGACCTGCCGGACGGCGTCGAGGCCTGCCGCCGGGGCGACTTCCTGTTCCTGCTCAACCACGGGGCCACCACGGCCACCGTCTCCCTGCCCGCCGCCGGGACCGACCTGCTGACCGGTCGTCAGCTGCACGGCTCCGTGGCCATCGCGCCGCGCGACGCCGTGGTCCTGAAGCACTGAGGAGTGCCGTGATCCATCCCTACATACCCAACGCGGGCCCCGCGGCCCGGGCCGCGATGCTCGCCGAGATCGGCGCCCCGAGCGTCGCCGAGTTCTACGGTGACATCCCCGCCGACCTCCGGCTGGACCGTCCGCTCGAGCTGCCCGCGCCGTTCCTGGACGAGCAGGGTCTGGTCCGGCACCTGAACGGGCTGCTGGCCAGGAACACCGACACCACCCGGGTCCTGAGTTTCCTCGGGCACGGCTGCTACCCGCACCACGTCCCGGCGGTGTGCGACGAGGTCAACGGTCGCGGCGAGTTCCTGACCGCCTACGCGGGCGAGCCGTACGAGGACCACGGCCGGTTCCAGGCGCTCTTCGAGTACGTCTCGATGATGGGCGAGCTGCTCGAGATGGACGTCGTCAACGTGCCGGTCTACGACGGCTTCCAGGCGGCGGGGACGGCCCTGCGGATGGCCGCCCGCTACACCGGCCGCCGTCGGGTGCTGGTCAGCGGCGCGGTCGCCCCCGACAAGCTCAGCATGATCCACGACTACCTCGCCCCGGACCTCGAGGTGGTGCTCGCCCCGGTGGCCGACTCGGGGGAGATCGCCGAGCCGGCCCTCGACGACACCTTCGCCGCACTGTACCTGGAGACGCCGAACGTCCACGGTGTCATCGAGACGCGCGGACGCGAACTGGCCGCGCTGGCCCACAGCGTGGGAGCCCTGCTGGTGGTGGGCACGGACCCGATCTCGCTCGGCGTGCTCGCACCGCCCGCCTCCTACGGCGCCGACCTGGTCTGCGGGGACATCCAGTCGCTCGGCATGCACCAGCAGTACGGCGGCGGGCAGGCCGGGTTCATCGCGAGCCGGGACGAGGAGCGGCTGGTCGCGGAGTTCCCGTCCCGCCTGTTCGGCATCGCCCCGACCGCCGTCGAGGGCGAGTACGGCTTCGGCGACGTCTTCTACGACCGGACCTCCTTCGCGCTGCGCGAGGAGGGCAAGGAGTGGGTCGGCACCGCGGCCGCCCTGTGGGGCATCACGGCCGGCGTCTACCTCGCGCTGATGGGCCCGCAGGGCATGCGCGAGATCGGCGAGACGATCCTCGCCCGGACCAGGTACGCCATGCAGGTGCTCGCATCGGCCGGGGCTCTGGTGCTTCACCAAGAGGCCCTCCACTTCCGGGAGTTCACCATCGAGGTGCCGAGCGCGGACGCGCTGCTCGCGGCGCTACGGGCCGTGGGCATCTTCGGCGGGGTGCGGATCTCGCCGTGGCGGGTCCTGGTCTGCGTCACCGAGCGGCACTCGATCGCCGACATCGACACCCTCGCGGCGGCCGTCAAGGACGCCCTCTCGGTCACCGGAGGCACCAAGTGAGCTCGCACGGAGAATCGTTCGCGACGCTGCCGGTCGCACCCAAGCCCGCCCTGCGCCGCTTCCACCAGGCGCGTTGGGACGAGGAGATGATCTTCGAGCTCTCCCGGCCTGGGCGGCGCGGCATCGGCGTCCCGGCCCCGGACGCACCGCTGGTCGAACTGCCCGAGGGCGTCGGCCGCGCCACTCCGCCGGCGCTGCCCGAGCTGTCCCAGAACCAGGTGGTCCGGCACTACCTCCGGCTCTCCCAGGAGACCCTCGGCGCCGACCTCAACATCGATGTCGGCCAGGGCACTTGCACGATGAAGTACAGCCCGAAGGTCAACGACACCTTCGTCCGCGACCCGAGGATCGCCGAGCTGCACCCACTGCAGCCCGAGGACACCGTGCAGGGCGTGCTGGAGATCTACTGGCGGCTGGAGCAGATCCTCGAGGAGATCTCCGGCATGACCCGAGTCTCTCTTCAGCCCGGCGCGGGCTCGGCGGCGATCTACGCCAACCTCGCGATGATCCGCGCCTACCACGCCTCCCGGGGTGAGGGCGGGCAGCGCGACCAGGTCGTCACCACGATGTTCTCGCACCCGTCGAACGCCGCGTGCGCGAAGGTCGCCGGGTACGAGGTGATCACCCTGATGCCGGACGCCGACGGCTACCCCGACATCGAGGCGCTCCGCGCGGCGGTCGGCCCGCGTACCGCCGCGCTGCTGATCACCAACCCGGAGGACACCGGGATCTTCAACCCGAGGATCCGGGAGTTCGTCGAACTGGTCCACGCCGCAGGCGGGTTGGCGTGCTACGACCAGGCCAACGCGAACGGCATCCTCGGCATCACCCGGGCCCGCGACGCCGGGTTCGACCTGTGCCACTTCAACCTGCACAAGACCTTCTCGACGCCGCACGCCTGCGGCGGGCCCGCGGCCGGCGCCTGCGGAGTCTCCGAAGCCCTGGTCCCGTTCCTGCCGGGCCCGGTGGTCGACCGCGACGGCGAGTCGTACACGCTGAGCTCCCCGGCGAGTCCGGTCGGGAAGATCCGGCCGTTCCTCGGGGTCACGCCCAACGTCGTACGCGCCTACGCCTGGGTGATGGCGCTCGGTGCGGACGGCCTGCGCGAGGTAGCGGAGACGGCGGTGCTCAACAACAACTACCTGCTGCACAAGGTGCTGCAGATCCCCGGCGCCTCCGTCCCCTGGCCGGACAAGCGGCGGGTGGAGCAGGTCAGGTACTCCTGGCAGGAGCTGGCCGAGGAGACCGGTGTGCACTCGGAGGAGATCGGCATCCGCGCCGGCGACTTCGGCGTGCACTACTGGACCAGCCACCACCCGTACGTGGTCCCCGAGCCCTTCACCCTGGAGCCGACCGAGTCGTACTCCCGGGAGGATCTGGACGAGTACGCCGCGATCCTCGCCCAGGTCGCCACCGAGGCCCGCCAGGACCCCGAGTTCGTCAGGAACGCGCCCTACAACCAGACCGTCCACCGGATCGACCCCACCTCGCTGGACGATCCGGCGCAGTGGTCCCCCACCTGGCGGGCCTACTGCCGGAAGCACCGTCGGTGATCGTCGGACTGATCGTCAACCCCGTGGCGGGCCTGGGCGGCCCGGCCGCGCTCAAGGGCAGCGACGGACCGGCCGTCCAGGCCAGGGCACTCGCCCTGGGTTCGGTCCCCCGGGCGGCCGGCCGCGCGACCGCCGCGCTCCGGGCCCTGCACGCGCGGTGCCCGGCACTCCACCTCCGCACCGTGGCAGGCCCGATGGGCGAGGACAGTGCAGTCGCGGCCGGAGTCCCGTACGAGCTCGTCCACCGCCCGGCACACGTCACCGGCGCGGCGGACACCCGGGCGGCGGTGGCGGCGCTCGGCGGGGTGGACCTGCTGCTGTTCGTCGGCGGGGACGGGACGGCGCGGGACGTGCTGGACGCCCGGCCGACCGGGGCGGTGCTCGGCGTACCGGCCGGGGTGAAGGTCTACTCCGGCTGCTTCGCGGTCAGCCCGTTCGCGGCCGGGGCGACTGCGGCCGGGTTCGACGGGACGACGCTGGAGGCGGAGGTGGTCGACCTCGACGAGGAGGCGTACCGGTCGGGGCAGGTGGGCGCCCGGCTGTACGGGACGCTCCGGGTGCCGGCCGCCCGGGCGCGGCTCAGCGGCCGTAAGACCGGGTCGTCCTCGGCACCTCCCGGCTCGGTGGAGTCGATCGCGCGCGCGGTGGCAGCCTCCATGCTGCCCGGCACGGCCTACGCGTTGGGGCCTGGCGCGACCACGCTCGCGGTGGGACGTGAACTCGGCCTGGAGCTCACGCCGTTGGGGGTGGACGTGGTCAGGGACGGCGTCTTGCTCGCCTCGGACGTCACCGAGCAGACCTTGCTCACCCTTGCCATGTCACAGGTCACGCATGCCATTCTCTCCGTCATCGGCGGGCAGGGGTTCGTGATCGGCCGGGGCAACCAGCAGTTCAGCCCCCGGGTGCTGGACCGGCTGGCCGGGATCACCGTGCTCGCCACCCAGCAGAAGCTCGCCGCGCTCGGCGGCCGGCCACTGCTGGTGGACAGCGGCGACACCGCGACCGACGCCGCACTCAGCGGACCCGCCCGGGTCGTCACCGGGTACCGCGAATCAGTGATCTACCGCATCCAGTCAGCGAGCGAGGACTCATGAACACCCTCCAGAACAAGGTCGCCATCGTCACCGGCGGTGCCTCAGGCATCGGCCGCGCCACCGCCAGGCTGTTCGCCGCCGAGGGCGCCGCCGTGGTGATCGCCGACCTGGCGGACGCCGCCGAGGTCGTCCGCGAGATCGAGGCGGACGGCGGCCGGGCCGTCGCCGTCCGGGCTGACGTCTCGTCGGAGACCGACTGTGAGCGGATCGTTCGGACCGCCGTCGAGACGTACGGTGGACTGCACGTCCTGTTCAACAACGCCGGGATCATCCGCCGCAAGACCGCGCTGGAGATCCCCGTCGACGAGTGGGACCTCGTGATGGCCGTCAACGTCAGGTCGGTCTACCTGATGTGCAGGTTCGCCGTCCCGGCGATGACGGAGGGCGGCTCCATCGTCAACACCGGCTCGGGCTGGGGACTCAAGGGCGGCGGCAACGCGCTGTCCTACTGCGCCTCCAAGGCCGCGGTCGTCAACATGACGCGTGCCCTGGCCATCGACCACGCCGCCGCGGGCATCCGGGTCAACTCGGTCAACCCCGGCGACACCATGACGCCGATGCTCCGCGACGAAGCCCGCCAACTCGCCGAGGACTGGGCGGTGTTCGAGAAGGACGCCGCCGACCGGCCGATGGGCCGCGCGGGCTCGCCGGAGGAGATCGCCGCCGCGGTGCTGTTCCTGGCCGGCGACGCCAGCAGTTTCGTCACCGGCTCCGCGCTCGTCGTCGACGGCGGCGGCCTCGCCTGACCTCGCTCCACCCCCATCCACCCACCCCCAGCTCGGAGGCACCTGGTGTCAACTTTCACGAGAAGAACCGCACTGCTCGCCGTCGCGACCGCCCTGTGCGTGTCCGCGTGCAGCGGGACCAACGGCGCCGCCGGTGACGCCAAGGACGGGAAGGTCACCCTGCGTTGGGCGACCTGGGGCTCGGCCGAGGACATGGCGGTCTTCAAGGCCTTCACCGACGACTTCACCAAGAAGTACCCGAACATCACGCTGAAGCTCGAACCGGTCGCCTCCTACGAGGACTACCATCCCAAGCTGCTCACCCAGCTCACCTCCAGGACCGCCCCCGACGTCTTCTACGTCGGTGACGACTACATCGGCAAGCTGGTCGCGGACGGCGTACTCGCCCCGCTCGACGCGCAGTTGGCCGGGCCGCAGAGCAAGAGCAGGCCCACGGACTTCTTCGAGGGCATCTACGGCGGTGCGAAGAAGGGCGGGGTCACCTACGGCGTGCCCAACGACACCAACCCCGAGGTGCTCTGGTTCGACAAGAAGGCCCTGGCCGAGGCCGGGATCACCGAGGACCCGGCCGCGCTCAACGAGGCCGGCCGGTGGACCATGGCCACCTACCTGGAGATGAACGCCAAGCTCAAGGCGGCCGGCAAGTACGGCTCCATCTTCTGGAACTGGTACGGCGCCAACTACAGGCTGGTCAACGGCTTCGGGGGCAAGGTCTGGGAGGACGGCAAGTTCGTCGCGCCGTCGGATCCGAAGGCCCGGCAGGCGCTGAAGACCCTCGCCGACGGCTACCGGGACAAGACCTTCGCCTCCGCCGACCTGCTGCCCGAAGGCAACGGTCCGTCCACCCAGTTCATCAAGCACAAGGCCGGCTTCTACGCCGGCGGCCGCTGGGTGATCGAGGGCATCGACAAGGGCGGCGATCGCCCGAACTACGACATCGTGCCGTTCCCCTCGGAGTCCGGGCAGCCGATCCAGGGTGCGGTCGCGGCGTCCTACCTGACCATCAACAAGGACAGCAAGCACGCGAAGGAGGCCTTCACCTTCCTGACCGAGTTCGTCAGCAAGGAGGGCCAACAGCTCCGGCTCAAGGGCGGCAGCGCCGTGCCGTCCGTCAAGGGTGCCGAGAGCCTGGTGACGGACGGCAAGTACCCCGCGCACGCCCAGACCTTCCTCGACGTCCGCGACAAGGGCTTCGCCAACTACCCCGACGAGGTCGCCGTCCCCGGCCTGACCAAGGCCGTCAACGACCACCTGATGAAGATCTGGGAGGGCAAGGTCGGCTTCGACGAGGGCATGACCCAGCTGCAGACCCTGGTCGACGGCCTGAAGGGCCCGAAGAGTTGAGCGCGGAGCCGCTCTGGCGGCGGCGGGACCGCTGGTGGGCCGTGGTGTTCCTGGCGCCCCAACTGCTGGGCCTGCTGGTGTTCCTGGTCGGCCCGCTCGGCTTCGCGATCGTGCTGTCCTTCATGGAGTGGGACGGCCTCGGCGACACCACCTGGGTGGGGCTGGACAACTTCCGGGCCCTGCTCACCGATCCGGGCTTCGGCCGCGCGGTCTGGAACACCGTCAAGATCGGCCTGATCACCGTGCCGGGCGGGCTGGTGCTGGCCCTGCTGCTGGCGCTCGCCCTGCACGGGGTCCGGGGCCGGACCGCCTACCGGGTGATCTACTTCCTGCCGGTGGTGACCAGTTCGGTCGCGGTGTCGGTGATCTGGCAGATGATCCTGGGCGGCGGCAGTGACGGCATCCTGAACGGGACGGTGCAGGACCTGTTCGGCGTCACGCTGCCGAGCTGGCTCGAGGATCCGACCTGGGTCGTCCCCGCCATCGCCGTCGTGACGATCTGGTCCTCGCTGGGCCTCAACGTGGTGATCTTCCTGGCCGGGTTGGCCACCATCCCGGCCAACCTGATCGAGGCCGCGCGGATCGACGGCGCCGGGCCGTGGCAGACGCTGCGCTCGGTCATCCTGCCGCTGCTCTCGCCGACCGTCTTCTTCACTCTGGTGGTGTCGGTGATCAGCTCGTTCCAGGCCTTCGACCTGATCTACGTCCTGGTCAACCCCGACCACAACGAGGGGGCCCAGACCATCGTCTACAAGGTCTACCAACAGGGCTTCCGGGAGTTCCGGTTCGGCCTGTCGAGTGCCGCCGCGCTGATCCTGCTGGTGCTGACGCTGGTCGTCACGGCGGTCCAGTTCAAGGCGCAGAAGCGCTTCGTCCACTACGAGTCCTGAGGACGGCATGACCCACCGGAGACAGATCCTGCTGCACGCCGTCCTCACCCTCGGCGGCCTGATCATGCTGTTCCCGTTCGTCTGGATGATGCTGACCTCCTTCAAGGGCGTCAGCCAGATGATCAACGAGCCACTGGCCTGGCTGCCCAGCCCCTGGCGCTCGCAGAACTACCCGGACGTGCTCGAGGAGGTGCCGATCGGGCGGGCCTACTGGAACAGCATGTACATCGCGGCCGTCACCGTCGCGGCCACCCTGTTCACCGGCGCGATGGCCGCCTACGCCTTCGCCCGGATACCGTTCCGCGGCTCGGGGCCGCTGTTCGGCCTGTTCCTGGCCACCCAGATGGTCCCGGCCCAGGTCACCATCGTGCCGCTGTACATCATGCTGGCCAAACTCCAACTCATCGACTCCCACCTGGCGTTGATCCTGCCGGCGATCGCCAACCCGTTCGCGGTCTTCCTGCTCCGCCAGTTCATCCGGGCCATTCCGGTCGAGCTGGAGGACGCGGCACGGATCGACGGCGCCAACCGCTGGACCATCTTCTGGCGGATCATCCTGCCCAACATCCGGCCCGGCCTGTGGACGCTCGGCATCATCGTCTTCCTGGCCAGCTGGAACAGCTACTTCTTCCCGCTGGTGTTCCTGAACACCCCGGACCTGTTCACCATCCCGCTGCTGCTGGACTCCTTCAACTCCCAACGCGGCGGCGTGGACTACGGACTGACCGCCGCCCTGTCGGCGATGACCGTGGTGCCGATGCTGATCGCCTTCCTGATCGGGCAGCGCAGGATCCTCAACAGCATGGCCTCCTCGGGTCTGGGCGGGCGCTGATGTTCACCCTCGACCTCGTGGAGCAGCCGTTCACCGAACGCGGCTCGCGTCTGCTGGTGACGGCCGGCCCGGACGGCCTCCGGGTCGCCCGGGCGGAGTACGAGACCCCGCTCGACGAGACCACCGAACTGACCGCGCTGACCGTCCGCGACGCCAACGGGCTTACCGTACCCGTCGTTTCGGCGACGCCGTCCGAGGTGGCGTTCGCGAACGGGGTCTCGCTGATGTTCGCCGACCCGGCGACCCTGGTGGTCTCGGGGCAGCACGCCCACGCGTCCTGGCGGCTGTCGGACGGGACCGAGCAGGCGGTGGCACTCACCGGATGCCACGTGCTGACCGGCCCGCCGGGAAGCTGGTCAGCGACGGCCGTACGGGAGGCGGCCGAGGCTCGCTGGGAGCAGTGGTTCGCCCGGCTGCCGCCCGTCCGGGCGGACCTGGTGGAGCGGGCCAGGATGGCCTGGTGGACGCTGGCCGTGAACCTGCTGCCGATCGGCGGCCGCGAGGGGCTCGTCCCCTCCAAGTACGGGTACGTGGGCGTCTGGAACTGGGACGCCCTCTTCCACGCCGTCGCGCTGCGCCATGCCTCGCCCGCGCTCGCCCGCGACCAGATCCTGCTGCTCCTCGACCACCAGCTCCCCGACGGCCAACTCCCCGACGTCGTCCACGACCACGGGGTGCTGGCCGAGACCACCGACCTCCCCCGCTCGGACCTCGCCCGGCTGAGCGAGCACGTCGGGCGGGCGAACGGCGCCGTACCCTCCTCGGAGCCGGTACCGGTCACCAAACCGCCGCTGGCCGCCTGGGCCGTCTGGAAGATCCACCAGACCGACCCGGACCTCCCGTTCCTCGCCTCGGTCTACCCGAAGCTGGTCCGCACGCACACCTGGTGGTTCACCGCCTCCGACCCGGACGGCGACGGTCTCCCCGAGTACCTGCACCCCTACTCGTCCGGTCTCGACGACAGCCCCGTCTGGGACTACGGCCCGCGCGCCGAGCCCCCCGACCTCAACTCCTACCTGATCCTCCAGGCCGACCGCCTGGCCGACATCGCGGAGGCCCTCAACCTGCCGACCGAGGCCGATCGTTGGCGCGCACAGGCCGCCACCCACACCGAGCTGCTGGTCGCCCGGCGCTGGAACGGCACCCGGTTCCGCACCCTGGTGGGCGGCGAGCCCGTCTCGGTCCGCACCGCGCTCGACCTCATGCCGCTGTTCACCGGTCGCCTCCCCGTCGAGGTGGCCACAGCACTCGAGCAGGAGCTCCGCTCAGCCCGCTACTGGGGCGAACACCCCGTCCCCACGGTGGCGTTCGACGATCCCGCCTTCGACCCGGACGCGATGTGGCGCGGCCCGGTCTGGCTCAACGTCAACTACCTCCTCATCGAGGGCCTGCGCCGCTCCGGCTTCGCCGCCACCGCGGACGAGCTCCGCCTGCGCACCCTGGCCATGGTCCGCGACGCGGGGGGCCTGTACGAGTACTGGAACCCGCTCACCGGCGCCCGCGCGACCCGCGCCACCTCGGGCTTCGGCTGGTCCGCCGCCCTGTTCGTCGACCTCGCCACCGGGCTGTCGGAGCCGACGGATGATCACCTGGACGGGAAGACGATCACCCCCTAGAGTCCTGATCTTGTCACTGCGGACTCCCGGGGGAAGTTTTGAATATCAGCACGTCGTACCGGGTTTCGTTCGAGGAGCTGCTCCGCGCGTCGCGAGTGGGCCTACGCCGCCGCCGACGCAACATGTGGGTGTTTGTGATCGTCCTGTTCACCGACGCTCTGCTGATGCTCTCAGTGGGGAACTACCCGATCGTGTTCGCCGGCCTGACGGGCGGCGCCTGCGGGCTGTACATGCTGACCCTGGGGACCCGCCGGGCCGTCCGGAAATCGGTGGCCCGGGCCACCGGGACGACCGCGGTGGAACTGACCGACGAAGCAGTCACGATCCGGCGGCCCGGTTGGCACACCGAGATCGCGTGGGAGCAGTACCTCAAGGTGGTCGACACCCCGGAGTTCCTCCTCCTGTACATCAGTGACTTCACGTTCACAGCGGTACTCAAGCGCGGCCTCACCGCCTCGCAGGCCGCCGAACTGGCCGCCTTCGTGGCCACTCTGAACGGCACGACCGCGCCGCCCCAGCGGACCGCCCCCACCCGGGCCGTGCCGGTACGGGAATACACGCAGCGCCGTTGATTTCTGCCGCCTCCTCCTGTTATTGCGATGATCCGACCATTCGCTTCCGGCATTTCTCCTTCCATTTATTCATCACACAACCTTGTTTTACCGATTCTTGATGGCAGCTCAACTCACCGGGCTAATCTGGGAATTCGTCACTCTCCCCTGAGGACCTGATGATTCGTGCTGCCCATCTGCAACGAGACCTTGCCGCCTCCGTCGTCGTCTTCCTGGTCGCCCTTCCGCTCTGCGTCGGCGTGGCCGTCGCCTCCGGAGTGCCGGCCGAGCTCGGCCTGATCACCGGCATTGTCGGCGGTCTGCTGGCCGGCCTGCTGCCGGGGAGCAGCCTCCAGGTGTCCGGGCCCGCCGCCGGGCTGACCGTGCTGGTGTACGAGGCGGTGCAGCAGCACGGGCCGTCCGCGCTCGGCGTCATCACGCTGACCGCCGGGCTGCTGCAACTGGCCATGGGCGTCTTCCGGTTGGGCCGGTGGTTCCGGGCCATCTCGGTCGCCGTGGTGCACGGCATGCTGGCCGGGATCGGGCTGGTGCTGATCGCCGGTCAGCTCTACGCGATGGCCGACCGCAAGGCTCCCGGCTCCGGCCTCGCCAAGCTGGCCGGGCTGCCGCGACTGGTCACCGACACCGCCGCCGATCCGGCCGCCCTGACGGCTGCGACCGTCGGCGTCGGCACCGTCGCCGTACTGATCGGCTGGCAGCAACTGCCCGCCCGGGCCCGGCTGGTGCCGGCCCCGCTGGTCGCCGTCGCAGCGGCCACCGTCCTCGTCGCCGGGCTCGGCCTCCCGGTCGCCAAGGTCGAGGTCTCCGGTCTGCTGGCGGCCGTCCGGCTGCCCGGCGCCTCGGACTTCGCCGTGCTGGCGCAGGCCGGTGCGCTGGGCACGGTGCTGGCCTTCGCGCTGATCGGCTCCGCCGAGAGCCTGTTCAGCGCGGCGGCGGTGGACCGGCTGCACAACGGCCCGCGCACACACTACGACAAGGAGTTGGTCGCCCAGGGCGCGGGCAACGCGGTGTGCGGGCTGCTCGGTGCGCTGCCGATGACCGCCGTGATCGTCCGCAGCGCCGCCAACGTGCAGGCGGGCGCCAGGACCAAGGCCTCGCGGGTGCTGCACGGTGTCTGGCTGCTGCTTTTCGCGGCGCTGCTGCCCGCCGCCCTCTCGGTGATTCCGCTGGCCGCGCTGGCCGGGGTGCTGGTGCACGCCGGGGCGAAGCTGCTGCCCGTCAAGTCCCTGCTGCCGCTGTGGCGTTCGTACCGGGGCGAGGCGGTGGTGCTGATCGTCACGGCACTCGCCATCGTGGCCACCAACATGTTCGACGGCGTACTGGCGGGCCTGCTGCTCGCGGTCCTCAAGGCCGCCTGGGAGACCTCGCACGTGCACTGGGAGCGCACCGAACGGGCCGACGGCAGCGTGCTGGTGCGGCTCTCCGGGCATGCGACCTTCCTCCGCCTGCCCCGACTGCTGGAGACCCTGGAGGCCCTGCCCGCCGACCGGCCCGTCCAGCTCGACCTGACCGGGCTGCGCCACCTCGACCACGCCTGCCGCACCGCCCTCACCGGCTGGACCGACCGCCGGGCCCAACTCGCCCCGGTCGGTGGCCCGATGGAGCACCCTCCGATCCAGTGGCCCTGAGCTGAATCCGGCCGCTCACTCGGCCCGGCCCCGCGAACCTGGGGCCCGGGCCACCGCCACGGCGCCACGCGAGGACAGCCCGAGCTCACTGGGCGGCCGGTCCGAAGCGATCTCCTCGGCCCGCAGATCGCACTGCCCGGCGGGCTGCGCGAGCAGGAACCCGCGCAGCCGATCCGCCGACGGCCGGTCCGCTGACGGTTGATCCGCCGCACGCCCCCGCCCGCCCCTCGCGCCCCCGGGCGAGACCGCCCGGGGGACCGCTCAGCGGGTCGAGCTGAGGTGCGCGAACACCACGACGTTGTCCGAGTACCCGGACTTCTTGTCGTACTTCCCGCCGCAGGTGATGACGCGCAGTTCGGGCCGCTCGGTGGGACCGTAGACGGCGGCGTCGGGGAAGGCCGTACGGGGGTAGATCCGTACCGCGTCGATGGTGAAGACCGCCGTCCGCCGGTCCTGCCGGGCCACCTCGACCTTGTCGCCCGGTCGAAGCAGTCCGAGCCGGTAGAAGACGGCGGGTCCGGAGCGGGTGTCCGCATGGCCCGCCATGATCGCGTTGCCGGCTGAACCCGGGGAGGGGCCGTTCCGGTACCAGCCGGCCTGGTTGGACTTGCCAACCGGCGACGTGTCCAGGTGACCGGACGCATCAAGGCCGAGTCCGAGCAGTGGAGCGCTGACCTTGATGGCGGGGATCCTGAGGCTGGTCGGCACGGAGGCCGGCAAGGGTTCGGCAGCTGGACTGCTGGGCTTTGCTTCGGAGTTGGGCGAATCCTGCCCGGCGTCGCCGCCGTTCTGCCCGGCGCCGCCGTTCTGCCCGGTCCCACCCGACGTGTCCGGCGTGTCCGGCGAGCCCGAGGCGCGGGCGACGGCCGCCCCGACCGGGGGCGGGCC